>NZ_CP095555.1:0-300000 GCF_023078375.1 Roseomonas gilardii subsp. gilardii | reverse complement strand
GAGGAAGCCCGCACCGTCCTGTACGAGAAGGAGCGCCTGCAACGCCGCGCGCGCCGCGCCCGTGCCAAGTGGCCCTCGACCCGTGCCGGGCTGGCCATCATGGACACGCTTCTCTGGTTCACCGTCGGCTACGGGCTGCAACCCCTGATGGCCTTCGTCTGGCTGCTTCTGTTCTGGCTGGCCGGGGCGGGATTGCTGGCCATGATCCAGATGGAAGGGGAGATGCGGCCCAATGTCGCCGTGTTCCTGCGCTCGCCGGAATGGGTACTGTGCGGTGAGCCTGTGGGGCGGCAGGTGACGCTGGTTTCGCTGGGTCAGGAGCGGGACGGTCTCGCCGCCCCGCGGCAATCCCAGCTGGACTGTTTCCTGGCACAGCCCGAGGCCTCGTCCTTCCCGAAATTCAACAAATGGATGTACTCGCTGGAAGCGCTGATTCCGGGCCTGGAAGCGGGGCAGCGCAACTACTGGTCGCCCGATACACGCTACAGCCTCGGCTATGTCGGGAAGCTCTTCGAGTATGTCCAGATGATCGTGGGCTTCGGCCTGGGCCTCCTGGCATTCGCGGGCTTCACAGGGATCGTGAAGTCCCAGTAGGTTCCTGTCACCCGATGCCCGAGAGCTTGCGGACGACCCCCAGCAGCACGTTCGCACCGGCGATCAGGTCGTCTGCGGGGGTGTGCTCCCGCGGGTTGTGGCTGATGCCGCCGGCGCTGGGCACGAAGATCATCGCGGCGGGGCAGATGCGGGCCATCATCTGCGCATCGTGCCCGGCGCCCGAGGTCATCCGCCGGGAGCGCAGCCCATGCCTGGCCGCCACTTCCTCGACGGCCGCCACGATGGCAGGGTCGAAGGTGACGGGCGCGAAGCGGGCCAGACGCTCGACGGAAATCCCGACCCCCTCGGCCCGCGCCAGCTCATCCAGGTAGCCTGCGAGGGCTTCCTCTTCCGCCAGCAGCCTCTCCTCGTCCGGATCGCGCAGGTCGACGGTGAAGGAGGCCCGGGAGGGGATGACGTTGATCGCGTTCGGCTCGAAGGCCATGCAGCCCACCGTCGCGACCGTGGGCGCGTTGGCGCGGGACACCCGGTCCCGCAGGAAGGTCACGACCCGGGCGGCCGCCTGGCCCGCGTCACGGCGCATGGACATCGGCGTGGTGCCCGCATGGTTGGCCTCCCCCTCGATCACCACCCGCTGCCAGGAAATGCCCTGCAGGTTCTCGACCGCGCCGACCGGAACGCCTTCACGCTCCAGCACGGGCCCCTGCTCGATATGGAGCTCCAGATAGGCGTGGGGACGAAGGAAGCCGGGCTCCTGCGGTCCGGCATAGCCGATGCGGGCCAGTTCCTCGCCCAGCACCGTGCCATCCGTGCCGATGGTGGCGAGGGCCTCCTCCACACCGAGGCCGCCCGCATAGACCAGGGAGCCCATCATGTCGGGCGCGTATCGCACGCCTTCCTCGTTGGTGAAGGCCGCGACCGCGATGGGCCGCCGGGGCGACAGGCCGGCCTCCCTGAGCGTCCGGACCACCTCCAGCCCGGCCAGCACACCGTAGCAGCCGTCATAGATCCCGGCGTCGATCACCGTATCGATATGAGAACCCAGCATCAGCGGCGCCGCGCCCTCATCCCCGGCCTGCCAGAGGCCGAACAGGTTCCCGATACGGTCCACCATGACCTCCAGGCCCGCCTCACGCATCCACCGGGTCACGGCATCGCGCCCGGCCCGGTCGGCATCCGAGGCGGCGAGGCGGGTGCGTTTCCCGTCAGTGCTCCTCCCGAGATCGCCCAGGGCCTGGAGGTGCCCAAGCAGGCGTTCGGCGTCGATGCGGAGGTCGGTCATGACTGGGAATCCCGGAGCGGCAGGCGGTCCCGCACGATCTGGACGAAGAAGTTCGTGCCGTGCGGCAGGGCGTCGTCGTTGAAGTCGAATTCGGGGTTATGGAGAGGCTTCGAGCTTTCCCCATTGCCGATGAAGGCGAAGCAGCCCGGGGCGTGCCGGAGGAGGCGGGCAAAGTCCTCGGAACCGGTGTGGGGTTCCTCCGCCTCGCCGACATTCCCGGCCCCGAGCACCGTCCGGGCCGCGGCCAGGGCGGCCGCCGTGGCGGCGGGATCGTTGATCGTGGGCACGAACTCGCGCGTATAGGTCACGTCGCAGACCAAGTCGTAGCCGGCGGCGGTTCCGGCGGCAATGCGGCGCATCTCCGTCTCGATCATGGCGCTGACCTCTGGACGGAAGCTCCTCGCATCGCCCAGGATGCGGGCCTTGCCGGGCAGGGCGTTGCGGGTGCCGTCCGTCAGCAACTCGGTGACCGAGACCACGGCCGTGTCGGTCGGTGCCACGCGGCGGGAGACGATAGTCTGGAGGTTCATGACCAGGGCGCAGGCAGCCACCAGGACCTCGCGCCCGCCCTGGGGCCGTGAGGCGTGGCCACCCAGGCCACGCAGGACGATCTCGAAATTGTCCTCGGCCGACATGACCGGCCCGGCCCGGGTGCGGAATTCGCCCACCGGCAGGCCCGGCATGTTGTGGAGGCCATAGATCTCCTCGAACGGAAAGCGCTCCACGAGGCCGTCGTCCAGCATGGCGAGCGCCCCTTTCCCCCACTCCTCGGCGGGCTGGAAGATGAAGCGGACGGTGCCGTCGAAGCCGCCCTCGGCGGCGAGGACCCTTGCCGCGCCGAGCAGCATGGTGGTGTGCCCGTCATGCCCGCAGGCATGCATCACACCCGGCACCCGCGAGCGGTGGGGCCGGCTGCCCTGCTCCGGAATGCGGAGCGCGTCCATATCGGCCCGCAGCGCGATGGAACGGTTGCCGCCGCCGCGTGTCAGCGTCGCCACCACGCCGGTGCCACCGACGCCTTCGGCAACCTCGGTGAAGCCAAAGGAGCGCAGCCGCTCCGCCACCAGGCGGCTGGTCCGGTGCTCCTCGAAGCCGAACTCCGGATGAGCGTGGAAGTCCCGGCGCCATTCGCGCAACCCGGCCCAGAATGCCTCGTCCCTCATCGCCGTTCCTTTCCTCCGCGCCGATCGGCGGCTTGCTACGGCCCTGCGCGAGCGGCGCGCTCATGACAGGCAATGGCCCGGCGCGGTCAGCCCACGCCTTCGACCTCCGCCTCGGTGATCAGGATCAGGATGCGGGCATCGGCGCTCAATGCCATCGGTCCGCCATTGGCCGTCATGGCGCCCGCCAGGCCCGCGCCGCCGGATGGTGTCGTGCGCGGGCCGCCGCAGGATTGAAGAAGGGCGGGCGCTTCATCCAGCGTGCTTTCCGGCACGGTGACCGCCCGAACCTTGTGGCGACGCAGCACCTTCAGAGCGGGGGCGCTGGCCTCGCCACAGGACAACATCCCCGCAGTGGTCTCCAGCTCGCCCTCCACGCGGACGGTGCGCCCGGCGGCGAGGGCCGCCGCCACGGCGGGCGCCGTCTCTGGCTCCACCACGATGATGGCGCCCGGTGCGGCGATCCAGCCGCCCAGCCCTTCCGCCATGGCGGCCGCCAGACCGCCCACGCCGGCCTGCACGAAGAGATGCGTGGGCCGCTCGTGACCGGCCGCCTCGACCTGTTCACGGATCTCGGCCGCCATGACGCCGTAGCCTGCCATCACATCCCGCACCACGGGGTCATCCGGATCGTCGGTCGTGTCCGCGACCAGGATGCCTGCCCCGGAGCGCGCTGCCTGGGCCGCGGCATCCACGGCGTCATCGTAAGTGCCGTCCACCCACACGATATCGGCACCCTGCGCTTCGATGCGGCGCGCGCGGGACTGCGGGACGCCGGCGTGCAGATACACACGGGCGTGGGCGCCGGCGAAGCGCGCCGCCGCCGCGACGGCCAGGCCATGGTTGCCGTCGCTCGCGCAGATCAGGGCGGGCTGCCCCGCCGGACGGGACGCGATCAGATCGGCAACCTCCGTCCCCGCAGCCCGCGCCAGCGCGCGGAGCCCGGCATAGGTGCCTCCGAGCGACTTGAAGCTGCCCAGCATCCGGCGCCCTTCATCCTTGGCCAGGACCTGTTTCACCCCCAGGCGCGCCGCGAGGCGCGGCAGGTCGAGCAGCGGTGTGGCCGCGTAGTCTGGCGAGAGGCGGCACAGTCCGGTGGCGATATCGGCGGCCATGGGCCGGGTTTCCGCAGGGGTGTCCATGGGGGCAGCCTATCCGCCCATGAGTGACGATTGGCGGCGAAATCAGGGTGGCCTATGACGGAATCCGTCGATAGCCGGACATTGCCGATGGAAAACGCCGATCTGGACCGGTTCGATCGCGCCCTGCTGGAACGGCTCCGGGTGAACAACCAGACCCCCGCCCGAATCCTGGCCGAGCAGGTGGGCCTTTCCGAAAGCGCCGTGCTGCGGCGCCTCCGGAACCTGAGGAAGACCGGGGTCATCATCGCCGATGTTTCCGTGGTCCACCCTGCGGTGCTCGGGACGCCCCTGACGATCCATGTCCTGGTTTCGCTGGAACGGGAGGGGACCAGGGAGCTGGATGCCTTCGAGCGGAAGCTGCGGACCCGGAGCGAGGTCCAGGGCGCCTGGTACGTCACGGGCGAAGCCGACTTCGTGCTGCTGCTGCGGGTCGGCAGCATGGAAGCCTATGAGCGCTTCACGCGCGAGGTGTTCCACGACGACCCGAATGTCAGAGCCTTCCGCACCATCATCACCCTGCGCGAGGTCGCGGATTCCGTCCGCCACATCCCTGATCGGCGGCGGGCGGATCGCCCGGTGGTCAGCCTCAGCGGCGGTATTGCTCGTCGGTCACCTGTTCCAGCCAGTCCACGGGGGAGCCGTTGAGCTTTTCCTGAATGGCGATGTGACTCATGGCCGTGGCCGCCGTGGCGCCATGCCAGTGCTTCTCGCCGGGCGGAAACCAGACCACGTCGCCGGGTCGGATCTCCTCCACCGGGCCGCCCTCGCGCTGCACCCATCCGCAGCCCGCGGTGACGATCAGCGTCTGGCCGAGCGGATGCGTATGCCACGCCGTGCGGGCGCCCGGTTCGAAGGTCACCAGGGCACCGGCGACCCGGGCCGGATCGGGCGGGCTGAACAGCGGATCGATGCGGACAGTGCCGGTGAACCAATCGGCCGGCCCCTTGCCGGAAGGCTGCGTCCCCGCGCGCGTGATGTCCATCTTCTCACTCCTGCTCCCAGGCTCCGGACCAACCCATGATGGTCCGAAAGCCATCCTTCCCGGGGAGCAGCCGCTGGGGGAAGGCGGGGGGAGTGCACAAAATCGGCATGGTCTTCATCGGGCGATCTCTCGGACGGCAGGCCGCCTCGCCTGACGGCCCACTTCCCGTTTCCGGGCGGGCTCAGGTGGTGTTCCACGGGCAGGCAACGGGGCGGGCAATCAGTTCTATATGAGTATATTATGCAAAATTCCCTTGCGGTTTGATATTTTGATATGATACACGACCTCCGCTCGCTAAGAGGTCATGGAACGTTTCCGATGCCGACCGCCATTCGCCCTTCCTGGTTCACGCTCCAGGGCTCCTTCGGCGAGCGCCGAGCCATCGACCTGCCAGGTGCGGCAGGCGGCCGGGAGGTCCTCATGCGCCTCCCCTGGTGCCACCGCATCCTGCTGGAAAACGTGCTGCGCCAGCCCGAGCCGGACACCAGGGAGGCCGGCCGGCACGCCCTGCTGGCCTGGCTCGCCACCGGCCGGTCCGAGGCCGAGATCCCCTTCGCGCCGCTCCGCATCCTGATGCACGACACCACCTGCGGCCCGGCCCTGGTCGATATCGCCGCGATGCGTGACACGCTGGCGGAAGCGGGGGGCGATCCGGCGCTGCTGAATCCCGCCGTGCCGGTCGCGACCTCGACGGACCATTCCCTGCCGGTGGACGTCTCCGCGCGCCCGGACGCG
This sequence comes from Roseomonas gilardii subsp. gilardii, assembly GCF_023078375.1. Lineage (NCBI taxonomy): Bacteria > Pseudomonadati > Pseudomonadota > Alphaproteobacteria > Acetobacterales > Roseomonadaceae > Roseomonas > Roseomonas gilardii. The sequence continues at coordinate 294,144 of NZ_CP095555.1, read as the reverse complement.
CTGGGCGTGAACATGGCCAATGAGATGGTCCGCAATGCCGAGCGCTACCGCTTCATGAAATGGGCGGCCGCCAGCGTCAGCGGCTTCCGCGTGTTCCCGCCCGGCACCGGCATCATGCACACGATCAACCTGGAGCGCCTGGCCACGGTGGTGGCTACCGAGCGGCGGGATGGCGTGCTCTGGGCCGTACCGGACACGCTGGTGGGCACGGACAGCCACACGCCGATGATCAACGGCATTGGCGTCCTGGGCTGGGGCGTCGGCGGCATCGAGGCCGAAGGGGTGATGTTCGGCGTGCCCGTCTCGCTCCGGGTGCCGGAGGTGTACGGCGTGCGCCTGACCGGAAGGCTGCCCGAGGGCAGCTTCGCCACCGACCTTGCCCTGGCCGTGACGCAGCTTCTGCGCAAGGCGGGCGTCGCCGGCGAGTTCGTGGAGTTCTTCGGGCCGGGCATCGGAACCCTCACGGCCAGCCAGCGCGCCGTGGTGTCGAACATGGCCCCCGAATACGGCGCCACCACGGGCATGTTCCCGATCGACGGGCACACGCTCGACTACCTGCGCTCGACCGGCCGCGACGCGGCCCAGGCCGAACTGGTGGAAGCTTATGCCAGGGCGCAGGGGCTCTGGTACGACCCGGCGAACGAGCCCCGCTACACCCATGTGCTGGACCTTGACCTGTCGGCACTGCGCCCCTCGGTCGCCGGGCCGCGCCGGCCGCAGGACCGGCTGGACCCGTCCCGGGTGGCGGCTGCGCTGACCGAAGCCGGGACCTCTCCGGACGGCGCTCCCGTGGCGGGCATGCCGGCCGATGCGGTGGCGATCGCCGCCATCACCTCCTGCACCAACACCTCCGATTTCGGCCTGCTCGTCGCGGCCGGGCTGGTGGCGCGCCGGGCGCGGGCGCTGGGGCTGCGCGTGCCCGGCTGGGTCAAGACCTCGCTCACCCCCGGTTCGCCGGCCGCCGAGCGGCGGCTGCGCAGGGCCGGGCTGCTGGGCGACCTGGAGGCCATGGGCTTCGGCATCGCCGGCTACGGCTGTGCCACCTGCATCGGCAATTCCGGGCCGCTGCTGCCGGCAGTGGCGGAGGCCGTCGAGACACGGGGGCTGAAGCCCGTTGCCGTGCTGTCGGGCAACCGCAATTTCCCGGGGCGCGTGCATCCGCAGATCGAATCCGCCCTGCTGGCATCGCCGCCGCTGGTGGTGGCCTATGCCATCGCCGGCCGGGCCGGGTTCGACATCACCCGGGACCCTCTGGGCACCGATGCGGGGGGGCGCCCGGTGCATCTGAGCGACCTCTGGCCACGCTCGGCCGAGATCGAGGCGGGGGTGGCCGCCGGGACCGACCCGACCGATATCGCCCTCGCCGGAGAGGCGGCCGACCGCTCCCCCGTCTGGGCGGCACTGCAGGCACCGACGACGCCGCGCTTTCCCTGGAACCCGGCCTCGACCTACCTCCGGCCGCCGCCCTTCGTGAATTTTGGCCCGGAGGTCCAGGAGTCAGGCCGGATGCGGGCGCATCCGCTGCTGGTCCTGGGCGACGACATCACCACCGACCACATCTCTCCGGCCGGTGCCATTCCCATGCGCAGCGACGCCGCCGGATGGCTGGTCGAGCGCGGCGAGGACCCGCGCGACCTCAATGTCTATGCCTCCCGCCGGGGCAATTGGGAGGTCATGCTGCGGGGCCTCTTCACCAACAGGACGGTGACCAACTTCCTGGGCGCCGGCCACAAAGCCGGGCTCACGGTCTTCGCGCCGACGGGCGAGGTGCTGCCGGCCTGGCAGGCCGCCATGCGCTATGCCGAGGCCGGGTTGCCGGTGGTGATCCTGGCGGGCGAGCGCTACGGCACCGGCTCCTCCCGTGACTGGGCCGCCAAGGGGGCGCAGTTGCTGGGCGCGCGCGCCGTGCTGGCCAACAGCTTCGAACGCATCCACCGCGCCAACCTCGTCGGCATGGGCGTGCTGCCGCTGGCGCTGCCGGCAAGCTGGAAGCCGGAGGCACTGGCCCTGCAACCCGGCGACACCATCGAGATCGCCTGGAACCCCGGCGCCCTCGTGCCTCGTGCGCCAGTGCCGGTGGTGCTGCGACGTGCCGGTGGCGAGGAGATCTCCACGACGGCCACGGCCCTGCTGGAAACGGCGCGCGAGGTCCGGCTGGTGCAGGCGGGCGGCATGATCCCGCTGATCCTGCGCCAGGCCCTGGCCCGCAGCCGCGAGGCACATCCCGCCATCGCCTGAACAACCGCCGGCACGGACCGGCCATCCAGGGAACGGACAAGAACCATGATGCGACGATGCCACCTTCCGGCTGGCGCGGCAGCCGCCGTGCTCGCCGATGCCGGCCTGGCTGCCGGGACCACGGAATCCACCCGGATCATCGAGGATCGCGGCACCACCGCGAACTGATGCAACGCTCATTCGGAAGCATCGCCATGAAAACCCCCTCCCCGGCCGCCATCGAGACCCGCACGACGCGCAAGGTCTTCTGGCGCATCGTTCCCTTCTGCTTCGTGCTCTACATCATCTCCTATCTGGATCGCGCCAATATCGGCTACGCGGCGCTGGAGATGAACCGGGAACTGGCGCTGACCAGCGAAGCCTTCGGGTTTGCCTCGGGCATCTTCTTCATCGGCTATTTCCTGTTCGAGGTGCCCAGCAACGCCATGCTGACGCGCTTCGGTGCCAGGATCTGGATCGCGCGCATCCTGGTTACCTGGGGCATCATCGCCTGCCTGACCGCCTTTGTGCAGACCGCCACGCAGCTCTACGTGCTGCGTTTCCTGCTGGGCGTTGCCGAGGCCGGCTTCTTTCCCGGCATCATCGTCTACCTGACCTACTGGTTCCGGGCGAAGGAGCGCGCGACCACCGTTGCCTGGTTCACCTCCGCCATTCCCGTCTCCTATCTGGTCGGGGCTCCGCTCAGCACCTGGATCATGGACAATGTCCATGGCCTGGGACTGTCCGGCTGGCGCTGGATGATCCTTCTGGAAGGCGGGCCGGCCATCCTCGGCGGCATCGCGGTCTTCCTGTTCCTCACCGACCGGCCCGAGCAGGCGCGGTGGCTGGATGAGCAGGAGAAGGCGTGGCTGACCGGCGAGCTGGCGCGGGACAATGCCCGGCGCGAAGGCGTGCAGCATCTGGGCGTCTGGGACGCCATGCGGAACCCGAAGGTCCTGCTGCTGGCCGCCATCTACTTCGTCTATCAGTGCGGCAGCCTGGGCGTGGGCTACTGGATGCCGCAGATCATCAGGGGCTTCTCGGGCACGCTGACCAATACGCAGGTCGGGCTGGTCGCCATGCTGCCCTATGCCGTCGCCACCATCGGCATGGTGCTGTGGTCGCGATCCTCCGACCGCCGCGCGGAACGCAAGCTGCATTCGGCCCTGCCGCTGCTGCTGGCGGGGGCCTGCCTGCTGGCCGCCGCGGTGTTCCAGCAGGCGGCGCTGGCCATGGCGATGATCACCCTGGCCATGACGGGGCTCTACGCCTTCAAGTCGCCTTTCTGGGCGGTGCCGAACCTCTTCCTGACGCGCTCCACGGCGGCTATCTCCATTGCGGTGATCAACAGCATCGGCAATCTCGGCGGCTTCGTCGGCCCCTATGTCATCGGGCTGGTGAAGGACAGCACCGGATCGGCGCTGGCCGGGCTCTACTTCCTGGCAGCGCTGCTGTTCGTGTCCTTCGCCATGATGATGGCCATGCGGCTGCGGCCGGAGCGGGGCGAGCAAGCCGCGCCCATCCTGCAGGCCGCTGGCCAGCATCGTTGAGGATCGCATGATGACCCCGCATCCTCGCCGCACCATCCTGGCCGCCCTCGCCACCTCCGCCGTGGCGGCTGCCTCCGGCCACGCCGCGTCGCCCACTTCCAGCAAGGACATTTCCGCGATGCCCAGCACCAGCAAGAGTTTCCACGCCTATGTCGGCTGCCGCACGACGCGGGAGCGGAATGCGCGCGGCGATGGCATCAGCCTCTACCGCGTGGATGCGGAAACCGGTGCCTGGACCCATGAGCAGCTTGTCGGTGACCTGCTGAACCCGTCCTTCCTCTGCTTCGACCGGCAAGGGCGCTTCCTCTACACCGTGCATGGCGACAGCACGGAGGTCAGCGCCTTCCGCATCGACCCGGGGAATGGCCGGCTGAGCCTCATCAACCGCCAGTCCACGGAGGGGAAGAACCCCGTCCACCTCGCGGTCGATCCCACCAACCGCTTCCTGGTGATCGCCAACCACATCACTTCCACCCTGGCCCTGCTGCCGATCGATCCGGAGGAAGGGGCGATCGGCCCGGTCCGGGACCTCGTCACGCTGACCGGCAAGATCGGCCCGCACCGGGTGGAGCAGCCCTTCGCCAAGCCGCACCAGGTGGAGTTCGACCGCCAGGGCCGATTCATTCTCGTGCCCGACAAGGGTTTGGACCGGGTCTTCACCTTCCGCCTGGATGCGGATGCCGGGAAGCTGGTGGCCAGCGAACAGGGCTCGGTGCCGGCGCGCGAAACATCCGGGCCGCGCCATGTGGTGCTGCATCCCCGTGCGGGCTTCGCCTATGTGGTGAACGAGCTGGACTCCACCGTCACGGCCTATCGCTACAGCAGCGAGACCGGGGCGCTTGAGCCTGTCCAGGTGGTGTCCTCCCTCCCCGACACCTTCACCGGCAACAGCCGCGCGGCCGAGATCGCCATTTCCGCCGATGGGCGCTTCGTCTACGCCTCCAACCGGGGCTCCGATACCATCGCCGCCTTCGCGGTGGACGAAGGCACGGGGCGGCTGACGCCGGTGCAGTGGGCACCATCCGGCGGGCGGACGCCGCGCTTCTTCACGCTCTCCCCGGACGGGCGCTTCCTGTTCGTCGCCAACGAGGACGACGATACCATTCAGCGCTTTCGCATCGATGCCCGCACTGGCCAGTTGACCGCCGATGGACTGGCCGCGCGCACCGGCAGCCCGGTCTGTATCGTCTTCCGCCCAGCCACGTGATCGTCCGGACTGGATGAAAGCCAGGCGCGGCAGAAGTTCCTGTCCGTCGGGAGGGCGATGGCAGTGTGGTGCCGTCAGGCCGGAACGTAGCCCAGGACGCGGTCACGTTCCTGCGCTTCCGGCGCCCGCTTCTCCGGCGGGCCAAAGCCGCCGCCGCCCGAGGTTTCCAGCCGGATCACATCGCCCTGGCGCAGGCGGAGGTTGTTCACCTTGGAGCCCAGGCTCCGCACCTCACCGTCCCGCATCAGCACGAGACGCCCGGCGCTGCCCGGCTCACCCCCGGCCAACCCGTAGGGTCGGAAGCGGAAGCGCTCGGCATTGGCGGTGAAGACGGCCTCTCGCGCATCGATGCGCCATTCGCGCACCAGCCCGAGACCACCGCGGTACCGCCCTGCCCCACCGGAGCCGGGCAGCAGGCCGTAGCGCATGATCGTCAGCGGCAGTTCGCTCTCGATCATCTCGGCCGGGATGTTGGAGTTGTTGTGCATGCCGAAGGTGAAGGCGCTCAGCCCGTCGCCCTCCGGATGCGCGCCGCTGCCACCGACCTCGATCTCCACCAGCACGCCGCGCTCGCCACTCTCCTGCACCGTCTGGAAGGAGCAGACATAGCTGACGCCGTAATAGGCGGCCGGCACGCGCTCCGGCACCGCCTGATGCAGCGCGCCGAGCAGGGTGGTGGCCAGCCGGTGCGTGGCCGCGATCCGGTTCGCCACCGGTGCGGGGTGACGGGCGCTGACGATCGTGCCTTCCGGTGCGATCACGGTGATGGGGCGGTAGCAGCCCGCATTGGCCGGGATCGGTGCATCGGCCACCGCCATCACGGCGTAGGAGACGGCGGAATTGGCCGAGGCCAGGGTGGCGTTCACCGGACCCAGCGCCTGCGGGCCGCAGCCGGAGAGATCGACCGTCAGCTCCTCTCCACGCACGGTGATGGCGGCATGGATGCGGATCGGCGCGTCGGTGATGCCGTCATCGTCGAGGAAATCCTCGAACTCGTAATGGCCATCGGGGATGCGGCCGATCATCGCGCGCATGGCGCGCTCGGAACCATCCAGGATCTGTGCGCAGCCCACTACCACCGCCTTCGCGCCGAAGCGCGTGGCGAGCTTGCGAAGGTTGCCCTCACCCACCGAGAGCGACGCGATCTGCGCCTGCAGATCGCCCCAGAGGATCTCCGGCTGGCGCACATTCTGCCGCATCACCGCCAGCAGATCACCATTCAGCGCGCCACGGCGGTAGAGCTTCAAGGGTGGCAGGCGCAGGCCTTCCTGGAAGATCTCGGTCGCCGTGGCGGCATAGGAACCGGCCGCCATGCCACCCATGTCGAGATGGTGGCAGAGCGTGCCGACGATGGCGATGCGCGCCCCTTCCGCGAAGACCGGCCGGAAGGCCAGGATGTCTGGGATGTGCTGGCCGCCGCAGTAGGGATCGTTGGTGATGACGACATCGCCTTCCTCCCATTCCTCCAGAGGCAGGTGGTCACGCACCACGGTGAGCAGTCCGGCGCTCATGGAGTTCAGGTGCTGCGGGATGCGGGCGGATTGCGCCACGTTGTAGCCGTCACGGTCGAAGACGGCGGTGGAATAGTCCAGCAGTTCCCGTACCACGGTGGAGCGGCTGGTGCGCCAGACGGTCACGTCCATCTCGGCGGCGGCGGCGGTCAGGCCGTTGCGCAGCACCTCGAGTTCGACGGGTCCGAGTTCCATGGGACGGGGCATGCTCACGCCTCCAGCCTCCGTGCGATCAGGGTTCCATCCGGTCCCGGGGCGCAGCGCCAGCCGGGGGCGATGAAGGCGGTGGTGTATTCCTCCTCGATCAGCGCAGGTCCCTCGACCGGGCCGGTGATTTGCTCGCGCTGGTGCACGGCGGCCTCCTGCCAGCATCCACCGAGGAAGATCCGCCGCGCCTCGGGCTGACGATCGGCACCCAGGCCCGGACGCCGCACCGCCTCGGCGCGCGGCAGAATGCCCGTGGCGGTCAGGCGCAGCGCCACCAGTTCCACCGGCGCATCCGGATTGCAGTAGGAGAAGCGGCGCTCATGCGTGCGGTGGAATTCGGCCAGCAACGCCGCCAGCGCGGTTTCGTCCGGCGTCGCGCCATCCCCCAGTGCCGCCCAGGGCACCACCAGCTCGAAAGCCTGCCCGCGGTAGCGCAGATCGGCCGAGAGCGCGAAGCGGCGCTGTTCCGCCGGCACGCCATCCGCCTCCAGCATGGCATCGCCCTGTTCGCGCAGCGCGGCGCAGCTCTCGGCGATGCGCGGCAGGCTCTCCGCCAGGGCGGGCATCACCCGGCTGCGTGCCACGTCATGCACGATGTTGGAATGCAGGATGCCGAAGGCGGAGAAGGTGCTGGCATCGGCGGGAAAGATCACCTCGCCGATACCCAGCTCCTCGGCCACCGGGATGGCGTGCAGACCGCCGGCACCACCGAAGGAAAGCAGGCTGAAGTCGCGCGGGTCGAGCCCCTTCTCGAACAGGCTGAGACGTGCTGCGGAGGCCAGGGCATTGTTGACCACGGTGAGCATGCCCTCCGCCGCTTCCTCTGCCCCCAGGCCCAGCGGGCGGGCGACCCGGTCGGCAATGGCCTCGCGCGCGCCCTCCGTGTCCAGGGCCATGGCGCCGCCCAGGAAGAAGCGCCCGTCGAGCCGGCCCAGGACGATGTTCGCGTCCGTCACCGCGGGTTCCGTGCCCCCGCGCCGGTAGCAGACCGGGCCGGGCGTGGAGCCCGCGGAGCGCGGCCCGACCGTGAGGCGCCCGCCGGCATCGACCGCGGCGAGCGAGCCGCCACCGGAGCCGATGGTGCGGATCTCGATCATCGGCAGGCGTACAGGCAGGCCGTCGATCTCGCCCTGCGTCATCAGCGTCACCTGCCCGCCCTGCACGACGCAGATGTCGTAGGAGGTGCCGCCCATGTCGCCGCCCACGAGGTTCGGGCGGCCCAATGCCTCGGCCGCACGCAGGGTGGCGAGGGCGCCACCACTCGGCCCGGACAGCAGCAGCCGCACCGGCTGGCGCGCCGCCATCTCCGGAGAGCAGACGCCGCCATTCGATTGCACCAGCAGCAGGCGCGCGCCGGGCGCACGCTCCGCCAGACGCTGCCGCAGCCGGCCGATATAGCGGCCCACCACCGGCATCAGCAGCGCGTTCAGCACGGTGGTCGAGCTGCGCTCGTACTCCCGGATCTCCGGGCTGACCTCGGAGGAAAGACTGAGCGGCAGGTCCGGGAAGGCGGCGCGGACATGCTCCGACAGGCGCTGCTCGTGCACCGGATCGACATGGGCGTTGAGCAGGCAGATCGCGATCGCCTCGGGCTCCAGCGCATGGAGGCGTTCCAGCACCGACCCGATCGCGGCCTCGCCGAGGGCGGTCTCCACGCTGCCATCGCCACGCAGCCGTTCCGCCACGCCCAGGCGCCGGTCGCGCGGCACCAGCGGCGGCTCCACCTTCTGCTTCAGCCCATAGATGTCGCGTCGGGTGTGTCGCCCGATCTCCAGCACATCCTCGAAACCCGCCGTGGTCAGCAGAACGCCGCGCGCGAGGCGCCGTTCCAGCACCGCATTGGTGGCGATGGTGGTGCCATGCAGCAGCAGGCGGATATCGGCCAGGGCGAAGCCATAGCGCGCCGCCGCCGCCTCGATACCCGCCATCAGCCCGGTGGAGGGGTCCTCCGGCGTGGTCGGGGTCTTGAGGCTGTGCAGCGCGCCGGTCCTCTCATCGAGGATCTGCAGGTCGGTGAAGGTGCCTCCGATATCGATGCCGATCCGGATATGACGCTGGGAGGACAAAGGGGGGAATCCTGATCACATGCCAAGATAGGCACGCCGCACATCGGCGTTGCCGGCGATCTCCGCAGCCTGGCCGGACATCACGATCCGGCCGGTCTGCAGCACATAGGCACGGTCGGCGATGGCCAAAGCCTCGGCCAGCCTCTGCTCCACCAGCAGCACCGTCACCCCGAGGGCGCGGATGCGCGTCACCGCAGCCAGGATATCGTCCACCAGCTTCGGCATGATGCCCTGGCTGGGTTCGTCCAGCATCAGCAGCCTCGGCTGGGTCAGCAGGGCACGGCCGATGGCCAGCATCTGCTGCTCGCCACCGGACAGGGTACCGGCCAGTTGTGGCAGGCGTTCCTTCAGGCGGGGGAAGAGTTCGAAGACCAGCTCCAATGGCTTGAAGCGGTCCGGATCGCCCCTCTTCGCATAGGCCCCGAGGCGGAGATTGTCTTCCACCGAGAGGCGCGGGAAGAGGCGCCGCCCCTCGGGCACGAGGTTGACGCCTAGGCGCGCGATGCGATGCGCGGGCATCCGGCGCAGGCTCTCGCCCTGGAAGGCGATCCGCCCCTCGGTCGTGACCTGCCCGGCGATGGCTTTCAGCAAGGTGCTCTTGCCCGCGCCATTGGCGCCGACCACGGCCACGACCTCCCCCTGGCCGACCTCCAGATCGACGCCCTGCAGGGCCTTGAGGCCCCGGTAGCTGGCGGAAACCCCTTCAAGCCGTAGCATAGCGGTCCCCCAGATAGGCACGGATCATCTCCGGATCGCGCACCACCTCCTGCGGCGAGCCGGTGAGCAGGACCTTGCCGAGATTCAGCACCACGGCGCGGTCGATCAGCGGCAGAAGCACCTCCATCACATGCTCGACCATGATGATGGTGACACCCTGGTCCCGCACCGCACGGATGAGCTGCACGCCGGACTGTGCCTCGGCAGGGGTGAGCCCGGTCAGCATCTCGTCCAGAAGCAGGAGGCGAGGCTGCGTCGCCAGGGCACGCGCCACCTCCAGGCGCCGTTTCTCCGGCGGGGTCAAAGAAATGGCCGGGGTGTCCATGCGTCCGAGCAGGCCCGCGAAGCCGAGCACCTGCTCCGCCGCCGCCATGGCCTCCCGCGCCGTCCTGTGGCGGGTGAAGGCGCCCACCATCACATTCTCCAGCACGGTCATGGAGTCGAAGGAGCGCACCACCTGGAAGGTGCGGGCGATGCCGCGCCGGGTGCATTCCACCGGCCCCAGCCCGGAGACGCGCTGCCCGTCGAGGCGGATCTCGCCGCTGTCTGGCGTCACCTCGCCGGAGATCGAGTTGAACAGCGAGGTCTTGCCCGCGCCGTTCGGCCCGATCAGGCCCAGGATCTCGCCGCGATGGACATCGAAGCTGACATCGCTGTTCGCCTGCACCCCCCCGAACCGCTTGCTGACGTTGCGGACCTCAAGCAGCGCGGCCATCGCCACCTCCCGCCTGGCTCTTCACGCCGAGGAGGCTGACCAGCCCCTGTGGCCGTGCGAGCGCCACGATCATGATCAGCAGCCCGTAGATCATCAGGTCCACGCCGCTGCCGGAACCACCCAGGTAGGAGCGTGACAGCTCCGAGACGGGGATCAGCACTGCCGCGCCGATCAGCGGCCCCCAGAGCGTGCCGACGCCGCCCAGCACCGCCGGCAGGGCGATCAGGATGGAGAAGGACCCGGCCAGGATGCTGTCCGGGTCGATATAGCCGACATACTGCGCGTAGATCGCGCCGCCGACGCCGGTGAGGAAGCCGCTGATCGCGGCCGCCGCCATCTTGGAGGGAAAGATCCGCACGGCGAGGCTGCGCGCCGCCGTCACGTCATCCTTCACCGCCCGCCAGGAATAGCCCCAGCGCGAACCCTCGACCAGCCAGGCCACGATCCAGGTCAGGGCGGCGAAGCCCAGGGTGATGAAGTGCCAGGGGAGCTTGGAGATGCGGAACTGCAGGTTCAGCCAGGAATCCGGCCCCAGTGGCACATAGATGCCCATGGCGCCGCCGACCCATTCCCAGTTGAGGAAAAGGAGGTAGCCGATCTCACCCACCACCACCGTCGCGATGGCGTAGTAATGACCGGACAGGCGGAAGCAGGGCCAGCCGACCAGCAGCGCCCCGAGCCCCGCCACCACCCCGGCGGCGACCATGCCGAAGACCGGTGGCACGCCCGCATGCACGAACAGCATGGTGGAGACATAACCGCCGATGCCGAAATAGAGCGCATGGCCCAGCGAGATCTGGCCGCAATAGCCGCCCAGGATGTTCCATGCCTGACTGAGACCGGCATAGAGCAGGGTCAGGATGATCAGGTTCTGCGCATAGACGTCGGAACCCCCGAAGGGCAGCGCCGCGAGCAGGAGGAGGAGCACCACGCCGGTGGCCAGCTCCCGCCGCCGGCGGCGCGTGATCGAATTGGTGCGGAGCGGCGTGGCGGGAGCCTGTTGGATCGTGGTGGACATCACAGCTTCCCGAACAGGCCGCGCGGGCGGAACGCGAGCACGAGCATATAAAGGGCGAACATGCCCACCTGCTTCATGGAGGGCTCCAGCACGAGCGCGGTCATGGATTCCACCAGCCCCACCAGCAGCCCGGCCGCGAGCGCGCCCAGCAGGCTGCCGAAGCCGCCCAGGGCGACCGTGACATAGGCGATGGTCGCGAAGTTCACCCCGACATTGGGGGAGATGTAGTAGAAAGTGGCCAGCATCACCCCCGCCACGCCCACCGCCGCGGCGCCCATCCCCCACCCGATGGCGAAGATCCGGTCGCGGTCGATGCCGATCAGCGCCACCGCGTCGCGATCCTCGCGCGTCGCCTCCAGAGCCCGGCCGAATTCGGTGCGCGATACGGCGAGCAGCGCGGCGAAGGCGAGCAGGCAGACCGCCGAGGCCACGAGCTGCGGCAGCGGCAGGTAGATGCCGGCGAGGTTCACCGTGCGGTCGCTGACCCAACTGCCGGTGATGCTCTGGAACTCGCTGCCGAAGAGGTACTGCGCCGCACCGCGCAGGAAGATCGCCAGGCCGAAGGTCACGAAGATCTGCGACATGCCGCGGTTGAAGGTGACGGACAGCGCCCGCCCGATCAGCAGGCGGTAGATCGCCACCCCGAATCCGAAGAGCAGCACCGCCACCAGAGGCAGCAGCAGGATCGGGTCCAGCCCCGTGGCGTGGAAGAGGATCAGCGTGGCGAACATGGCGAGCATCAGCAACTCGCCATGGGCGAAGTTCACCACGTCCATCAGGCCGAAGATCAGTGACAGCCCAGCCGCCACGAGGGCATAGATCATGCCCATCAGCAGGCCGCTCACCACGGCCTGCGCAACCAGTTCGACGGTCATCCCGGTCCGCGCTTACTGGCCGACATTCCAGACGAGCGGCACGGAGGCCACGTCGGCGGGCCAGACGGTCCGGTAGGCGCCGTTGGTCACCTGCTGGATCACCGGCGTGCCGAGCAGGTTGTTGCCCGCCGCGTCGAACTTCACGCCTTTCCAGGGCATGATGGTCTGCTCCCCGGCGATCTCGGTCTCGCGGAAGGCTTTCTGCAGATCGGCCGCCTTGGTCGAGCCGGCACGGTTGACCGCGTCCGCCGCCACCTGCAACGCCGTGAACTCGCGCGCGGTATTGTCGTTCAGGTCCTTGTTCTGCTTGGCCTTGTAGAGCGCGTTGATCTTCTCGATCGCGGGGCGGCTGCTGCCGGCGTCGATGGCGAAGGAGGAGCGGCTGAACACCCCTTCCGCCATGGCGCCGACGCCGTTGAGGAAAGCCTGTTCCTGGAATCCGGCCGCCTGGGCCATGATGGCCCTGGGCTTGTAGCCGATCTCGTTCATCGCGCGCAGGATCAGGATGGCATCGGTGGTGTAGGAGGAGGGCATCAGCACATCGGCATCCGCAGCCTTCAGCCGCTGTGCCTCGGAGGCGAGGGTCGGCGAATTGGCGCGGTACTTGATGTCGGCCAGGATCTTGATGCCCGCCTGTTCCGCCATCTTGCGCTGGATGTTGGCGCTGTCCGTGCCGAAGATGCTGTCCTCGTAGAAGAGCGAGACGGAGTTCACCTTGCGCCCGGTCTTCCCGCCGGCCGACTGGAAGAAGCTGAACATGGCCTCGGTGAAGGTCACGTCGTTGGGCGAGGGACGGAAGAACCATTGCAGCCCGCGCTGCGTCAGGCTGGGCGAGGAGTTGTCGGCGGAGACATAGGGGATCTGGTAGCGCTCGGTGACCTGCGAGATGGTCGCCGCCGTGGCGGAGGAGAAGCTGCCGACGATCAGCGCCACCTTCTCCTGCGTGATGAGGCGCTCGGCCTCCGCACGGGCCTTCTGGGGGTCGTTCTGGTGGTCGGCGAAGACCACGCGAATCCTGGCGCCGCCCAGCTTCGGCAGGCCACCGCCCTCACCCAGCAGCATGGGCACATGGTCATGCTGGCCGTTGATGACCTCGGCCGCGACCTCCATCACCGCCTTGGCATCCTGCCCGATCTGGGCGCTGTTGCCGGTGAGCGGGTAGATGGCGCCGATCACCACTTCCTCGGCGGCATGGGCGGAGCGGATGTTCACGAAGGGAAGGCTGGAAGCCCCCAGAACGGCCCCAATCGCTGAGGCACGGAACACGGCACGGCGAGTGAACATGGAACCTCTCTGACGCTCGGGCTGACGCGGACGACCCGTTTGGCCAACCCTCGCCCGGGGCATGGAGCCTGGGCGCGAATGACGAAACCTGGGGCCGATCCTGTCCGCTGGATGAGTCCACAGCAATGGGTAGAGCATGGCCCGCTGTGGCCTCTTCTGTCCAATCGGCATTCGGAACCGGCACCCGTCGCCACAGCTTTGTGCACATGCTGTGTTCATGAGCGCACGCATGCCGCGTCGCAGCAAGAACGATCGGAGGCGCCGCCCGCGTCTATCCCGCGGAGAGCGTCATGGTGCGGTACATGGCGCTGGATGTTTCAGACAGGTGCCGTGTCCCGGCACACAGGCCGTCCACGCCGCCTCCTTCGCCATCGGCGAAATTCCTGGGCGAGATCTATGACCGCATCCGGCGGGACAAGTTCATCGTCATCGTTTCGGACCGCGTGCCGGGCCTCGCCGGGGCCGCCGCACCCGTCTTCGAGACAAGGCATCAGCAGCCCATCACGTTGCAAGCGCGGCCGGTCGTGTGTCGAGCAGCATGACCGCGCCGCCAGTGTGGGAAAGCGGTGCGTGATACGTCTCCGCGACGAGCTTGACGCCATGAAGGACCGCGCCCCGCATGACCAGCCAGGTCATGAATTCCAGCCCCTGGCTGCCGGCGAGATTGATCCATTCCTGATTGGTGTAGCGGGTCAGCGGCAGGGGATCGTTCACGATCCTGTCCATGCACATGGCATCGAAATCCCTGTTGATATAGCCGCCCTGGCTGATCTGGTGCGACAGGCCGCCGCTGGCCACCACGATCACCTTCTTGTCTTCGGGGTAGGAGCTGATCGCCCGGCCCAGAGCCTGCCCCAGTGCGAAACAGCGGCCGGGTTTGGGCAGGGGGTGCTGGATGATGTTGATCTCCAGCGGGATGACCGGGATCGGCCAGGTATCCTGGCCTGGGTACAGGAGATCCCCGGCCGTGACGCAGGCATGGTCGAGCACCATTTCCTGGCACGTCGAGATGTCGAACTCGTCCTCCACCAGGGATTCCGCGACATGCCAGGCGAATTTCGCATCGCTTCCGAACCGGCGGGGTGGCGGGGGGCCGAAGCCTTCGTCTCCGTTGACGTAGTCCAGGGCCGTGCCGAGCGCGAAGGTGGGCTTGTTGTCGAGGAAGAAGTTCAGCCCGTGATCGTTATAGATGACGATCATCAGATCGGGTTTCGCTTCGTCGAGCCAGGCATGCAGGGGTGCGAAGGCGTCGAAGAACGGCTTCCAGTACGGGTCCTGCTGAAGGTTCTCGTGCACGGCCCGGCTGATCATGGGGACGTGCGAGGTGGTGATGCATCCGATGAGCTGTGCCATGATACGTCCTCCCGTCAGGAAGCCTTGCCGCGCGGCACGGGGGCCAATGGGCCACCGGCATAGGCGCGGGCAAGCTTCGTCAGGAAATAGAGGCTGACTCCGGCGGCGAGCAGGTCGTTCTTCTTCCTGCTCTTCACCGCCGCGCGCTGCTGGTCGTTGAGCCCATATCTGGAGCAATAGGCATCGATATCGGCCATGAACTCGCGCCGGTTCCCTTCGTCGTTCAGGGAGTGGCACATCTTGTTCAATGCGTAGCCGCGCTGTGCATCCTCGCCGTTGAAAATGCCCATGAGCATTCGTTCGGTCGCTTCCATTCAAGGCCCCTCGTGTTCGGCGGATTTCTTGTGCTCACGGTCCCGCACCGTCCTGGCCGCATCGGGCGATGGGAGCGGTGGTCATGAGGCGGGTTCCGTGACCTTCGGCGACCATTCCGGGCGGAGCAGAACAACGCAGGCCGCGGCGCCGGTGACCAGGAAAACCACGATGACCTTCATGGGTAGATCGTAGCTTCCGCTGACGTGCAGAAGCCAGCCGGAGAGGCTGGCCGCGACGCCGCCCGACAATCCTGCGGCCATGTGCTGCACGCCGGTGACCATGCCGATGGCGGGCGATGGGATCAGCGTCACCTTGCACAGCGCAAGGCTGTTGGCGCTGGCCAGGCCCAGGCAGGACAGGGAGAAGACATTCCAGAACAAGGCCCAGTTCAGCTCGCTGGTGTATGCGCCGAACAGCACGGTGCCTGCGCCGATGAAGCCCAGCACGACGAATATCTTCCGGGTTCTGACCGGATCCTTGCCACCTTCGATCATCCTGTCGGCCGCCCAGCCGGCGATGACCGCCACGGCCGCGATGCCGGCGAAGCTGAAGAAGGTGTAGAGGCTGGAACTGGTGAGCGAAAGCCCGCGCTGTTCCACCAGATAGGATGGCATCCAGGTCATGCAGTAGAAGACGAAATAGCTGTAGCAGAAGTTGATGATCATGCCGCCCCAGACGACGGGGGACAGAATGATGCTGCGGAATGAAACCGATGAGGCCCGGCGCCGCGCCGCGGCCATTTCCGATTTCCCCGGGAGATCATTCTCGACGAACATGGACCAGGGCACCAGCCAGACCAGCCCCAGCAGGCCCGTGACGACGAACATCAAGCGCCAGTCGTAGAGCACGATGAGCCAGGCGGCGAGCGGGGCTCCGACGGCGGTCCCCACCTTGTTGCCCATGGCGAAGACCCCGATGGCGGCCCCCATGTGACGCTCCGGAACATTGTGCCGTATCCATCGGTAGCTGGCCGGCATCACCACCGCTTCCATGGCGCCCACCACCACGCGCGTGGCGACCAGGGCGGCCACCGTCGTCATCAGCCCGGCGGCGGCGGTCGCGACACACCACAAGGCGAAGCAGATGGCGTAAGGCACCTTCGCGCCGTAGCGATCCACGATCCAGCCCATCGGGATCTGTGTCAGCGCGTAGGACCAGAAGAAGGCGGCACCCACCCAGCCACGATAGACGCTGGAAAGGCCGAAATGCTGGATGAAGGAGGTGTTGGCGATGGCGGCCGATATGCTCGATCGGTCGGCATAGGCGATCAGCACGCCGAAACTCACAAGGATCATTCCGCCCCAGTGCGAGGAGAGGCGATTTGCGGCTTTCGCTGGCCGGGCTTCGGCATCCGCGAGGGGCTGAACTCCCTCCGCTGTCGTGCTCATGAAAGCTCCTCCCCCGGGTCCCTGGTTATCCGGTGCGGGACTTCGGCATCACCGATGATCGGGTAGATGACTGGAAACCGCCGTCAGGAGGCATTCGATATTCCGCGCAGGGCGATAACATCTGGTTCGGGCATGGCTGCCGATGCGCGTTCGGGCCATCGGTCCCGTGGGCAGGCCGGGGTTGCCCATGCCGGGACGATCAGGCGCGCCCTGCCCTTCTGCGCGTCATGTCCGGGCCAATGAACCTTCCCTGGCCAGCAGTTCTCCGGAGGCAGCAGGGTCCGGCACCCCCCGCCTTCACAACCCGGGCTTTTCTCCTGCATGCCGTTTCGGATTTTAGCGCTTTAAGATTTTAGGATTTTAAACTTTTATCTGGG
Organism: Roseomonas gilardii subsp. gilardii; assembly: GCF_023078375.1. Taxonomy (NCBI): domain Bacteria; kingdom Pseudomonadati; phylum Pseudomonadota; class Alphaproteobacteria; order Acetobacterales; family Roseomonadaceae; genus Roseomonas; species Roseomonas gilardii. The sequence goes on along the minus strand of NZ_CP095555.1, from coordinate 277,344 downwards.
GAGGTGTGCGGCTGGTTGCGGGATGAGTGTTGATTATATTCCTATAGCGTGAGTGGGGTTCGGGAAGCAAGAGGGTTCAGGAGGCCATGTCTCCGACCGCGCACGCTGTTTATTCCGCGTGACGTGGCGTTCCGGCTTCTGGTGGAAGACCATGATCCGCTGGAGCCCTCCGCGTCAGGCGCCGGATGATGGCCCGGATCTCCGCTGGCCCGGCCGGGGCGGGGTCGACCGATCGGTGGATCATGAGACCTTCGATCAGGGCATCCAGCGCCCGGGCCGTATCCTGATCGAAATGTCGCCGCAGGGCGTGCTGGCTCATGGCCATCCAGTCCCGCATCACGGAGCGGAGGGGGGATGGCGCGCGGCGAAGGCATAGAGCTCGTAGCTCAGGAGGAGATTGCGCTCGTTCGTCCCGGGGTCGCCGATGATGATGCCGAGGACGGCCTCCTCCGCCTCCTCCCGCGAGGAAGCGGCGCCGAGGCGTGCGGCGAAGAGCCGTGACGTTTCCTCGGCCAGGCGCGTGAACGCGGCCCGGAGCAGATCGTCCAGCCCGGCGAAATGGTAGGTCATGGAACCGAGCGGGACATTCGCCCTCGCCGCGACCCTGCGATGGGTGGTTCCCGCAACGCCGTGCTCGGCGATCACATCCAGGGCGGCGCTGACGATGCGGTCGCGTCGGTCCGGGTCGTGACGGCGGGTCCTGGCAGTCAATTCGCACATTCCGGTGACTGGCCCGGGCCTGATGGCCGGGCGGTCTTCCCCTTCTATATGTACGATTGTACGCATCGCAAGAGATTCCCGGGAAGCCAGGAAGAGGACGGCGATGCGCAGTGAACGTGAGAAGATGCTGGCCGGGGAGCTTTACGATGCCCTCGATCCCGGTCTGGTTGCGGACCGGTCCAGGGTCAGGGACCTCTGCCGGCAGCTCAACGCCTCCGGCGACGGCGAGGAGGAGCTGCGCCGGGCACTCTGCACGCAGATCTTCGGGAAGGGCGGTGACACGGTCTGGATGCAGCCGCCGTTCCATTGCGATTACGGCTCCAACATCGAACTCGGCGAGCGCGTGTTCTTCAATTTCAACTGCGTGGTCCTCGATGTCTGCCGGGTCCGCATCGGTGCCTATACGTTCTTCGGCCCGGCCGTTCAGATCCTGACGCCGCTGCACCCGATGGATGCGGCCCTCCGCCGGCAGCAGGAGTATGGCAAGCCGGTCGACATCGGATCGGATGTCTGGGTGGGCGGGGGAGCGCTCATCCTGCCGGGCGTGACCATCGGCTCAGGCACGGTGATCGGGGCGGGCAGCGTCGTCACGCGGGACATCCCGGATGGCGTGTTCGCCGCCGGCAACCCCTGCCGCGTCATCCGCAAGATCAGCGCCGATGAGCGTGCCTCCTGCGCCTCCGGGCCCTGACCATAGGCTCTTCGGGCCTATTCCGCGGGGCCGAGCCGGTAGCCGACACCGGGCTCCGTCCGGATCAGCGTGGCGGCTTCGCCGAGCTTCTGGCGCAGATGCCCGATATAGACGCGCAGATATTGCGGGCTCTCGGCATGGCCCGGCCCCCAGACCGCCGAAAGGAGCTGGCGCTGGGTCACCACGCGGCTGACCCCGGCTCTCGCCAGGGCGGCCAGGAGATCCCATTCGCGGGGCGTCAGCCTGAGTGCCACGCCGGCCACCGTTGCGGTCCTGGCGGCGAAGTCCATCTCGAGCTGGCCGATCCGGACGGTCGCCGAGGGCGCATCCTGCCCCGCCGCCGCGGCGGCACGCCGGAGCGCGGCCCGGAGGCGGGCGAGCAGTTCGGCGAGCGCGAAGGGTTTCTCGACGAAATCATCCGCGCCGGCGTCCAGGGCCGCCACCTTGGCCATTTCCCCGTCGCGGGCGGACAGCACGATGATGGGCGCGGTGCTGAAGGCGCGGAGCCTGGGGATCACCTCCTGTCCGTCCAGGTCCGGCAGGCCGAGGTCCAGCAGCACGGCGGAGGGCGATTGCGTGGCCGCCATATGGAGGCCGGCGGCGGCGTTTTCCGCCTGGATGGGGGCATAGCCGGAGGCCGCGAGGGCCGGCCCCAGGAAGCGATGGATCTGCGGTTCGTCGTCGATCACCAGGACACGGGGGGAGGACAGATCGGGCGGGGGATTGCTCATGCCGGAAACCGCAATGTGAGACGCGTGCCGTGCCCATCCTGGATGGGGCTCTCCGCCAGGATCTCTCCCCCCATGGCCTGGGTCAAACCGCGCGCGATGGCGAGGCCCAGGCCGCTGCCGGCCGCGATCCGGTCGGTGCGCGAGGCGCGGAAGAAGGGATCGAAGACCCGCGCGAGATCCTCGCGCGGGATGCCGGGGCCGTCATCCTCGATGGAGACCGACACATTGGCGCCGAGGCGTTGCGCGGCCACGGCGACGCGCCCCTTCGACCCCGAGAACTTCATCGCGTTGTCGAGCAGGTTGCCGAGGACCTGATCGAACAGGACCGGGTCCAGGGACGGTTCCGGCAGGCGTGGGCCGATGCGCCGTTCCACCCGGCGCCCCGTCGCATGTTCCGCCCGCGCCACCGCGGTTTCCAGGGCGGAAGGCAGGTCCACCGCTTCGCGCCGCAGGGAGACCTGTCCGCTTTCCAGCCGGACCATGTCGAGGATATTGGACGCGAAGCGGCCCAGGCGCTCCGTTTCCTCCTCGGCTGCCAGGATGAGGTCCGCCCGCGCGGCCGGGGACAGCGCCTCCCCCATCGTCCGCAGCGTTTCCAGCGATCCTCTGATGCTGGTCAGCGGCGTGCGGAGGTCGTGGCCGAGCGAGGTGAGCAGCGTCGTCCGCAGCGCATCCGCTTCCGCGCGCATGGCGCCCCGCGCCCGGTCCTCCATCAGTTCCGCCCGTTCCAGGGCGACGGCGGCCTGCTCGATCAGCGCGGTCAGTGTCCGGGACCGCTCGCTGTCGAGGGGTTCCGAACGATCCGCGAAGCGGATCCCCACCACGCCCGCGATGCCCTGGCCGTTGGGCAAGGGCTGGAACTGCCAGAGCGCCGCCGGCAGGGTATCCGTCCCCCAGCCTGTCGGCCTGCCCTTGGCATAGGCCCAGCGCGCGGCGGCCATGGAGGCGTCGTCGGGCTCGGCCGAGGAGGGTGCCGCCGCCCGGAGGATCAGGTCGGTATCGTCCGGCCTCCGCTCGCGCGGCAGGCCCAGCCCTGGCAGGTCCTCGCCCGAAAGCGGCATGAGGACGCAGCAGGAGCAGCCGGAAACCCGCTCGGCCTCCTCGGCGATCAGGGACAGGAGGGAGCCCCGGTCCATGGGGGCGCCGAGGCGGCGGCTGAACTCCACCAGGCGCCGGAGCCCGAAGACCCGGGCCTGGGCGATGCGGACGGTCTGCCCGAGCCGCCCCGCCGTGCCCGCGAGCAGCAGGGCCACCAGGCCGAAGACCACGGCCCCGACCACTTCCTGCGGGCCGTCGATGGTCAGGGTGTAGCGCGGTTCGATGAAGAGGAAGTTCCAGAGCAGGAAGGAGAGGATCGCGGTGGCGAAGCCGTGCAGGGGGCCGAACCCGACCGCGGCGGCCACGGTGGTGGCGAGGTAGACCATGCCGAGCGACCCCTCGGTCACCCGCCCGTCCAGGGCGAAGGCGATCCCTGTCGCGGCCGGGACGCAGACCGCCACGCCGGCCCAGCCGAGCCAGGCGGGGTAGCGGCGCCGTTCCGCGACGGGTTTCGGGCGCCCAGCCTCGCTGGGGCTGGGGACCATGTGCAGCGTGAAATCCGTGGCGCGCCGCATCAGGGCCGCCGCGAGCGTGCGCCCGGTCAGGCGCCGCCAGAAGGCCGGGCGGCCACGGCCGATGACGAGATGCGTGACGTTCCGCGCGTATGCCGCCTTCAGGACGGCGCGGGGCAGGTCGGTTTCGACCATCGTATCGGTTTCGGCCCCGAGTGACTCCGCGAGGCGCAGCGCCTGGGAAGGGTCGCCCCCGGCCTCGCCCGAGCGCTCGATGTGCAGGGCCACCAAGGGCGCCCGCAATGCGTCCGCGATGCGGCGGGCCTGCCGGACCACCGTCTCGGCCTCCGGCCCGGCGCCCACGAGGACCATGACCCTGTCGCCCGCGGGCCAGGGGCCGGCGATGGCATTGGCCTGCATGTAGCCGGTGACGTCGGCATCCACGCGCTCGGCCGTGCGGCGGAGCGCCATCTCGCGCAGGGCGGCGAGATTGCCCTCCCGGAAGAACCCTTTCAGGGCCCGCGCCGCCTGATCGGGGCGGTACACCTTGCCCTGCCGCATCCGCTCCAGCAGCTCGGCCGGCGGGATATCGATCAGCTCCACCGCATCCGCGCCGGCCAGCACATGGTCCGGGACCGTCTCGGCCACGCGCACGCCGGTGATGCGGGCCACGGTCTCCGACAGGCTTTCGAGGTGCTGGACATTCATGGCGGTCCAGACCTCGATACCGGCGGCGCGCAGTTCCTCCACGTCCTGCCAGCGCTTTGGGTGGCGGCTGCCGGGCGCGTTGCTGTGTGGCAGTTCGTCGAGCACCAGGATGGCGGGGTGGCGCGCGAGCGCGGCATCCAGGTCGAACTCGCTCAGCATCTGACCACGATGGGGAAGGTTGGCGCGCGGCAGGACTTCCAGCCCGGCGAGCTGGGCCGCCGTCTCCGCCCGGCCATGGGTTTCCACCAGGCCGACCACCACATCGGCGCCACCCAGGGCGCGCCGGCGGGCTTCCGTCAGCATTTCGTAGGTCTTGCCGACACCCGGCGCCGCGCCGAGGAAGACCTTCAGCCTGCCCCGGCTCTCCTGATGCACCAGGGCCAGCAGCGCATCGGGATCGGGTCTGGCGGGTTCGCCGCTTCCTGTCCCTGCATCTCTCATCATCTGGAATACGGGCCCGGGGGGATTGCCGTGCCGAGGATCACTCCTTCGAGCGTGCCAGCACAAGCAGTTCCCCGACGAAGCCGCCCAGGATGATGCCCGCCGCCACGCAAAGCCACAGGACGACCATGCGCGGCTGGGATGTCGCCGGTGTCCGCAGGCCCATGAACAGGGAGCCGACGAAGCTCCAGGCGAAGAGCATGCACAGGGTGGCCATCACCACCGCCCCCGCGCCGAGCCGGCGCAGAAGGTTCCGGCGGCGTCCGGCGAGGTCCTGGAGCGATTCTCCGCGGAGGCTCTCCAGCCGGTTCGAGATCATGGATGACATGGCGAACCTTCCTGACCCTTGGCCTCCCCATGCTTTGTGGCGAAGGGTGTAAAAGCACGATCATCCAATCATCCCGGGAGCATAAAAAATCCATAAAAACCGCTGGTTCTCCGGCGGTGTTCCATGGGTGTTTATGCGCTTTTTACGATCTCCGCCGAAATCTCGAATGGTGTCTTTACGTTCGTTTTTCCATTGACTTCGCCTGATGTCGGCTGCTCGCCGACCAGGGAAACCGGAACATGAACGACCTTCTCGTCCTTGCCCTCGGCCTCGGAATCTTCGCGGTGCTGGCGGCCTATGTATACGGTTGCGACCGGATCTGACGCGTCATGCTCGACCTGATCCTGGGCGGCGCCGTCTCGGCCGGGCTGCTGGTCTATCTGTTATGGGCGCTCCTGCGCCCCGAGGACCTTTGATTCCATGACACTCATCGGCTGGGCACAGATCGCGCTCGTCCTCGCCTGCATTGTCGCGGCCGCGGTGCCGCTCGGGCGCTATATGGTGGCCGTCGCGGATGGCCGTGTGACCTGGCTGCGGCCTGTGGAAGCGCTCTTCTACCGCGCCGGCGGCATCGACCCTGAGCGCGGCCAGGACTGGAAAGCCTATGCGCTGGCCATGCTGTCCGCCAACGCCGCGGGTTTCGTGCTGCTCTTCGCCATCCTGCGCCTGCAGGGCCTGTTGCCGCTGAACCCGCAGGGCTTCCCCGGCATGTCCACCTGGCTCGCCTTCAACACGGCGGTCAGCTTCGTGACGAACACGAACTGGCAAGCCTATTCGGGCGAGGCGGCCGCTTCCTACCTGTCGCAGATGGCAGGCCTCACGGTGCAGAACTTCCTCTCGGGCTCGACCGGTGTCGCGCTGGCGCTCGCCGTTTCCCGCGCCTTCGCACGCGGGGGCCTGCGCGAGCTCGGGAATTTCTGGGCCGACTTCATCCGTATCACCCTCTATGTCCTCCTGCCCCTGGCCATCGTGCTGGGCATGGCCTTCGTCGCGCTCGGCATGCCGCAGACCTTCTCGGATTACGTCACGGCGACGACGCTCGAAGGTGCGCAGCAGACCATCCCTCTCGGCCCGGTGGCGTTCCAGGTCGCCATCAAGCATCTCGGCACCAATGGCGGCGGCTTCTTCGGCGTGAACTCGGTGCATCCCTTCGAAGGGCCCGACGCGCTGGCCACCGCGTTGCAGATTTGGGCCCAGTCGGTCATTCCCTTCGCCCTCTGCCTGACCTTCGGGCGGATCGTGGGCGATATCCGCCAGGGCCGCGTGCTCCTGCTGGTGATGCTGGGCTTCGTGGTTGCCGCCACCGCCGCCATCTATGCGGCCGAGGCCGCGGGCAACCCCTTGCTGACCGCGCTGGGCGTCGATCCGGCCATGGGCAACATGGAGGGCAAGGACATCCGCTTCGGCATGCCGCTCGTCGCGCTTTTCAGCGCCACCACCACGGGTGTTTCCTGCGGCGCGGTGAACGCCATGTTCGACAGCTTCATGCCGCTGGGCGGGCTGATGCCCCTGTTCCTGATCCAACTGGGCGAGGTGCTGCCGGGCGGTGCCGGATCGGGGCTCTATGGCATCCTGGTCTTCGCCCTGCTCGCCGTCTTCGTGGCCGGCCTGATGGTCGGGCGCACGCCGGAATACCTGGGCAAGAAGGTACAGGCGCGCGAGATCAAGCTGGCGATGCTCGCCGTGCTGATCCTGCCCACGGTGATCCTGGGCTTCACCGCCTTGTCCGTGGTGCTGCCGGCGGCGACGTCCTCGATCGCGAATGCCGGGCCGCATGGGCTGACCGAGATGCTCTATGCGTACAGCTCGGCAACCGGCAACAACGGTTCCGCCTTCGGTGGCCTCGCCGCCGATACGCCCTGGCTGGACCTGACGCTCGGCATCGCCATGATGCTCGGCCGCTTCGCCTATGTGGTGCCGGTCATGGCCATCGCCGGCTCGCTGGCCGCCAAGCCGCGCGCGCCCGAAGGCGCGGGGACCTTCCCGACGCATGGCCTGCTCTTCGCGGGCCTCCTGGCCAGCGTGATCCTGATCCTGGGCGGCCTGCAGTTCCTCCCTTCCCTCACCCTCGGTCCGATCGCCGAGCACTTCACCCTGCTCGCCGGCAAGACCTTCTGAGGCGCATCCAGATGCTCGACACCACCACTGGCACGGGTGCATCCACGCGCCCCCAGCCGATCCTGCTCGACACGGCGCTGCTGCCCCGGGCGGTCGCGGATGCCTTCCGCAAGCTGAATCCCGCCACGCTGATCCGGAATCCCGTGATCTTCGTGACGGAGGTCGTCTCGATCCTGATCACGCTGCTGGCGGCCCGTGCCGCCTTCGTGGGAGAGCCATGGGCCTTCCAGGCGGGCATCGCGCTGTGGCTCTGGTTCACCGTGCTGTTCGCCACCTTCGCCGAGGCGGTGGCGGAAGGGCGGGGCGCGCCAGGGCGGAGAGCCTGCGCAGGGCACGCACCGAGACCCAGGCGAAGCTTCTCCTGAGGGCCGACGACCGCAACCTCTGGCAGCCCCGCCATGCGACGGAGCTGCGCGTGGGCGAGCTGGTCCTGGTCGAGGCGGGCGACCTGGTCCCCTCCGATGGCGAGGTCGTGCAGGGCATCGCCTCGGTGAACGAGGCCGCCGTGACCGGCGAGAGCGCGCCCGTGATCCGCGAGAGCGGCGGCGACCGTTCGGCGGTCACGGGCGGGACGCTGGTGGTTTCCGACTGGATCGTGGTGCGCATCACCGCGGCACCGGGTTCCACCTTCATCGACCGCATGATCTCGCTGGTCGAGGGTGCCTCGCGCCAGAAGACGCCGAACGAGATCGCGCTCGACATCCTGCTCGCCGGCATGACGATCATCTTCCTGATCGCCGTGGCCAGCGTGGTGGGGCTGGCGAGCTGGAACGGCGCCCCGCCCTCCGTGCCCGTGCTGGCCGCGCTGCTGGTCACGCTGATCCCGACCACCATCGGCGGGCTACTCTCGGCCATCGGCATCGCCGGCATGGACCGCCTCGTCCGCTTCAACGTCATGGCGACCAGCGGCCGCGCGGTGGAGGCGGCGGGCGATGTGGATGTGCTGCTGCTGGACAAGACGGGCACCATCACCCTGGGCAACCGGCAGGCCGCGGCCTTCCACCCCGCTCCGGGCGTGACCACGCAGGAGCTGGCCGAGGCGGCCATGCTGTCCTCCCTGGCCGATGAGACGCCGGAGGGCCGCTCGATCATCTCCTTCGCACGCGAGGCCCATGGCGTGGTGCCGCCTGCCCTGCCGGCGGAGGCGAAGGTGGTGCCCTTCACGGCCCAGACGCGGCTCTCCGGGCTCGATTTGCCGGATGGCAGCTATCGCAAGGGGGCCTCGGACAGCATCGTCCGGGCGCTCGATGCCCAGCCCCCCTCCGCGCTTCGCGAGGCGGTGGAGCGCATCGCGCGGCAGGGCGGCACGCCGCTGGTGGTGGCCAGGGACCGCCGCCTGCTGGGTGCGATCGAGCTGAAGGACATCGTGAAGCCCGGGATGCGGGAGCGCTTCGCCGCGCTGCGCAAGATGGGCATCCGCACGGTGATGGTGACCGGCGACAACCGCCTGACCGCCGCCGCCATCGCGGCCGAGGCCGGTGTGGACGACTTCATCGCCGAAGCCACGCCGGAGGATAAGCTCGGCTATATCCGCAAGGCCCAGGGGGAAGGACGCCTTGTCGCCATGGCGGGCGACGGCACCAACGATGCCCCCGCCCTGGCGCAGGCGGATGTCGGCCTCGCCATGCAGACCGGCACCCAGGCGGCGCGCGAGGCGGGCAACATGGTGGATCTGGACAGCGATCCGACCAAGCTGATCGAGGTGGTGGAGATCGGCAAGCAGCTTCTCATCACGCGGGGGGCGCTGACCACCTTCTCCATCTCGAACGACGTGGCGAAGTATTTCGCCATCCTGCCCGCGATCTTCATGACCCAGTATCCGGAGCTGCAGGCCCTGAACGTGATGCGGCTCGCGAGTCCGGAGAGCGCCATCCTGTCCGCCGTGATCTTCAATGCGCTGATCATCGTGGCGCTGGTGCCGCTGGCACTGCGCGGCGTGCGCTACAGGCCGGCGGGCGCCGCGACGCTGCTGCGCCGGAACCTGCTGATCTATGGCGTGGGCGGGATCGTCGCGCCTTTCGCCGGGATCAAGATCATCGACCTCTTCCTCCAGATGCTGGGGATCGCCTGAGCCATGTCTCCAATTCGCCCTGCCGTGACCGTGGTCGTCGGCTTCACCCTGCTGCTGGGCCTGGCCATGCCGGCCGTCATGACCGGCCTCGCCACCACCCTCCTGCCCGGTCCTGCCGGCGGGTCCCTGATCCAGCGCGACGGGCATGTCATCGGCTCGGCCCTGATCGGGCAGAACTTCACCGGGGACCGCTATTTCCATGGCCGTCCCTCGGCCACCACAGCGCCCGATCCGCAGGACAGCAGCCGGACGGTGGACGCGCCCTACAACGCCGCATCCTCGGCGGCGTCGCAGCGCGGACCGTCCAGCCAGGCGCTGATCGGCGCGGTGCGCGAGCGTGTCGCGGCGGCCGGCCCCGGGCCCGTGCCCGCGGATGCCGTCACGGCCTCCGGCTCCGGCCTCGACCCCGATATCAGCCCCGAGAACGCGGTGCGCCAGGTGGCGCGGGTCGCACAGGCGCGCGGCATGCCGGAGGATCAGGTCTGTGCCATCCTGGCCAGGAACACCACGGCGCCGGCGCTGGGCTTCCTCGGTGCGCCGCGCGTGAACGTGCTTCGCCTCAACCTCGCGCTCGATGCCGCGGCGGATCATGCTGGTGTGGTTCCAGGAAGCGGCTGTGCTGGACCGGGGCAGAGTGTCGCCCGGCAGGGCTGACCTCTCCTTGAAGGAGTGCGGGGCGGCCGATGTTAGAATAGGCCGATACCGTGCTATCCTTTCCCCATGCCCCGTCCGCCTGCCGCCGACCTGCATCGCGATCTCGCGCGCGCCATCGTCGATCACCTGCGTGCCTCGGGCGCGGAGGCCGGGATGCCGCTGAGCGAGAATGCCCTGGCGCAGGCGGTCGGCACCTCCCGCACGCCCTTGCGGGGGGCATTGCCGATCCTGCTGGAACTCGGAGTGCTGGAGCGGTCGGCCAATGGGCGGCTGCGCCTCCGGCGCCTGCCGGGGGCCGGAGAGGAGATCGGGGCGGCGGATGGCGAGGCCGGCGATGCGGAGGAATTCTATTGGCGCGTCGCCCGGGATCGCATCGGCGGTGCCCTTCCGGACCTGGTGGGAGAAGCCGAGCTGATGCGGCGTTACGGTGCGCCCCGTGGCATCGTGCACCGTGTGCTGCTGCAGATCATGGGCGAGGGCTGGATCGAGCGCGCGCCGGCGGGCAACTGGCGCTTCCTGGCGCTGATCGACGGGCCGGACAGCTATGACGAATCCTATCGCTTCCGCCGGGCCATCGAGCCGGCCGCCCTGCTCGACCCGGCCTTCTCGATGCCGCCTCTCGTGCTGGCGCGCCTGCGGCGCGAGCAGCAGGGCCTGCTGGAAGACCCCGCCTCGGCGAATCCCCGCGAGGTCTTCGAGTTGAATTCGGGATTCCACCTGGCGATCACGCAGGCCTCGAACAACCGCTTCTTCGCCGATGCCGGTTTACGGGTGACACGTCTTCGCCGGGTGGTCGGCTATGTCATCGCGCTGGATCAGGAACGGCTCGCCACCCAGTCGGCCGAGCATCTGGCGATCCTGGACCGGATCGAGGAGGGAGACCGGGAGGAAGCGGCGCGGCTGCTTCTGAGCCATCTCGATGCCGGACGCGCTTCCAAGGCGAAGCTGCTGGAGAATGTCCGGTTGCAGGTCTCCGGATTGATGACCCTTCCGAAACGGGGCACGGACAGGGCCGCCTGATCGCCGGTGACGGTGATACCGGGCCGAACCCTGCGCCTGCTTGACACGGGGGAGCGGCCTCAGCAGCCTGTGATGCGACATCGTGCCCCACAGCATCGGTTGTGCTGATACGGGTCTGAAACAAGAACGAAGGCCCGCAATGACGGGCCCATTCGGAGGAATCAGCCATGTTGAGGCGCCAGTTCCTGGGCGGCACGTCCGCTGCCGTCCTGGGTTCCTTCCACATGGTCGCGATGATTTCCTTCCAGCCGGGCGCGCGGCAACTGCTCTGGGATGTCAATGTGCAGGCGCTGCGGCCCTCGCGGCTGACTGGCTGGTGTCATTGCCCTGGCTGACGTCCTCTGCGTACTGATCTTCGTACGCCCGGTCTCCGCGGATGCAGGCGGCGAAGGGAGTGCCGTGGGGATCGCGGCGTCGCCGCGCCGGGCCTGAGGGCCACCTCGATGGAAGCGTCCTTGATCGGGTGCTTCCATCATCCTCCATGGTCAGATTCTCAGACCTCCACGTAGATCTGGCCCTCATCCGTCCTTCCAACAGGGATGGTGGTCGCGGGCGGCCTCTCAACCGTTCTGTCCCGGCCCGTGATCCCCGCGGGGTAGCTGCGCGTCTTTACCTTCTGCGGTTCGGCCCGGGATAGTCCGGTGCGGATGTCGAACTCCCAGCCATGCCAGGGGCAACGCAGGATCTCGCCCTCTCGCGTATAGCGCATCTGGCCCGGCTGTGCCGGATCGGCCTCGATGAGGCCCAGCGCGGTCCCGTGGCACAACTCGCCCCCTTGATGCGGGCAGCGGTTCAGCAGGCCGAAAAGATCGCCCCCCAGATTGAAGAGGATGATCTTCTTCCCCGCCGCCTCCACCAGCAGGCGCCCGCCCGGTGGCAATGCGCTGGCCGGGGCAACCACGTGACGGGCCATCATGCCACTCCGTAGAGCGCCCGCGCATTATCGAGGAACAAGGCGCTCCGGGCGGATGCCTCCAGCCGGACCGGCAGCGACCATTCCGGGTCGTCGAAGTCCCAGTGCGGGTAATCCGTGGCGAAGAGCAGCCGGTCGATGCCGATCCAGTCGATCACCTCGCTCAGGTGGCGGCGCTTTTCCGGCTCCTCCATCGGCTGGGTGGTCAGCCAGACATGCTCGCGGATGGTCTCCGAAGGCGCGCGGGTCAGGTGCGGCACTTCCTCCCGCAGCCGGGACCAGTGCTTGTCCAGCCGCCAGGCGAGGGCCGGGAGCCAGGCGAAGCCCGCTTCGATGAGCACCATGCGCAGGCGGGGGAAGCGTTCGAAGACGCCCTCGACCACCATGCTGGTCAGCAGCGCCTGGCAGCACTGGGCATGGCCGACCATTTCCTCGATGTAGAAGGAAGGCCAGCCGCCGCCCGTCACGGGATAGCCGCCATAGCCGAAGGCATGGACCCCGACCGGCAGCCCGGCCTCCTGCGCCGCGGCATAGACGGGCCAGTAGCGGCGCTGGCCCAGCGGCTCGGCGGTGCGGCTGAGCAGCAGGACCTGCACGAAATCCGGATGCCCGGCCCAGTGCGCGATCTCCGCCGCCGCGGCCTGCGCGTCCTCGTAGGGCACGACGACGGATGCCTTCAGGCGGCGGTCCTTCGAGGTCCATTCCGCCACCTGCCATTCGTTCAGGGCGCGGGAGAGGGCGGCGCTGAAATCCAGGTTCTGCGCCGCGCCGGCCGCCGGGGCGATCACGTTCAGCACGCCCAGCGCCACGTTGTTCGGGTCCAGATGCTGGGCCTGCATGAAGCCCAGGTCGCTGCCCGGCCGGCCGCCGGGCGGCCAGGAATCCCGCCGCGCCGCATCCGGCTGCCCCTTGGGATAGGCGGGGCCGGACTGGTAGCCATGGCGCGGCAGCATGCCGAAGGTGTCCATGTGCCGCCGCCAGCGTTCGGACAGGTAGGGCAGGATGTCCCGCGCCTGGGCGAAGCAGGGATGGATGTCGCAATCGGCAATGGCGGGCCTGCTGGCCGGGACGGCTCCCGCCGATGGGCCGCGGAGCTCGACATTCATGGGAAAGCTTCCTCCAGCCGGGGATAGGTGGCGCGCGGATTGTCGATCGCGATCCGGCGCAGCAGGGATTCCGGCAGGGCCGGCGGCAAGGCGTCGTCGCCGTCGAACTGCCAATGGGGATAGTCGGTGGAGAAGAGCAGCAGTTCCTCCGATCCCATCTGATCGACCACCCGCAACAGGTCCTCCGCGCGCGGCGGCCCGTCCACCGGCTGCAGGGTGAAGCGCACCTGGTCGCGGATGATCTCCGGTGGCGGGCGATCCACCCAGGGGATCTCCATGCGCAGCCCGCGCCAGTACTTGTGCAGCCGCCAGAGATAGCCGGGCAGCCAGGTGAAGCCGCTCTCGATCATCACCACGCGGAGATTCGGGAAGCGGCCGAAGACGCCCTCGCAGACCAGGGAGGTGAGCTGCGTCTGCATCCCCTGCGCCTGATTCACATAGTCCTCCGTGTGGTAGGAGGGCCAGCCGACCGGGGTGACGGGATGGCGGTAGGCGGAGCCGGCATGGATGCCGATGGGCAGGCCGTGCCGTTCGGCGGCGGCATAGATCGGCCAGTGCTGGCGCCTGCCCCAGGGCGCGTCGTGCATGGCGGGCAGCAGCACCTGCACGAAGCGGCGGTCGGCGGCGCAGCGCTCGATCTCCGCCACCGCCAGTTCCGGGTTCTGCACGGGCACGACGATGGAAGCGCGCAGGCGGGGATCGCGGTCCAGCCATTCCCGTGCCATCCAGCCGTTCACCGCGCGGGCGAAGGCGGCCGCCATGTCCTCGCTGAACAGGACCGTCACGCCGTAGAGGACATTGCAGATCGCGAGGCTGGTGCCGAAGCCGTCCAGCGCCTGGGCCTGGAGCTGCGCGAGGTCGGAGCCCGGCTTGCCGCTGGCCGGGCGCCAGTCGGGCCGTGCCGTCAGCGGGCTCTTCAGCGGATAGGCGATGGTGTCCAGCTCATGCACCCCACGCTCGGCCACCATGTCGCGCCAGAGCGGGTCGAGATAGGGCAGCAGCGCCTTGAGCGACGGCACGGCGGGGTGGATGTCGCAATCGACGGCGCCGGCAGGGATCATGATGCCATCCCCTCCTCCAGCAGCAGCCAGATGGCGGCGGTCCAGGAGAAGGTGCCGCCGCCGATGCCCTGGCCGGTGATCGGGTCGAAGTACTCGCTGAAGCCTTCCGCGGCGATCAGGTCGCGCGTGTCGCCGGCCACGCGTGCCGCCATCGCCGTCTCGCCGCAGCGGTGCAGGCCCTCGGCGATCATCCAGTTCACCACGGCCCAGACAGGGCCGCGCCAGTAGCGCAGCGGCTCGAAGAGCGGGTCGCCGGGATCGGTCGAGGGCACCAGGGCCTTGACCCTCCTGCCCCATTCCTCCAGCCGCGTCGCCAGCGCCGCCGCATGCCGTGCCTGCCCGGCGAAGAGCGGCAGGAAGCCGGCGGAGCCACGGAAGGGGATGGCCTCCCCGGAGATCAGGTCGCGTGGCAGGTAATGACCCCGCGCATCGTCCCAGAGATGTTCCAGCGCCGTTTCCATGCGGGCGATGCGCGTGGCGATCTCGGACGCCTCCTCCGGCGTGCCGAAGCGGCTGGCGAGATGCAGCAGATCCTTCTCCGCCCGCAGCAGGATCGCATTGGTGCCGACATCCGCGACGCGGAAGGGCGAGGCGGCGAGCATCCGGGCGGGGTTCCAGCCGGCATCGCGGAACACCTCCACCAGATGGATGAAGCGCTGGTAGTCGATGGCGCGTGGGCGGAAGGCGGGATCGACATGGCTGGTGTCCCGCCGCCGGATCGCCGTGCGTGTGCCGGTCGGCACGCGGTCCAGCGCCCTGTCCCAGGCCGGGCTGTTGTCCATCCCCGTTTCCCAGGGATGCAGCGTGGCCACCAGCCCGGTCCCGCCCGGGTCACGCGCGGCGGCCCACCAGCGGTGGCTGTCGCGCAGGCGGGGATAGATGGCGGCCATGCGCGCCTCGCCCTCCGCCGTTGCATCGGCCGCCAGCACCCGCCGCGCGGCGGTGGCGAGAACCGGTGGCTGGGTGATGCCGGAGGTCGGCGGGTCGCGCCGGATGCCCCAGACCCCGGGGCCGGGGAAGTAGTCGTCGGAGGGGGCGTGGAAGACGATCTGCGGGATCATCCCGTCCTCCCACTGGCCGCGCAGCAGGCACCCGATCTCCGACCAGGCGCGGGCCAGGTCGAAACTGGCGAAGCCCATCGCGACGAAGGCGGAATCCCAGTTCCATTGGAAAGGGTAGAGCCGGTCGGTCGGCACGGTGTAGCCGCCACGGTCGTTGTCGCGCAGGATCTGCCGCGCTGCCTCGCTCCGGTCCATCATGCTCCCTCCAGGGACTGGCCTGTCTGCGCATCCATCCAGTTCAGCCGTTCCGGATGCGGGCGCAGGTGCAGAACGCGGCCGGGGGAGAAATCCGCCCCCGGGCCATCGGCTTCATAGGGCACGACGACCCGCATCGGCTGTCCCGCCGCCTGCCCCGTCAGCAGCACATGCGAGCCGAGGGGTTCGGCCACCCGCAGCGTGAAGCCGAAGCCACGGCCCTCCGGCACGGGGGTCAGGTCCTCGGCGCGAAGGCCCAGCAGGACCTCCTCCGGCGCGGCCCGTGGTGCGGGGAGTGGCAGTTCCGCCAGCAGCGCCTGCCCATTCCGCACCGGCAGGCGCAGGAAGTTCATCGGCGGACTGCCGACGAAGCCGCCGACGAAGCGCGAGCGCGGGCGATGGTAGATGTCCGAGGGGCTGCCGATCTGCTCGATGCGCCCGGCCTGCATCACCGCGATCCGGTCGGCGAGGCCCATGGCCTCGGTCTGGTCATGGGTGACGTAGATCGTGGTCGTTCCCGCCTCCGCCAGCACGGATTTCAACTCGGCCCGCATTTCCAGGCGCAGCAGGGCGTCGAGGTTGGAGAGAGGCTCGTCCATCAGCAGCACCTCGGGCTCCACCGCCAGGGCCCGCGCCACCGCCACGCGCTGCCGCTGCCCGCCGGAAAGCTGGCCGGGATGGCGGGAGAGATAGGGTTCGATATGGAGCAGGGCCGCCGCGCGCTCGACCTGCCGCTGCACGCGCTCCTTCGGTGCCTTCGCCATCCGCAGGCCGAAGGCGACATTCTCGAAGACGGTCAGATGCGGGAACACCGCGTAGTTCTGGAAGACCATGGCGAGGCCCCGCCGCCTTGGTGGCAGGTCGGACACGTCGCGGCCGCCGATGCGGACGCGGCCGCCCGTCTGGCTTTCCAGCCCGGCGATGATCCGCAGCAGCGTGGTCTTGCCGCATCCCGAGGGCCCCAGCAGCGCCAGGAACTCGCCATCCCGCACCTGCAGCTCCACCGCCTGCAGGGCCTGGACGGCGCCGAAACTCTTGCGGATACCGTCGATCTCGATGGTCGCCATGGATACCCTATCGTGTCTCGCGCGGGCCGGGGCCCTGGCCGCGATGGGCGCCGGCCGCCACGCTCATCGGTTCCCGATGCCCCACATCGCGAAGAGGCGGCGGCGCACCAGGAAGATGAAGAGAATGGAGGGAATGATCAGGATCAGCCCGCCGGCGAACTGCACATGCAGCGGTGATTCCGACAGGACGGACAGGAGATAGGCCGTCAATGTCCGGTGCCGCACCGTCAGCACGGAGGCGGCGAAGACCTCGTTCCAGCTCAGCACGAAGGCGAAGATCGAGGCCGCGGCGATGCCCGGCAGGGCCAGGGGCAGGACCACCTTCACGAAGCCGGTGAGGCGTGAGCATCCGAAGACCCAGGAGGCTTCCTCCAGCTCGGCCGGGATGCCCTGGAACAGGCTGGCGCAGACCAGGGTGGCGAAGGGGGTCGCCAGCACCGCATGCAGCAGCGCCACGCCGAAGGGCGTGTCGTAGACCCCCAGGCGGATGAAGCCCACGGTCAGCGGCAGGGCCAGGATCGCCACCGGGAAGGCGCGGGTCATCAGGATCAGCACCCGGTAGGCCCCCGCGCCCCGGAACGGGAAGCGCGCCAGCGCATAGCCCGCCGGGACCCCGAACAGCAGCGCGATGAGCATGCAGAGCACCGCCGCCTGGATGCTGACCCAGGTGGCGGCCCAGACGCCGTCGATGGCCAGGAAGGCGCGCAGGGTTTCCAGCGAGACATCGCCGGCTCCGAGGCTCTTCGGCCAGCGGGAGACGAAATCCCGCCCGCCCAGCGCCCCGAGCGCCAGCAGGGCGATGGGGATCAGCGTCCAGGCGCAGAGGCCGGTCACCCCGCCCAGCAGCAGGAAACGCCGGAAAGGCCGCGCGGCGCTCACGAACGCTGCTCCGCCGGCACGCGCAGCAGGAGCAAATAGAGCACGGTGGCCGCCAGGGAGATCAGCATCACCAGCAGCGCATAGGCGGCCGCGACGCCGTAATCCTGGCTCCCATACTGCCAGTTGAAAGCCTCGCTCACCAGGACGGGGAAGTTCCTGCCGCCCAGGGCCAGGGCCATGGCGAACATCTCGAAGGCCAGGACGGTGCGCAGGATCAGCGCCGTCTGGATGGAAGGCTTGAGCAGCGGCAGCGTCACCTTGACGAAGCGGCGCCAGGGGGAGGCGCCGAAGACCTCCGCCGCCTCCTCGTATTCCTTGGGGAGGAGCTGCACTCCGGCCAGGAGGATGACGAAGACGATGGCGGTCGCCCGCCACAGCTCCGCCACCACGATGGCGGCGAACAGGGCCCAGGGCGTCTCATAGGTCAGCCAGCTTTGCGGCCCCTGCGTCAGGCCCAGGCGGAAGAGCAGGCTGTTGACCCAGCCGAGATCGGTCAGCAGCGCCAGCCAGACCAGGCCGGCGGCGAGATCGGAAATGCCGAGCGGGATGGACCAGACCCAGAGGATCAGGCCCCGCCCGCGCCGCACATGCCGCAGCATCATGGTCATGCCCAGCGCCAGGGCGAGCTGCAGCGGCACCACCAGCAGCACCACGGAGAAGGTGTTGCGGACCGCATCGGTGAAGTTGATGTCGTCCACCATGCGGTGGACGTTCTCCATCGACCAGCCTCCGCCGGACTGGAAGGCCAGCACCGCCGTCTGGAACAGCGGCAGCAGGAAGAGCGCCCCCAGGAAGAGCACCGAGGGCGCGATCAGCAGATAGGGCAGGGCGGCGTTCCGGCGGGCGGCCAAGGCGATCTCCTCAACCGACCTGGCAGGCGCCCTCGGAGGGCGGGTCCGGGCGCCAGCAGGGCGCCCCGGTCTCGGTCATGATGCGCCGCATCGCCTCGGCCTGCCGGTCCAGCGCGGCGCGGGGCTTCTCGCCACGCAGCACCACGCGCTGGAAGGTATCCATAAAGACCTTGTCGAACTCGCCGCCCTTCTGGTCGAGGCCGACCGGCAGCAGGCTCACCAGCGCATCCGGCGCCGAGGACATTCTCGCGATGGCATCGGCGGCGAGCTTCAGCCCGGGTTCCAGATCCGCCGGCAGGTCCGCCTTCACCACCGGGAAGAAGGCCGTGGCGCGCAGGGTGGCGATCTGCACCTCCGGCCGGGTCAGGTAGTCGATCAGCTTCGCCGCGCCGGCCGGGTCCGGGGCACCGGCGGGGATGGAGAGCCCGGCGACCACCGGCATGAAGCCGCGCCCCTTCGGACCCGCCGGCGCGGGGAAGGCCACGAACTCGTCCGGCTTGCGGTTCAGGGCATCGATCAGGCGCGCGACATGGTCGAAGGCGATCCAGACCTCGCCGCTCAGCAGCGGTTCCTGCATGAAGCCGTAATTGGTCGAGTTGGGATGGACCGTCTTCCACAGCTCGCGGAACTGCGTCCACATCGCCTCCGCCGCCTCCGAGCGGAAGGTCGTCACCACGCCGCCGGTGAAGGAAGGGTAGAGATAGCCCTCGAAGAAGCGCGGCATCAGGCCGGTCGGGCCGGCCGGGAAGCCCAGCCGGCGCTGGCCTGTCTTCTCCTGGATCGCCGCCGCCCATTGGCCGAGCTGCTCGTAGCTCAGCGCATTGATGTCGGCGCCGGCCGGCAGGAAGGGCAGCGCCTGCCTGTGTGCCGCCATGAGATAGGTGGCCTGCATCCAGGGGATGTAGCGCTGCTGCTGGCCGCCGAGCTTGCCGGATTCCAGCATCGCCGCGTTGAAGCCGCGCTGGGACAGGCCCGCCAGCACATCGTCGAGCGGTGTCAGCGCGTCGGTGGAGAGCAGCGGCAGGAGCTCCCCATGCAGGCCGCCGATCAGGCTCGTGGTGTGACGGCCGCCCTGCTGTTCCGCGCGCACCCGGACGCCGAGTTGCGGTGGCTGCTCGGTGACGAAGTTCACGGGCTGGCCGAAGCCGGACAGGATCTTCTGCCGCATGGCCTGCGCCGCCTCGATCGGCCGCAACTGCGTGGACAGGAAGATCATCTCCTGGCCCTGTGCCTGGGCAGCGGCGCGCGGCAAGGCGGCGGCCAGCAGGCCCCCGAGGCCGAGCTGGCCCGCGGCGCGGCGGGTCAGGATGGCCGGATCAGTCTTCCAGCCGGGCTTTGGCGTCACGTCCATTGTCCTTTGCTCCTCCCTTTCGGCCTGATCCACCGCCGCGCGGCATGCGGCGCCCTGGTGAAGGGGCCGGACCGTCCGAAGCCCGTGCGATCAGCCGCGCCTCCAGAAGCTCCGCCATGCCGTCGGGCGAAGCGCCGCGCAGCAGGGACAGCAGCATCGCCACCATCCGTTCCGCGCTGTGGTCCACCATCGGCTCGAAGCTGGTCAGCGGTGGATCGGTGAAGGTGGCCACCGGCAGGTTGTCGTAGCCGATGACGGAGACATCCCGCCCGGCCCGCAGCCCCGATGCCGCGATCGCGTGCAGGGCGCCCACCGCCAGGCGGTCCGTGGCGCAGAGCACCGCGGTGGGCGGCGCCCTGCCCCGCAGCATCGCCTGCATCAGGCGGAAGCCGTTCTCCTCCGTCGCCTCGGCCTCGGCACGCGGTCCTGCCGCAAGGCCGGCCTCGGACAGGGCTTCCCGCCAGCCAGCCTCTCGGTGATGCGCGAAGCTGTAGGCGGCCGGCGCGTTGATCAGCCCGATGCAGCGGTGGCCGAAGGCCAGGAGGCGCCGGGCCGCCTGGCGAAAGGCGGCGGCCCCGTCGACATCGACCGAGGCGTGGGGGCGTGCCTCCGCCGTGCGGCCATGCACGACGAAGGGCAGGCCCCGGTCGAGCAGATAGGCGACGCGCGGGTCCTTTCGCCTCGTGCGGGCCAGGAGGAAGCCGTCGACGCGGCGGTTCTCCACCAACTGGTGGTAGAGGGCCATCTCCTCCGCACCGGGGCGTGCCGCGCCCACCAGGAGATCGAGCCCGGCGGCGGCCAGTCGCGGCCCGATCGTTCCCAGCAGGCGGAGGAAGAAGGCATCCTCCATCTGCCCCGGGCCGGTGGGCAGGACCACCGCCACGGCGTCGCTGACGCCGCCTCTCAGCCGGCGGGCGGAGACATTGGGGCGATAGCCGATCCGTTCGGCTTCCGCCTGGACCCGGCGGCGGGTCGCCTCGGCAACATCGCTATAGCCGCCCAGGGCCCGGGACACGGTGGTCACGGACAGTCGCAAGGTGCTGGCGATGCGGGCGAGCGACATGGGCTGCGGACGTTTGTTCCTCTTGGCCGGAACGCTGATCCGAAACGTTTTGGGGGTCAAGCCGTAATTTCATACGCCCGTCGCCCTATCCTGCTTCCAGTACTGCCTCCACGGCCCGCTCGGAAACTAAGGCACGCTCTGGCTACAAGTACATGCGGGAGGGCGACATCCGCTGCGACCGGGTGCTACTCGCCATGGTGGAGGAGGTGGGAGCGAAGTACGGCGGCCGCTGGGACCGCTTCGCCTTGTTCGGCTTCTCCGGCGGTGGGCACTTCACCCGCCGCTTCGCTATTCTGCATCCGCCACCGGCTGACCTGGGGCAGCACGCAGGCCCTGATGGTGTTCGAGGGCCGGCCCCACACCTGCGACGATATGGCGGTCATGGTTTCCGCCTGCTGCGCTGCGCTCGAGAAACAGGGGCTGCGCCGGGGTGACCGGGTGGCGGTGACGCTGGGCAACTCGCCCGAGCACGTGGCGCGGGTCTATGCGTTGGTCATGTCCGGGCTGGTCTGGATCCCGATCAACACCAAGTTGCGCGCGGACGGCTTGTCCTACATCCTGGATCACGCCAGGCCCGCCCTCCTGGTCACCGAGGAGGCATTCTTCCGCCTCAAACTCAACGGGGTATCGCTGCGCGGCCCACCTCGGCGATGGCGACATCATGTTGCGGCAAGTCAGCGGAGACACCGATCGCGCCAACGACCTGTCCATCCACGATCAGCGGCATGCCACCGGCCATCATCACGAAACCCGATGTGATCGCCGCCGGGCGCTGGCCATTGATTGCGTCCTCGAAGGCACTGGTGGGCCGGCGGAACATGGCGGCCGTTCTTGCCTTGCCTGCGGCGATCTCGGCGGCGGCAGGCCCCGCGCCGTCCATGCGATCCAGGGTCAGCAATGCGCCCCCTGCGTCGGTGATCGCGATGGCAGCCGGCCAGCCTTGCTTTCGGGCTTCGGCTTCCGCAGCCGAGAGGACCGATCGGGCAGCCTCAAGGTTGAGCACGGGTTGGCGCGGCAGATCGGCGGCATCGGCCGTCCGACAGGCAACCAGCGGCAGGACGGCCAGGGCGGCAAGCACGTAAGGACGGAACATGCGTGATTCTCCTGAAGGGAAAGTCCATTCCATGGCGAGGTGACAATGTCCTCGGTCATGGCCGTCGCTACGGAAATGGCGACATGGCCAAGGAAGTGGTTTGCAGATCGGCGGCTACTTCGCCTTTCGCATGAGAATGTGGACAGCGAACGACGAAGCCAGCGCGACGGCCGCGGCGACCATCATCGCCGCAGAAAATCCTGCCGCGAAAGCATGCCTTGCCTGCGCCATGGCGATCTCCTGCACGGGTTCCGCCAACCGGGCGACCGCGCTCGACAAATCCCCGGCCACGACGGCATCGGCAAAATCACCCGTGTGACCATATGGCGCCGCCGAGCCCGTGGGATTCAGGTGGCGGCGAGCGACGGTCGCCAGCACACCGTTCAGGGTCGCGAAACCCAGGAGAATTCCGGAGAACCTTGCCGTCGTGCTGATGCCGGAGGCCATGCCTGCGCGGCCGTGGGGCACGACACTCATGATGGCCTTCTGTGTCTCGCCATTCAGCAATCCGCCTCCACTCCCTATGACGAGCATGCCGGTCATGATGGCCGGCCATGCACCGGTATGTGCTCCCCAGCTTGTCACCGCGTTTCCGATGCCGACCAGGACCAGACCGAGGGTGAGAATACCGGGAGAAGCGAGATGGCGCCCAAGAAATCGGCCGACATGGGGGAACACCAGCATCGTCAGGGCGAAGGGAAGCATACTGAATCCAGCCTCCAGCGCGGATCTCCCCAAGCCGTTCTGGAAGAACAGCGGCAGTATCGACGCCATGACCTGCGCACAGGCGGCATAGGCGAACATCGCCCATACGGCACCCACGAAACGCGGATCCAGGAAGAGCTGAAGGTCGAGCATCGGGCGAAGCTGAGTGCGCTCCACGATCACGAAGGCACAGAATGCCAGTCCGCCCCCGATGAAGCCGGACATGGCGCTCACGGAGATCCAGCCATGGGACTGGCCCGTGATGAGCCCCCAGGTTACCCCGAACATGGATGCGGCAAAGAGCAGGATTCCGAGCGGATCGATCCGCCTGGCATCGGCATCCCGTGAATCGGCCACGAGGACGAAGGTGGCCAGGCCGAGAAGCGCGCAGATCGGCACATTGACATGGAACGCCCAGCGCCAGCCGAGGACATGCGCAATCAAGCCCCCGATGACCGGCGAAAGGACCATGGTCATCCCCATGATCGTGCCCCAGATGGCCCAGGCGCGGTTCCGGTCGGCCTCACCATGGAAACTGTGCCCGATGATGGCCAGGGCCGGGGCCAGCAGGAAGGCCGCGCCAGCGCCCTGAAGAGCCCGCGCGAGATACAGGGCCCTCGGGGATGGAGCGATGCCGCACAACAGCGAGGTGATGGCGAAGATGCCGATGCCGACCAGGAACACGCGCCGCCGCCCGAAGCGATCGGCCACCGCGCCGGCCGGCAGCAACAGGGATGCGAAGCACAACACATAGGTGCTGATCACCCATTCGATCTCGGCGAAACTCGCGCCCAGATCCCTCGCGACCGATGGCAGAACGACCGCCACGACGTTGGTGTCGAGCACCGTCATCGCGCAGCCTATGGAGGCGGTCAGCAGAACAGCAATCGGGCTGGTGCTTCGCTGCGTCATTACCGGCTCGATCTCCATCAGGGCGTCAGCCCCGCCAGGCGCATGAGCAGCCGGAAGGCCATCGCCACCACACCCAGGGCCAGGACGCTCCCGGACCAGATCAGCACGAGCCATCCCAGTTGACGGAACCACAAGGAGGTGGAGGCCATCAGTGATACCGCTCCCCGGCCCGCACCTTTCCACGAAACACGTAATAGGACCACGCCGTGTAGGCCAGGATCACCGGGATGATCAGGAGGGCGCCGACGAGCGCGAAGCCCATGGATTGCGGCGGAGCCGCGGCCTGCCAGATGGAAATGCCGTGAGGGATGATGTTGGGCCACAGGCTGATGGCCAGCCCGCTATAGCCCAGGAACAACAGGAACAACACGGCCAGGAACGGCCCGGCATGGCTTCCCTGCCGCAGTAGGCGCCGGATCAGCCAGCCCGTCAGCAGGACCAGGGCCGGCACGGGCAGGAAGAAGACGATATCGGGCAGCGTGAACCAGCGTGCCCTGATCGATGGCTGCGCGATGGGGGTCCAGAGGCTGACCACGAGGATGAAGACCAGCAGCAGCAAGGTAATGGGCTGCGCCAGAGCCGTCATGCGGGACTGCAACGCGCCTTCGGTCTTCATCACCAGCCATGTGCTGCCGAGCAGGGCATAGGCCACGAGCAGGCCAATACCAGTGAGGACGCTGAATGGCGTCAGCCAGTCCATCACGCCGCCGGAATACTCGTTCCCGGCCATGGCGAAGCCGTCGATGAAGGCGCCGAGCGCCACGCCCTGGCAGAAGGTGGCAAGGTAGGAGCCGGCGGTGAAAGCCTTGTCCCAGAAGGGGCGGTGCGCCTCGTCCGCCTTGAAGCGGAACTCGAAGGCCACACCGCGCCAGATCAATCCGACCAGCATCAGGGCCAGCGGCAGGTAGAGCGCGCTGAGCAGGGTCGCGTAGGCCATCGGGAATGCCGCGAAGAGGCCGGCGCCGCCCAGCACCAGCCAGGTCTCGTTGCCATCCCATACCGGCGCCACGGTGTTGACCATTGTGTCGCGATCCGTCCGGTCCCGCACGAGGGGAAAGAGGATGCCGATCCCCAGGTCGAACCCATCCATCACGACATACATCATCAGGCCGAACGCGATGATGACGGCCCAGATCAGCGGCAGGTCGATGCCCATCGCCCCTACTCCCCACCCGCCAGCGCGGGATCGATACTGTCCGGCGCGGCCGAGAGCGGCCGTGATGGACGCAGGCTCTGGCCTTCGCCATGGTCGGTTCCGGCCGCCTCCTCATGCGGATGGGGGCCTCTGCCGATCAACTTCAACATGTAGCTGACACCGGTGCCGAAGACCGCCATGTACATGACGACGAACAGGATCAGCGTGACGGACAGCGTCAGGGCTGAATGGCTGGAAACGGCATGTGCCGTGCGCATCACCCCATAGACGACCCATGGCTGACGGCCGATCTCGGTCGTGAACCATCCGGCCAGGATGGCGACCAGTCCCGATGGCCCCATCAGCACCGCGAGGCGCAGCATGGGCCTGCTGGTGTAGAGCCGCCCACGCCAGCGTGCCAAGGCCGCCCAGAGCCCCAGAAGGAGCATGAGCAGGCCGAGGCCGACCATGACGCGGAAGCTCCAGAACACGACGGTGGAGTTCGGACGGTCCTCCGGAGCGAATTCCTTGAGGCCCTGGAACTGTCCGTTCCAGCTATGCGTCAGGATGAGCCCGCCAAGGCGTGGGATTTCCACAGCGTAGCGCGTGGTTTCGGCCGACATGTCCGGCAGGCCGAACAGGATCAGCGGAACGCCGGCACCCGGCTCGTTCTCCCAGTGTCCCTCGATGGCGGCGATCTTGGCGGGCTGATGCTCGACCGTGTTCAGGCCATGCAGGTCGCCCACCACGATCTGCAAGGGCGCCACCACGAGCAGCATCCCCATCGCCATCGACAGCATCTTGCGCACCGCAGGCGTGTCGTTGCCCCGCAGCAGGTGCCAGGCGCCGGATGCGCCGACGAAGAGGGCCGTCGAGAGGAAGGCGCCGATCGTCATATGCGCCAGCCGGTAGGGAAAGGAGGGATTGAAGACGATCTTCAGCCAATCGACCGGAATCACGCGCCCATCGGCGATCTCGAAACCCTGCGGGGTCTGCATCCAGCTGTTGGAAGCCAGGATCCAGGTGGCCGAGATCAACGTGCCCAGCGCGACCATGGCAGTGGCGAAGACGTGCAGCCCCGGGCCGACACGGTTCCAGCCGAACAGCATGACTCCGAGAAAGCCGGCCTCCAGAAAGAAGGCAGTCAGCACCTCATAGGCCAGCAGCGGTCCGGTGATGCTGCCGGCGAAGGCGGAGAAGTGGCTCCAGTTCGTCCCGAACTGGTAGGCCATGACGAGGCCGGAAACGACACCCATGGCGAAGTTCACGGCGAAGATCTTGGACCAGAAGTGGTAGAGATCCCGATAGACGGGCTTCCGCTGCCACAGCCACATCCCTTCCAGCACCAGCAGGTAGCTGGCCAGTCCGATCGTGATCGCCGGGAAGATGATGTGGAACGACACGGTGAAGCCGAACTGGATCCGGGCCAGTATCAGCGCATCCAAGCCAAGCATGAGAATCTCCGCTGCCCGGTGAGGGTCAGATCGGGCGCTGGTCGGCGCCTTCGTGCGCGGCAGCGAACCGCTCCACCGGCGCGGCCATGTGGAAGCGCGCTTCCTCGGCCTTGAAGAAGAACTGGCTGGCGACCAGCCAGCCTTTCAGGGGGCGGAGGGGCGGGATGCAGGTCAGCAGCATGAACGGCAGTGTCGTGACGAGGTGGACCCAGCCGGGCGGTGCGAAGCGGGCCTCGATCCAGAGCGCCAGGACGACGCTGGGAATGCAGGCGAAGCAGATGACGAAGAAAGCCGGTCCATCCGCCGGGTCCGCGTAGGAGTAGTCCAGGCCGCACACTTCGCACTGGGACCGCAGCTTGAGGAAGCCGCTGAACAGGTGCCCCTGGCCACAACGCGGACAGCGGCCTTTCAGGCCGGTACGTACAGGGGGGAGAGGCGGCCACTCCGGGTCGGATGACATCGCGCATTCCTTTGGATGGCATTGCCGGGCAATGCCTGCATGCAATTTCGATGTGTATGTATATATGTGCCCATTCGTGTCAAGTTGTATGCATTCAATAAGAGTGAAATTCATACAACGAGGGAGGACATGGCAGGCGCCTCGGCCAGAAGGTCGGCCACGAGCCGCAATGCATCGCGCAGGCCCTGCCTGTCCCTCGCGGTGCCGAGCGCGATGCGGACCGCCTCGGGCGGCGCCGAGACAGCGAAGGCATCACTGCCGACAATGCCGATATCCGCCGGCCGCAGGCGCGCGATGAACTCGCCCCGGGTCCACTCCCCGGGCATGCGCAACCACAGGTGGAAGGCCGCGGGATTGGCTGTGAGGAGCTCCACCGGCAACGTCTCCGTGGCGATCGCGTGCCGCGCGGCGGTTTCCCGCCTGATGCTGGTGACGATCCCGGCGGCCATGCCGCTGCCGATCCAATGCGTTGCCAGGGCCGCGGTCAGCGGCGAGGCCATCCCCGTCGTCGCCCGTACGGCCGCGGCGAGCCGTGATCGCTGGCGGGGTTCGGCCACGGCGAGATAGGCGATCCGCAGGGCGGGCGAGACGGGCTTGGCCAGGCCGGAGACATGGAAGACGATCTCCGGCGCCAGGGCCGCCAGGGGCGGCGGCCCATCGGGTGCCAGGGCACCATAGGCGTCGTCCTCGATGATGGGCACGCCATGTCGGCGGGCGATGTCCACCAGCGCCTCGCGCCTTTCCAGTGGCAGGGTTGCCGTGGTGGGATTGTGCAAGGTCGGGGTGCAGTACAGCGCCTTGGGGCGATGGTTCCGGCAGGCCTCCTCGAAGGCATCGGGCAGCAGGCCATCGCCATCCATGGCCACCGGGGCGAGCCGCAGCCGCAGATGGGCCGCCAGGCTGCGGAAGCCCGGATAGGTCAGCGCCTCGCAGCACACCAGGTCGCCGGGTTCGCACAACACGCTCAGCAAAGCGAGCAGGGCCCCTTGCGCACCTGCGCAGACCAGCACCCGCTCGGCAGGCACGGCCAGACGCCCCCGCAGCCAGTCAGCCCCTGCCTGACGGTCCGCCGGGCTGCCCCCGACCTGTTGATAGCGAAGCAGGAGATCCAGGTCCAAGCCCGCGGCGAAGGCAAGGATATCGTGCCGTAGACCGTCCTGCAGGCCTTGTTCCCCCGGCAAGGGCGGCGCGTTCATCCGAAGATCGACGGAAGGGGCCGCCTGCCGGGGCTCGGCCTCCATCCCGGCCGGCCGGGTGGCGCGATGGAGGCGCACGAAGGTGCCCTGGCCCACCCGCCCCTCCACCAGGCCGCGCCGGGCCGCCTCGGCATAGGCGCGTGTCACGGTGGTGAAGTCGATGCCCAGTCTCTCGGCGAGCAGTCGCTGGGGCGGCAGGCGAACACCTTCCGCGATGCGCCCGGCCCGGATGTCCGCATCCAGGGCATCCGCGATGGACCGGTACAGGGGCCCTGCGGACCGATCGATGGCGGGCGTCCAGGTCAGATCGTCAATGGAGCGGGACACGCCTGAACCTCATTCACCTACAATATGGTATTGTAGCTCTTGATTGTATGCATTCAAAGAGGTTGCAGCCCCATTGCACCTCCACTGAAATCGATCTGAATACGAATCTATTTCAAACCGTCAGGCTTACGCCGGTGCCGGATGCGGCATTCATTGCGGTCAGATCCCGGTTTACCATCTCCGGTTCGATCGTATTTCCCAGCTCGTCCAGGTTGTGCAGCACCGCCTGGAAGGCGCAACCCGTGATTTCGGGCTCAAGCCTCGCGCACGTGGAGCCGCAGAGCGGCGAGATAGTCGGTAAGCCGCGCGGCATCGGCGGCGGAAACACGCGCGCCGACGTAGCCGTCCGGCCGGACCAGGAGCATGTCTCCCTCGGCGAGGGCATAGGCGGAAGCCAGGTGGCCGTCCGGATCGTGGAACTCACCACCGGGACCAACGCGGTGGATGCGCATCCTGGGGCTGGCCGGCGGCAGGGGCGCGGTGTCGCTGTGCACGAGCAAGGTCCAGTGCGGGCCCCGGAACAGGTCGAAGAGGCGACGTGGCTGCCCGCCCGCGCCACGCAAGGGAGCATCCGGGGCGCGGTCACCGGCCTGCGGCCCGGCCTTGCCGCCGGAGAAGTCCGGCAGCGACAGAGGCGATCCAGTGTAGCCGAGGTCGAGTTGGTGCACTTCCCGCCCACGATGCATGGACCCCTGCTTCGCCGCCTGCAGCAGGGAGGTGGAAAGACCGAGAACCGACGCGGCGATGGGGCGGCGCTCCGCCTCGTAGCTGTCCAGCAGGGTGTCCGGCGCGCCCTCGAGAACCGCACCGAGCTTCCATCCAAGATTGTAGGCGTCCTGCACGGAGGTGTTCAGCCCCTGCCCCCCGGTGGGCGGGTGCACGTGAGCAGCATCGCCCATCAGGAGAACGCGGCCGCGGCGGTAGCTGTGGGCCAGACGGGAGCTCATGCTGTAGGCAGAGGCCCAGGCAACGCCGTGGACGCGCAGGCCGCGATCCGGCACCCGGGCGTCGAGGAAGGCCTGGACGCCGGCCGTGGACAGGTCAGGGTCGCCCTCCTGCGCGATCGGGGCCTGCAACTGGAACAGGTCGGTGCCCGGGAGTGGACAGAGCAGAACCTGTGAGCCCCGGTCATCGGCGTTGAAGCGGTGCCAAGCGTCGCGTGAAAGGCCGCCCAGCACCAGGTCCGCCACCACGGCGCGCACGCCCAGGGTTTCGCCCGGGAAGCCGATGCCGAGGAGGCGGCGGACGGTCGAACGGCCACCGTCCCCGCCCACGAGGTAGCGGCAGCAGGTCGTTTCCGGGCCGTTCGGACCGGCGATGCGGACCGAGACCCTGTCCGCACTCTGCTCGAAGCCGAGGAGTTCGCAGCCGTATTCGGGAGCGATGCCGAACTCGGCGAGGCGCTCCCGCAGGATTGCCTCGGTGCGGAACTGCGGGACCATCAGGGTCGAGCGGTAGGGCTCCGCTGCCGTGGACGCTGTGACCGGGATCTCCTGGACTTCCTCGGCACTGCCATCGGCGCGGTAGCGGCGCGTCGGCGGATATGAGCCACCGGCAGCGGCAAGGCGGTCGATCAGGCCGAGATCCTCGAAGACTTCCTGCGTGCGCGGCTGGATGCCCTTGCCACGGGAACCGGCAAAGGGTGCCCCCAGCTTGTCGATCAGGCGGAAACGGACGCCACGCCGGGCCAGGTCGATGGCCAGTGTGAGGCCCGCGGCGCCAGCGCCGCAGATAAGGACGTCGATCGGGAATTGATCTTCCATGTCCGCCGCTTTCATGTGCATTATACATATGATGAAGCAGGAAGCGGAGTTGTCAACGAACAAAGTGCATAATGCACATATAAGCGCGTTATTGCCGGCACTGCATCGGTCTCTCATCGACATCGTGGGGGTGATGAACCAGCCGGAGCGGGATGCCGCCTTGCTGGAAGCGGCCGGCCTGTCGCTGGAACGGGCGCTGTTCCCGCTGCTGGTGCTGGTGGAGCGGCTGGGACCGATCGGGGTGGTGGAGCTCGCGGGCCGGGTGGGCCGCGACTACACGACCGTGAGCCGGCAGGTGGCGCGGCTGGAAGAGCTGGGCCTGGTAAGCCGCCGGGCCAGCACCGCGGACAGGCGGGTGCGGGAGGCGGTCATCACCCCCGAAGGCAAGGTTGCCACGGACGCCGTGGATGCCGCCCGCGAGCGCATGGCCCAGGCGATGTTCCGGGACTGGGAACGCGACGACTTCAACGAGCTGGTCAGGCTGCTGAGGATGCTGGCCGACGGCATGAACGAGGCCCCCATCATCGTGGAGCAGCCCGACTGAGAGGTGGCATCGTGCAGCGTGAGAAGCGGTGCCGGCTCGGGGGATCTTGTTCAGGCTGGCGCGCCTGATCCCGGTCGGAGCCTGCCTTTCGCCCGGCCAGTGCATCAAGGTAGAGCCCCGTTTTGAGCGGGCCAGTTGCTTCGTGATGTGCCTTGTTGCTGCAACATCGATCATCAGCTGGTCAACCTGGCCTTTTCGCTCCGTGAGCCCCGCAGGGAGGCCGTTGGAAACTGCCGATGCGGCCCCATCGGATGGACCGGTTGTCCTTGAGCAAAGCTCCATTTCACAAAACAGGCTGTCGTATATGGGCTGAAAAATCCGGATCGATGGGAGCCGCCGGTGCACGTCGAATCAGGCTTCTCCGGTGCAGAACGCTGAACGGCACGTCGTTGTCCAGCAACCCCAGGTCATACGCGTATTCCGCCGCATGACCGCTGGCCAGAATCTTCCAACTGTAGGAAATCGCCGGAGCAACCTCATTCGCGCGGGCCAGGATGTTGGTCGTGCAATTGTTTGTCATCGTGTTGTAGAATTCGGGCTGCTTCTCCAGCCTTTCCATGCGTTCGAGATAGCTTTCGAAAAACCGCCGCCTATTTTCGGGGCTGAGCCGGACGGGATAGAGATAGACGCGTTCGCGCCTGATATCCGTGCGCAGACCCATAAGGTCACGTTCATCACCTGCCACATAGATGAGTTCATACTGCCGGAAAAACCCTGCAACAGTGGAGTAGGTCTGATATTTCCTGCGCCGTGTCTCGATGGAAACAGCAAGATGCCTTCCATCACGAAAACCAAAGCTGACAAAGACATGGGCAATGTTGTCTCCTGCCCAGTATGACGTCACCAGATCCAGGCTTGATAATTCATCAAGGGGATAGGTCGCATCATAGTAAGACGCGTCGAAATCTTCTTCCGAACGATACCGGAAATTTCGGATATCATGGATGGTCACATACTGTCCGGCCCGCTCTATAACCGGAACGCGGGCATAGTCCGGAGCCCAGTTGGCCTCGTTGGTTGCTGGAATCCGCAACCACCACCCGACAAGCAGCACAATGGCAAGAAAACCGAGAGGCCTGTATCGGACCCAGTATATCGAAACAGTCACCAAGGTGGTGAAGAGTGCCGCCAGAGCAATGCGTAGCGCGGTCACTCCAGGGGCGTCCATGATCAATGCCATGGTACCCCAAGCCATGAAGACCACCAGACCTCCGACGATCAGGCTGTTTCCGAAGCGTTGCGTAGGACTGCTCCTCTCCGTCTGTCGGCCGGCATGGGGTAAAAGGCGGCCGGTCGCCCTCTCCTGAAGAGGCCAGAACCTATCGGCAGGCAGCGCCTGTGCAGCTTTTCATCAGGTGCAGAAGCAGGATACGGCGAACTTCATTGATGGTCCGGGAATCGCCCTGAGTCGAATGTGGAGAGTGCTCTACGATGAATTCGGAAGCAACGCCTTCGATATGAGCACTAGCGTAAGCCACAACCCCATCCGTCCGCCCCTCCAACGGTCCATCGCCAAGTGTTGGAATGATCGAATGAGCATGTATGCCCTGCGCGATCTGCTCTTTGACTAGGCCGCGTATCAACGGGTTCCCCAGTGTCATGCCATAGACGCTGCCCAGGCGCATGGTTCCGCGATCGAGGCTGAAAGCCGAAGCGTTGTTGGTCAGGATGTCGGCACTCAGCGAGACGATGGCGCCGGGTAGCGTCACCAGCCGCCCGGCCAGATGCGCTATCGACCAGCCTGACACATAGCTTCCCCTTTGTGGTGTGGAAATGAAAACGATATGCCTGACCTGTGGCAGCGACTTCGGGAGTCGACCGGCTCAACCGTAATCAGTGCGGCACAGGCCGCGACAAGCAGGACAAGGACAGCCAGGATCCCATGCGAGTTCCTAGTGTCCTGATCGCGAAGTTCCTCCGATCTGCTGGGATCGGGGGCAGAAGCGCTGGATGGCGGCGGGAATGCCGTCGGCGGATTTGGTCCAGCGGAAGGGCTGGGGGCTGGCGTTATGGGCCAGGCAGCTCGGGGGCGATCTACATTCGCCGGAAACGGATGGCGGAGATGCGGCCGTTCCGCAGCGGCGGAGGTGGATGCATTCTGCGACGCGCTGGCGGAGATCGCCGGCGACACGCACTGACCTCTTGGCCAGGCGTGAACTTCACTGTTGCGCACAGGCAGAGGCAGGGCAACGGCGGTTCGCCTTCGTGAACCGGCGTTCGAAGTCTGTGACAATCGGAGTGAACCAATTGGTTTTACGGAATATCCCCTTGAGGCGGCGATTTGACTCAGGCCGCGATGCGGCGCTACGCAGGATCCCGGAAGAGCAACGTCCCCGGTGGGGCGCCCGGACTTCAAATCCGGTGGGAGGCGGCTTGCTGTCTCCGGTGGGTTCGACTCCTTCCTCTTCCGCCAATCCTGCCGCCGAATGGAACAGCTCAGCTCGATCTCCGGCTAATGTCTGGCTTCAGTAGCGCATCCGCGACAAGCCGGAGAGTGGTCCCCGGCAGCGTCAGTTCCTCCTATCCCCTACCGTCACCTCGCCCGACATGCTCAGTTTTGGTTGCGTCGCCGAACATCGACATTGCCTAGCCCAGCACCAGTGGAACGGCCGAAGGATCCGGTCCGGCAGATCCTCTATGTCGTCCACGAGGCGCTGACACTCCCCGGCCACCATCTCAGTGGCGGTGACCAAGTCATCGCCTATCGCGTCGACCTCAAGACCGGCTCACTCACCGAGATCTCGCGCCAGCCAAGCTTCGGTACCCTTCCCGCCTTCTCCGCCCTCGACACCCAGCGCGAGTTCCTGCTCCTCGCCAACCACACCGGCCATACCCCCGTCACCCGCAGCGAACGCGATGCGGATGTCTCCGGCGAGGCCGATCAGATGCCAACTCCCCATCTTGAAGAAGCTCGCTGTTGGCGCAGCATCTTATGCACGATTTTATATAGTGATATCACATTAATAACTTGATTCGTAGGTGAATTTCTTATATCTGCTTGATCGCTGCCGGGCTGCGCCAGGTCGCCGCTCCGCTCCCCCACGCTGCCCTGAACGCGCCGAGGTAGCGAGAACACGAACAGGAACGCTTCAGCATGGCCCGTCTCCCCCTCCGCACACCTGAGGATGCTCCCGAGGAAGCCCGCGACCGCCTCCTCGCTGCCCAGAAGAACAACGGTTTCCTGCCGAACCTCGTCCGCCTGCTGGCCAATGCGCCGACAGCGCTGGAGACTTATCAGGTCGTTTCCGGCATCAACGCCCGTGCGGGTCTGACCCTTGCCGAGCGCGAGGCGGTGCAGATCACCGCCGCTGCCACCCATGGCTGCGGCTTCTGCGTGGCCGGCCACACGGCCATCGCTACGAAGAAAGCGGGGCTGGACAGCCAGACGGTGGAGGCGTTGCGAGGAGTGGAAGCCCCGGCCGACCCGCGTCTGGCCGCCGTGGCCGCCTTCACCTCCGCCGTGATCGCCTCCCGTGGGGCCGTCTCCGATGCCGATCTCACCACCTTCAAGGCGGCGGGTTTCACCGATGCGAGTGCGCTGGAGGTGGTGCTGGGCGTCTCCCTCGCTACGCTCTGCAACTTCGCGAACAACCTTGGCCAGCCCGAGTTGAACCCGGAACTGGCGCAGTTCCGCTGGGACGGTCCGGCCAGGCAGGCGGCCTGAGCAGCCGTGACCACCTCCGCTGATCCCGTACTGCGCGCCTGGCTGGACCAATCGGCCACCGGGCTGGACCAGGGCATGGCAGATCCGGCTGTGCTGCTCCCGCGGCTGGCGGATGCCGGATTGTTCCGAGCGGGTTTGCCCCAGGCGCTAGGTGGAACCGGGGGAGACGTGACGGATGCGGTGGAGGCCATTGCCGCCGTATCCGAGCGCTCTCTGGCTGCGGGCTTCGTGGCCTGGGGGCACCGCACCTTCATCGAGTACCTGTTGCAGAGCCAGAACGAGGTGTTGCGCGACCGTCTTCTGCCCGCACTCCTGGCCGGGGAGGTGGCGGGCGCCACGGGCATGTCGAACGCCATGAAGGCGCTCTCCGGGCTGGAGGAGATCAGCATCACGGCGCGGCCGGACGGCGCGGGGCACGTGCTGGATGGCCACCTGCCCTGGGTGACGAACCTGCGGGCACAGGGCTTCCATATCGCGGCAGCCGTGGCGCCCGAGGGCGGCGAGCCCTTCTGCGTCGCGCTGCCAAGCGACGCGCCCGGACTGGAACGGTCGGCCGACCTGGACCTGATGGCGATGCGTGCTACTTCCACCGCCGCCATCCGCATCAAGGACGTGCGGGTCGGACCCAAACACCTTCTGCACGGCTCTGCAAAGTTCTGGCTGCCGCGGGTACGGCCGGCCTTCCTCGGGCTGCAATGCGGTATGTCCATCGGCCTCGCCCGCCGGGCCCTGGCGGAGGCGGGCGCCTGCAGCGGCGGCGCGCGCCATGTGCTGCACGAGCCCGTGGCCGCACTGGCATCCGCTCTATCGGTGCAGGAACACGCTCTGCGCGAGGGCCTGCGGGACGGCCGTTTCGTCGCGGATGCCCCCGCCCTCTTCCGAATCCGCATCGCCCTGGCGGAGATCGTGGCGGAGGCCACGGGGCTGGAACTGCAGGCCTCCGGCGGGCGCGCCTACCTCACCGCTCCCGGCGAGGGCTTCGCACGACGCTGGCGCGAGGCGGCCTTCATCCCGGTCATCACACCCAGCCTCGTGCAGCTTCGCGCGGCTCTCGCCGGGCAAGCCGCGCGTGCTGCCTGACAGCGGGGGCATGGGCGAGGCCGCCTCACTGCGGGCAGAGAGCCTCGCTCTCCGCTATCCCGGCGCGGAACAGCCGGTACTCGCCGGGCTCGACCTGGAGCTGCACCCGGGCGAGATCGTGGCCGTGTTGGGACCGAGCGGGGTGGGAAAGTCCAGCCTGCTGCGCGTGCTGGCCGGACTGGAGCGTCCGAGCGATGGGCGCGTGTTGGTGCATGGCGCACCGCTGACGGGCGTGCACCCGCGCGTCGCCATTGCCTTCCAGGACCCTTCCCTCCTGCCGTGGCTTTCGCTGGAGCAGAACGTCGCCTTCGGATTGGACTTCCGCCATCAGCCGCGGCTATCCATCGAGACGCGCCGCGCACGGGTGGATGCCGCCATCGCGGCGGTAGGGCTCGAGCATGCGCGCCGCCGTCCGCCCTCCGCCCTTTCCGGTGGCATGGCGCAGCGCACTGCCCTGGCGCGGTGCCTGGCACGGGAGCCGGAGGTGCTGCTGCTGGACGAACCCTTCGGCGCGCTGGACGAGGTGACACGGGAGGAGATGCAGCGCCTGCTCCTGCGCCTCGTCTCCCGGTTCCGCACGGCTACCCTTCTTATTACCCATGACATCGACGAGGCCCTGCTGCTGGCCGACCGCCTGCTCCTGCTGGGTGGCGTCCCCGCCGGGGTCATCGGCGAGTGGCGCATCGACCTGCTCCGCCCGCGTGACGAGATGGTGGCGGAGCTGGGCGCCTTCCGCGTCGAGATCCTTCAGACCCTGCGCGCCGCTATCCGGCAGCGCCATTGACGAGGTTCGTCATGCCGACCGAGATCTTCTCCCGCCGCGATGCCATGCGCCTCGCCAGCCTGTTCACGGCGGCGAGCGCCGCGCCGCTGCTGCGATCCGGCGCCGCCCGGGCGCAAACCCCGGACGCGCCGCTGCGGATCGGCTACCTGCCCATTACCGATGCCACGCCGCTGCTGGTGGCGCACAACAACGGGCTCTTCGAGGCCGAGGGCATCCGGGCGGAGAAGCCCACCCTCCTCCGTTCCTGGGCGCAGGTGATCGAAGCCTTCCTCGCCGGGCAGGTGGACGTGGTGCATGTCCTCTCCCCCATGGCAGTCTGGGCACGCTTCGGCAGTAAGGCGCCGGTGAAGGTGGTAGCCTGGAACCACATGGACGGCTCCGCCTTGACGGTGGCGCCGGAGATCAACGCCGTGGCCGAGCTCGGTGGCAAGACGGTGGCCGTGCCCTTCTGGTACTCCATCCACAACGTGGTGCTGGGAATGCTGTTGCGCGAGGCGGGGCTGACGCCCGTGACGCGCCGCAGCGGGGCGCTCGCGCCGAACGAGGTGAACCTCGTCATCATGGCGCCCGCCGACATGGTCCCGGCGCTCGCATCCAAGCGCATCGCGGGCTACATCGTGGCCGAGCCCTTCAACGCCGCCGCCGAGATGCAGGGCGTTGGCAGGGTCCTACGCTTCACCGGCGATGTCTGGCGCGACCATGCCTGCTGCCTGGTGCTGATGAATGAGCGCGACCTGCAGGGCCGTCCGGAGTGGTCGCAGAAGGTGGTGAACGCCATCGTCAAGGCGCAGGTCTGGACCCGCGATCACCACGCGGAGACGGCCCAGCTCCTCTCGCGAGATGGCACCAACAAGTACACCCCGCACCCGCTGCCCGTGCTGCAGAAGGTCCTCTCCCCGTCGGCGTCCGACCGGGCGACCTATCTGGCCTCCGGCGCCATCCGCCATGCGGATTGGAGCAACCGCCGCATCGACTTCCAGCCCTATCCTTTCCCCTCCTATACGGAGGAGTTGGTGCGCCGCCTGAAGGAAACGCTGATGGAAGGCGACCGCGCCTTCCTGGAGGCGCTGGATCCGGCCGTTGCAGCACGGGAACTGGTGGACGACCGCTTCGTGCGTCAGGCCATCGGGGCGGTAGGTGGGCCTTCGGCTTTCGGCATCGCCGATGGCTGGGCTCGCGCCGAGACGATCGCGGTCTAGGCGGTCCATACGAATGTCCGAGCAGTTGGCCGTTCGAGACAGCCTTCGCCCTAGCCTCCGGCCGTCACGGCCCTGGACGGTGCGAGGGCCCGGGCGGCTCGTCCTCGGGCTGGCCGGCATCACCGTAATCCTGGCGGCTTGGTGGGCAGGGACGGATCTGCTGGCACCCGAGGGCAGCATGGCGCGCCGCTTCGCACCTGGCAGATCCCTGGCCAGCCTCGCAAAGCTGCTGACCCAGCCGGACCTGGCTTTGCATGTCGCGGCCAGCCTGCGACGCGTGCTGGCCGGCCTCGGATTGGGGCTGCTGGTCGGCGTGCCGCTGGGAATCGCGGTGGGCAGCCTGCGTGTGCTGGAAGCGGCGACCTCCCCGGCCTTCCAGTTTCTGCGGATGATCTCCCCGCTCTCCTGGATGCCGCTGGCGGTGATGGTCTTCGGCGTGGGCGATCAGCCAATCCTTTTCCTCCTCGCCTTCGCCGCGGTCTGGCCCATCATGCTGAACACCGCAGCCGGGGTGCGTGCGCTTGACCCACGCTGGCTCCAGCTCTCGCGCAGCCTCGCCGCCACACGATGGGAGACGTTGTGGCACGTGGTGCTACCAGGGATCCTCGGCCCGATGCTGACGGGTGTGCGGCTGGCCATCGGCATCCTGTGGATCGTCCTGGTCCCTTGCGAGATGCTCGGCGTTTCCGCCGGGCTTGGCTACATGATCCTCGATGCACGGGACCGCCTGGCCTATTCGGAACTGATGGCGGTGGTGCTGCTCATCGGTCTGCTCGGCTTCCTGCTGGATGCGGCGGCGCAGGTGCTGCACCGGTTGCGCGGCGGCTAGGTGTCTGGTCGCAGAACATTGTTGGGACCCGGTGTGCTTAGCCATCGTAGACTATGCCTACTGCTTCGAGCGCCTGAAGGGCGCCGTGCCGGGAAGGAGATGAGCCATGCTCCAGATCCACCCCAATGCCCGCACTACCCCCGCCGTCCGGGCTGAGATCGCCCGCTCCACCGAGCCCTCGGGCGTGCTGGCCCGCCGCTTCGGGGTGAGCAGCGAGACCGTCCGCAAGTGGCGCAAGCGAGGTCCTGAAGATTGCCTGGACCACTCGGCCCGACCTCACAAGCTGCCCTGGAAAGCGACTGATGAGGAGCGCGCCGTGGTGTGCGCCGTGCGTCGGGCCACCAACTTTTCCCTCGATGACCTCACCTTCGTGGTGACCCACTTCCTGCCGCATCTCAACCGCGACAGCGTCTGGCGCATCCTGAAGGCCGATGGGCTCAGCCGCAGACGCCCTCCCGCGTCGGGGCGGCCTGTCCGGGGCAAGGGCACCTTCGGGGATTACGACCTCGGCTTTGTCCACATCGATATCAAGCACCTGCCCAAGCTGCAGACCGCCAACGGCGAGCGCCGCAAGCGCTACCTCTACGTCGCCATCGACCGCCGGTCCCGCTCCGTCCACCTGGCCGTCAAGGATGACGAGACCGAGCGCAGCGCCATCGCCTTCTTGCGCGAGGCAGCCAAGGCCTTCCCGTTCCGCCTCACCCACGTGCTGACCGACAACGGCAGCTGCTTTACACCAGCCTTCGCCCGCGTCTGCGCCGAACTCGGCGCCGAGTATCGTCACACGCGGCCCTACTCGCCGCAGACGAATGGCATGGTGGAGCGGTTCAACGGACGGGTCGGCAGCGAGGTGCTGGGTATCACCATCTGGTCCCACGCCCAACTCGAGCAGCTGCTCCAGGGCTTCAACGCCGCCTACAATGCCCGCCGCCAGCGCGTTCTCGACGGCAAGACACCCGACCAGGTCGTCAAGGAACGCCTCCGGGCGCGACGAAAGCTCGCCCGCCCCAAACCCGAGACACCTGAAGGACGTGCCGGACCAGAGGACATCGCTCGCGCACGCACGCCTCATCGCCGAACATGCCAAGGACGTCTCACAACCAGACATTTCGCGATCCTGACGACCTCATCGCCTTCTCTTGAGACGGGATGGCCTGCCATAGATGGATATCTGGTCTAAGCTTCCTCATCACAGAGATAATGCATGGCATCGACTGCCATCTCGTAACCATAGGCGCCGAAGCCAACCACGAGGCCGGTGACCACGGCACTCATCAGGGACTTATGGTAGACAGGTTCCCGCTTATGCACGTTACTGATGTGGAGTTCGATCTTCGGGCCGCTGAACATCTTCAGGGCGTCCATGAGCGCAACAGAGGTGAAGGTGTAACCTGCGGGATTGATGATGATGCCGGCCGCTATTTCCCGCGCCTCATGCACACTTTCAATCAGGGCTCCCTCATAGTTGCTCTGACGGAATTCGA
This sequence comes from Roseomonas gilardii subsp. gilardii, assembly GCF_023078375.1. NCBI lineage: Bacteria > Pseudomonadati > Pseudomonadota > Alphaproteobacteria > Acetobacterales > Roseomonadaceae > Roseomonas > Roseomonas gilardii. The sequence continues at coordinate 238,136 of NZ_CP095555.1, read as the reverse complement.
TCGTTTCACCCAGAGCCTCGGCACGGGCGGCACATCTTTCACGGATCATGTCCAGAGTGTCGTAGCCATAGATCTCGGGCTCACGCTGGCCGAGGAGATTCAGGTTCGGGCCGTTCAGAATAAAGATGGGCTTTAGCATTCCCTGCTCCTGCTCACTGCCTCAATGGTTGAGAATCTGCCCCAGGAAAGTACGTGTACGGTGATGCTTCGGTGAGGAGAAAAACTCCTCCGGCGGGCCCTCTTCAACAATTTCTCCATCCGCCATGAACACCACGCGATCGGCGACGGCACGCGCAAATCCCATCTCATGGGTGACGCAAACCATCGTCACGCCCTCGCTGGCAAGGTCCGTCATCGTGTCGAGAACCTCCTTGACCATCTCGGGATCGAGAGCCGAGGTCGGTTCGTCGAACAACATGATACGGGGCTGCATGCAAAGGGCCCGTGCAATAGCCACACGCTGCTGCTGCCCACCGGAGAGCTGAGCCGGGTACTTCTCCGCCTGCTTGCCGATCTGCACGCGGTCGAGCAGGCGCTGTGCCACCACCCGAGCCTCCCCAGCCGAAAGCCCCCGAACCCGCATCGGAGCCAACATGCAATTTTGAAGCACCGTCATATGTGGGAAGAGGTTGAACTGCTGAAACACCATGCCGACGTCACGGCGCACCTGTTCGACATTGTGCCGGCCACCCCCCAGATCCACCCCATCCACCACGATCCGACCGGACTGGATGGTCTCAAGACGGTTGATGCAACGGACGAGCGTCGATTTCCCTGAACCGGAGGGGCCGCACAGCACGACACGCTCACCGGTCCCAACGGTAAAATCGATATCCCGAAGAGCGTGATAAGTGCCGTAGTGCTTGTTGACCTTCTCCATGATGATGGCGGTCTGCGGCTCGATCGACATGGTGTTCATTTCACTCCAGCTTCATGCGCTGAACGGAACACCCTCGATCTGCGTCGGGAAGACCGGAAGCTTCTGACCGATCCACTGCTGGCTGATCTTCTCCAACTCCTCATTCGCCTTGATCTCATCGATGAAGGCATTGAGCCAGTCCACGAGCTCCTTCTGTCCTGGCTTAACCGCGATACCCATCCATTGCTCGTTGAAAACGAGCTTCTGCTCGAAGTTGTTGTTGGGAAAAATCTTGTTGATGTTGATCATGTATGTCGTGTTGGCACCAATGGCGTCCACCTGGCCGGTGATGAGCGCCTGAATGGCCGCGGAATCGTCATCGAAGCGACGGATGTCGGCATTCTTCAGCGCAGCCGAAATCGCCGTGTCCTGAGCCGAGCCGCGTGTGACCCCGATGCGCAGACCCGAGGCATCCTCGATCTTCTCGATCTTCTGGTCCTTCTTCGCCAGAAGTATGATCTTCAGCCCGGCGTAAGGCTTGGTAAACTGCACGACCTTCGCGCGATCCGGATACATGCCCATGGTGGCGAGAAGCATGTCCACCTTCCCCGTCATGACCTGTGCGATACGCGCCGCAACCGTCATGCCGACGAACTCGACCGGAACACCGAGCTTCTTGCCGATAAGCTTTCCGACATCGACATCATATCCAGCCGGCTGCCCACTGGCATCAAGAAAGCCCCATGGCGGTAGCTCCGAGAGCACACCGATCCCCAGGCTGCCGCGCTTCCTGATGTCATCCGGGGTCAGCGCGAAAGCCGGACGCGCCACCATCAGACCCGTGGCGGTCAAGGCGAAGGCACCCACAAGATGGCGCCGGTTCAAATGAAGGGTCATTGGTTTCCTCCCAGTTGCTTTTTCATTATCTCGCCGGGGTCAGCCGGCGCTCCATCGCCCTGCCAAGCCGCGAAAGGGGCCAACAGGCGGCGAAGTAGATCAGGCCGACGATCGCGTAGATCAGCAACGGCCGATAGGTGATGTTGGACAAGATCTGCCCAGTCCTTGCCAGTTCCGTGAAGCCCACGATGGCTGCCAGCGAGGTCCCTTTGATGAGCTGCACCAGGAAGCCGATCGTCGCCGGGATCGAGATCTTCAGCGCCTGCGGGAGGATGATATAGCGGAGGCGATCTGAATAACGCAGGCTGAGCGCAACAGCCGCTTCGGTCTGGCCCCCTGGGATCGCCTGAATGCATCCACGCCAGATCTCACCGAGGAAGGCGCTGGCATGGAGCATGAAGGCGATCGAGACGGCAAGCCAGGGATCGATGGAAAAGTTGAGCAGGGCCACGCCGTAATACACGATGAAAAGCTGTAGAAGCAACGGTGTGCCCCTGAAGACCTCGATGAAACCAGCGGCAAGTGTTTCCAACCAACGCAGGCCGGAGCTCCGACAAAGGGCGATGATCAGGCCGCCCACCGCTCCGGTGACGAACCCTATGCCCGACAATGCCAGCGTCCAGAGGAGCCCTCTGAAAAGCAACTCGAACTGTGCAGGACCGAGTGAGTTGATCACCGGCAACCTCCCATTGATCGGCGTTCAGCGACTGGTGGGATAGGAGAAGCTGAGACGGCCGATCACTGCGAAGACCTTTGACAGAAAGACCGACATCACCAGGTACAGCCCCGCAATCACGAAATAGACTTCGAAGCTTCGGAAGGTCGTCGCTTCGATCTCTGCACCGACGTGAGTGAGCTCACGTGCGGTTATGGACGACGCGATGCTGGAGGTCAGCATGAGGAAAATGAACTGGCTGGTGAGCGCGGGATAGATCGTCCGCAGTGCCGGCTTCAGGATGATATGGCGAAAGATCTGGAAGGGCCGCATACCAAGTGCCTTCCCGGCCTCGACCTGGCCCTTCGGTAAGGCATCCACGCCGGACCGGATGATCTCGATCGCATAAGCCGCCCCGTTAAGGCCAAGCGCGAGAACGGCGGCGATGTTCGGGTCGAGACGGATGCCGATTGTGGGAAGACCGAAGAACAGGAAGAATATCTGCACGAGGAAGGGCGTATTGCGGACGATCTCCACAAAGGTCTGGATGATGGCCGTGCTGACGCGTTCTCGCATCTGCAGCACGAACACCGCCAGAATTGCGATGGCCAAGGTGATGGGAACGGCCAGCGCCGTGAGCTGGAGCGTCAGAAAGCAGCCCCAGAAGAGCTCTCGCCATTGATCGATGACAACAGCGAAGTCGAAGCTGTATTCCAAGCTTCCTCCCGATTTTCCCTGGGCCGTTTGCGGCATTGCCATGAGACGCTGGACGAACGTCTGCCATGCTGTTAACCGACTGGTTGGTTGACGTCAAGTTTTTGATTAGTATCGGACGCGTCGTTTACTGCAACGCAGCAAGAACAATAAAGGAAGCCAGAAGATGGAAGCCTCGCGGCAAGTCTCGGTTGTGACAGGTGGCAGTGGCGGTCTCGGGTTGGCTATCGCGCGCCATCTGGCGAAACGCGGTGACAGGGTTGTCCTGTGGGATGTGGATCAGCGCGTCGCCAGGCAGGCGGAAGAGTTCGAAGAAGGCCTCGGCCTGGTCGTGGATGTGACGGATCAGGCCTCTGTCACACGGGGCTTCGAAGAGACGCTCGGAAGGACCTCCGACATCACCAACCTGATCAACTCGGCTGGCATCACCGGGCCGAATTTCCCGGTGGCCGAGTACAGCCTCGACGACTGGCGGCGTGTGATGGCCATCAATCTGGATGGCACATTCCTGTGCTGCAAGGCAGTGGCTCCCCATATGGTGGAGGCAGGCTATGGCCGTATCGTCAACATCGCTTCGATCTCCGGGAAGGAAGGCAACGCCTATGGAGGCGCCTATTCCGCGTCGAAGGCCGGTGTCATCGCGCTGACCAAGTCCCTTGGCAAGGAACTCGCCCTGACCGAAGTTCGTGTGAACTGCATCGCGCCGGCCATGATCGAGACCGAGCTTCTTCAGCAGATGACGGAACAGTATATCGCCGCCATGAAAGGGAAGATCCCCATGGGCCGCCTCGGCCGTCCGGAGGAAGCCGCATCACTGGTCGGATGGCTTGCCTCGTCAGCCTGCTCCTTCTCGACCGGTGCGGTGTTCGATCTCTCAGGCGGCCGTGCGACCTATTAGGCACAGTGATGCAGATGCTGGAGTGAGCCATCAGACAATGACACCGCCGCGCGCTCCGGAACCGCATCTCCGGCGCCGTAAGCCCGCAGCCACACCGGTGGCGCCGGGCGAGCGCGCACCGGAACGTCGCCGCCGGGAGCTGCTGGAATCCGCGATCACCGAATTTGCAACACGCGGATATGGCGGGGCCCGGATCGATAGCATCGTCGGCCGCACCAATAGCAACAAGGCTGTCCTATATCATTATTGCGGAAGCAAGGAGCAGCTTTACATAGCAGTCCTGGAAGAAGTCTATGCCGGGATAAGGTTGAGCGAGGAAACTGTCGAATTCTCGTCACTAAGTCCAAGCGAAGCGCTTGCCAAGCTCGTTCAATTCACCTTCCGATACTATGTTGAGCATCCTGACTTCGTGAGAATTCTCAACATCGAGAACCAGAACGGCGCACGGTACCTGAATTCCTCCAGGCATGCGGCAAAACTGAACCGGCCGATCATCGATATCGTCGAGAGTATCTTGAAGCGAGGTGTCGCTAGCGGCGAGTTCCGAAGCGGGATAGATGCGCTTGATCTCTACATCAGCATTTCCGCGCTAGGCTTCATGTATGTCTCGAACAGGCATACCCTATCGGCCATCTTTGGACGTGATCTCTTCGATCCCGCGGTCCTTTCACAGAGGCAGGACTCCATTGTCGAGATGATCATGCGCTTCGTCCTGGCATCCCCATAACCGATTGCGCAGCAGGATGAATCACAATCCGTGATCCCAGCTGGTGCCGCGGGCTCTGGGTGAGCCCAACAATGCATCGAACAAGCGCCCGATAAAGTGTCAGGGCAGCATTTGCCGCAGCCCTGACACCTATCGAAGATGGTGGGACGCGCGAGATGTCTGGCCCGGTCGCTCCGGGCCAAACCGTCAAACCTTGGCCACCTGCATGCGGATGACATTCCAGGAGCCAGGTCTCAGCACCGCGGAAACACGGCCATCCTCGACGCGAACCTCCTCCAAGGTAGACAGCCTGATGCGCTCAGGATCGTCGCGGGTGTTAACGGCCGCCAAATCCGCATCGCCAAGCTGCTCCGCACGGTCTAGCCCGAGGAACTCCACTCCACGCGCTTCGATGTCGAGGTCCAGTCGGTCCTCCAGATTCCGGTTCAACAGGAAGAGCGTCAGGAACCCCCCATCCCGGTCGTGCACCGCAGCACATTTCAGATAAGGAACATCCGGCATGGCGAAGCGGTGGTCCTGTGCACCACGCGGATCATAGTAGCTGGTGGCATAGGTCGGCGATTGTACCCGCGACCGCAGAACCCGCCCGCGCCCGAGATTGCTCATCTGGGCGAACGGGTAGAAGATCGTCTGCCGCCAAGCGGGCCCGCCGGTTTCCGTCATGATCGGCGCGATGGCATTCACAAGCTGTGCAAGGCAGGCAGCCTTAACCCGATCAGCATGATTGAGCAGGGAAATGCACGCGCCACCGAAGGCCAGCGCATCGCCCATCGTATAGACCTCTTCCAGGATCTTCGGCGCCACTGGCCAGCCTGGAATGGTCCTTCCCTCCCCTCTTCCCACGGGTACGATACCAGACATTCCATTCGTCGAAGCTCAGCATCAGCCTCTTGGACGACCTGCGCTCCGCCGCCACGGCATCGGCAATGGACACGACCTCCTCGATAAAGCTGTCCATCAGGTCGGCGCTTGCCAGGAAGCTCGGCATATCCTCGGCGTAGTTGTTCAGATACGTATGAAGCGAGATAAACTCGACATGATCGAAGCAGTGGTCCAGGACTTCCCGTTCCCAGGCGCCAAAGGTCGGCATATTGCGGGCGGAAGATCCGCATGCGGCCAGTTCGAGGGACGGATCCACCCATTTCATCATCTTGGCAGATTCCGTCGCGACACGGCCATACTCCTGGGCCGTCTTGTGCTCCATCTGCCAGGGGCCATCCACCTCATTGCCGAGGCACCAGAACTTGATATCGTGCGGCTTCTCCCAGCCATGGGCGCGGCGTAGGTCGGACCATGCTGTCCCACCCGGGTGGTTGCAGTATTCCACGAGATTGCGTGCCGCATCGGCACCACGCGTTCCAAGATTGACCGCCAGCATCGGCTCGACATCGGCGGCGCGGCACCAGTCGATGAACTCATTGGTGCCGAAGGTGTTGGGCTCCGTGGACATCCAGGCCAGATCGAGGCGGCGCGGCCGCTGCTCCACCGGGCCAATCCCGTCTTCCCAGTTATATCCGGAAACGAAGTTGCCACCCGGATAGCGCATGATGGTCGGTGCCAACTCTTTCACCAGAGCCAGCACATCCTTGCGGAATCCCTTCTCATCTGCCTCGGGATGGCCGGGCTCGAAGATTCCGCCATAGACGCATCGCCCGAGATGTTCGACGAAAGCTCCGAAAAGACGGTCATGCGTATCGCCGATGGCGACGTCGCGGTCGATGGTCACCTGTGCCTTCAAGGCTTCGTTCCTTCCCAGTGTCCTATTGCCCATGTGCCGGCTGCCTGGCCGGCTCCGGGCCGTCGTCCCACGCACCCTCGATGGAGAGCACGGATTCCTTCAACTGGATGGCATAGGGATGCTTCGGGTTCGACAGCACTGCGCGTGCCTCCCCCGTTTCCACCACTTCGCCATATCGCATGATCATGACGCGATCGCTGATCGTGTAGGCCGTGGCGAGATCATGCGTGATGTAGATGATCGAGACCCGAAGATGATCCCGAAGTTCCTTGAACAGGTTCACGATGGTCATGCGCAGGGACGCATCGATCATCGAGACCGGCTCATCCGCCACCAGCAAAGACGGGCCAGAGATCAGAGCTCGCGCGATCGCCGCACGCTGCAACTGTCCTCCGGACATCTCATGCGGAAAGCGCCCCTCACCTCCGCCAGCGAAAGTCCCACCTGCTGCAGGGCGCGGTCGGAAGCCGCTTCGGCCTCTGCCTGACCCGATGCCCCGGCAAGATTGCTGGCGGTGGCGTAGAGATAGCGGTCCACGCGCACGAGCGGATTGAAAGCCTCGAAAGGGTTCTGGAAGATCGGCTGTACCTGGCGCATGAAATCCAGCCGGGCGCGACGTCCCCGGAGATGCGACACGTCGTGGCCCTGGAACAGGACCTTCCCTTCCGTCGCCTTGCTCATGCCCAGCACCATGCGGGCCAGGCTCGATTTTCCGCTCCCGGACTCGCCGATGACTGCGAAGACCTCCGGCCGCCCGCCCTCCAGGACGAAGGACACGTCGCGTACCGCCGGCGTCTTCCGATGCGCGAAGAGGCCGCCACCATAGGTCTTGCAGACCTGCCGCAGTTCAAGAAGCGGCGTGGTCATGATACCTTCCCCTGGGCCACGGCATGGCAGGCGACACGGTGGTCGGGCTGGACCTCCTCAAATGCCGGCACCACTTCGCGGCACACGGGCATGGCGAGCGGGCAGCGTGGATGGAAGCGGCACCCGGGCGGCGGGTCGGCCAGGCTCGGCGGCTTGCCTTCCAACCCGTGTCGCGGCCTGTCATCGCCGATGCGAGGCAGGCTGGCGATCAGGTGACGCGTATAGGGATGCAACGGCCCACGGAAGAGCTGCCGCGTCGGCGCTTCCTCCGCCAGCCGTCCCGCATACATGATGCCGAGCCGGTCGGTCAGGTTGGCATGCACCGCCATGTCATGCGTGACGAAAAGGACGGAAGAGCCCATCTCGCGCTGCAGGTTGCGGATCATCGCCAGGACACTCTTCTGCACCACGACGTCGAGCGCGGTGGTAGGTTCGTCGGCAATCACGAAATCCGGCCGGCAGACGGTGGCGAGGGCGATGGTGACACGCTGCCGCATGCCGCCGGACAGCTCGTGCGGAAAGCGATCCAGCACCTCGGGCGGCAGGTGCAAATGGGCCAGATGTGCCTGGACCCTCTGCAGGAACTCCGGCATGGGCAGGCCCATATGGCGGAAGGCGAAGTCCGCGAAGGCGTGCCGAATCCTGCGCACCGGATTGAGCACGTTCATCGAGCCTTGCATGATGTAGGATAGGTTCCGCCAGCGCGTGGCCGAGAGTTCCGCTTCCGGCAGGGCATAGAGATCACGGGGTCCGGAGCCGAAATCGAACCTTACCTGCCCGGCCACCACCTGGAGAGGTGGGCGAATGGCACGGGCGATGGTCTTGATCAGACTACTCTTGCCGGAGGAGCTTTCACCCGCGAGGCCATAGATCTCGTCCCGGCGGATCTCCAGGCTGATATCGTCCACGGCGCGCACCTCGCGTACCGTGCCATAGGCATTCACACGGTAGTAGGCCTTGAGCCCCTCGACGGACAGGATGGGGCGCGGCCGCGTCGCCAGGGCCAGCGGGGGGACAGGCGGGGTGACAGCCAGCATCACGCGCCACCTCCCATGCGTGCAAGACGGGAGCGCGGGTCAATGTACTCGTTCATCGAGACTGCCAGGAGAAACAGCGCCACGAAGACAGCGACGACCAGGGCCACGGGTGCCGCGATCCACCACCAGATCCCCGAAACCAGGGCAGCGTGCTGGTTGGCCCAGTAGATCATGCCGCCGATGGTGGGTGTGTTGACATCGGTGAAGCCCAGGACGGAGAGCGTCACCTCCAACCCGATGCTCCAGTTCATGTTGTTCATGGTGGTGGTGAAGATCACCGGCATGACGTAGGGCAAATGCTCCCGCGTCACGATCCGGGCCGCGCTCATGCCGGAGAAGGCGGCCTGGGCCGTGAATTCGCGCGTCTTGAGCGACAGGGCTATGGAGCGGATCAGCCGTGCATCATAGGCCCAACCGAGGCAGGCGGCGACCAGCGCGAGCAACGCCCAGGTCATCTGATCCCGCATCACGAAGTAGAAGAGCACCAGGATGGGAAAGAGCGGCACCACGATGAAACTGTCGTTGACGGACATCAGCGCCCTGTCCGCTGCCCCCCGGCATAGCCGGCGAGGAGCCCGACGGCGAGCGCGATGATCCGGCTGATCACAGCGACAGTGATGCCGAAGAGCAGGGTGTTCCGGATGGCGAAGGAGAGCTGCCAGAAGACATCTTGCCCACGCGAAGTGGTGCCCAGGATGAATTGAGCGGAGGGCGGCATGTCAGGCGGCACGACATAGACATCGAGGGGCGGATAAGGCGAGAAGAAGGACATCAGTGCCACGATGGCCACGCCCAGCAGCAAGAGGCTGCCCAGGGCAAATTCCCAGTTGTAGCGCAGCAGGTCTCGCAGGATACGGATCATGTCAGCGCCCCTGTACCCGCGGATCGAGCAAAGGATAGAGCAGGTCCACCAGCAGCACCGCGGAGGATACGGCGAGGATCGAGATGGTGGTCACCCCGATCACCAGGCTGTAGTCGCCCGCATGCACCGCTGCGACCAGGAGCGAGCCGAGCCCGGGATAGCCGAAGACCTGTTCGGTGATGATGGCGCCATTGAAGATGGCTCCGAGCGACATGGCGAGACCCGTTACCTGCGGCGCCAGGGCGTTGCGCATGACATAGGCGGACAGGATGGTGCGCCGCCGGACCCCGGCCAGTTCGGCATAGACGGCATAATCCTCCGTCACGACGTTGGAGACCAGGGAACGCATACCCATGAACCAGCCGCCGATCCCGACCAGGATCAGCGACAGCGCCGGCAGAAGGGAATAGCGCAGGACACTGAGGACGAATTCCAGCGTCAAGCCTGGTTGGAGACCCTGTGCATAGGCGCCCGTGATCGGCAGGACTGGCCAGACGAAGCCGAAGAGGATCAGCAGAACGAAGGCCACGATGTAATAGGGCACGGGATGCACCGCCATGGCGGCAATCCCGGCCAGCTTGAGCAACCGGCTGCGCCGGTAATAGCCCGCCAGTCCGCCCAGCAGATTGCCCAACCCCCAGGCCAACAGGGTGGAAACCGCCATCAATCCGAAGGTCCATGGCAGGGCACGGCCGATCAGCGTCGCGACCGGGGTCGGGAAGGCAGAAAGAGAAGGGCCAAAATCACCGACCAGAATCCGCCGCCAGAAGGACAGCCACTGGCTGAACGAGCTGCCGCCGGTGCCATAGAGATCCTGCAGCGACCGGCGCATCATCTCGATGGCCTCAGGGCTCGTGGTACCAAAGGAGGTGGCCGCGGTGATGGTCTGCTCCACCGGGTCGATCGGCGTGGCATGCGTGATGACATAGGTCACGTTGATGCCGATGAAGACAACCAGAAGGAACTGCATCAGACGCTTGAGCAGATGGAGGCCATAGCCCTGCATGCGCGCATCCTTGGCGTTGCGGAGAGGCGGGCACAACGCGCCCGCCGGCCGGTGGTCAGGCGGCGCGCGGCTTCAGGCGCACCAGCATGTAGCGGGAGTTTCCCCAGTTGGGCACGGGATTGGCGAAGGGCGCTTCCGAACTGGGGAAGCCCGTCCAGTAGGTCGTATCCATCGAGGTGAAGACATTGTAGGCCATGAGCGGAATGATCGGCATTTCCCGCACCATCAGCTTGGCATAGTCACGTCCAATCTCGACCACCGATGGGTCGTCGAAAGGTGTCTGCCGCATACGCTCGATCACCGCGTCCATCTCCGGGCTCGACCAGCGCTGCCAGTTGCGCCAGGGCTGCGCCTTGCCGGGTGGCGCGACATACTGGGAATGCCAGCTGTCGAGGAAATAGGCGAGGTCCGGATGCCCGCCATAGGTCTCGACGCTCCAGGCGATGACAGTCTCGAAATCGCCGGCATTGCGACGATCGGACATGGTCGTGCCCTGGGCCACGTCGATCCTGCTGTCGATGCCGAACTGCCGCCAGTTCTGCGCGATCATGGTGCCCGCGCGCGTCATCACGGGGCGGGTTTCACCTTCCACCATCACCTTGATGCTGAATGGGCGCCCGTCCGGCATCATCCAGTTGTTGCCGCGCTTGCGATAACCGGCTGCTTCCAGGAGCTCCGTGGCGGCACGCGGATTGGGCTTCCACCAGCCATGACCCAGGGAACGCGCAATCTCGGCGGGATCGTCGGAACACCGGGTGTCGAGGGGCGCACCATACCAGCGATCTCGGCCCCGATGCCCGGGTCATAAGGCTTGATCACCTGCTTGCCGGTATCCAGCTCGAAAGCCGAGAGCCATTCCTGCAACGGCCCATGATAATCCCGGGGGTGGGTTCCGGTGGGAGGCAGAGCAATGGCGGAAATGGTGGCCGCACCGCGATAGCTGGCCATCGAGACGGCCTTGATATCGATCAGCAGCGCCAGCGCCCAACGGACCCGCCTGTCCTGGAACATCGGGTTCTGAGTGTTGAAGATCAGCGCCGGCAGCGTCGGATCCGGGTGTGCGTAGGGAAAGTGCGGGAACCAGCCCTGGATCTGGTCCGACTGCCGCGCCAGGGTGAACATGCCCTCCGGCGAGACGTCATGGACCACGTCCAGATCGTGATTGAGCTGCGCAATCACGCGCTTGTCCGGCGGCCCGCCATCGACATAGGAGAGGTAGCGCGGCGCCGGCTGTCCGAAGCGCCCGAGCGTGGTCCGCTGCCAGTCCTCGCGCCGCTGCCAAGTGAATCGCCGCCCCTCAGGATCGTAGCTGTGCAGCGTGTAGGCTCCCAGCGAGACCGGTGGATTGAAATCGAACCGGACCGGGTCCGCCACCTTCCCGAAGACATGCTTGGGCATGATCCAGATGGCGTTGAAGCGCACCATGAAGTTGGCATGGAAGCGTGCGTTGGGGCGCTTCAGCTTGAACACCACGGTATAGGGATCGGGGGCCGACACCTGATCCACATTCAGGATCAACTGCGCGCTCCACCGCATGCCGGGGTTCTTGATCTGCGTCTCGACGGTATGCACCACGTCGGCGGCGGTGAATTCCACCCCGTCGCTCCAGTAAATGCCCTGGCGCAGCTTGGCGGTCATCTCGCTGAAGTCGGCGTTGTAGATCGGCGGTTCGGCTGCCAGGGAATTGTCGAAGGGGCCGTCCAGCCCGCTTTCCGGGTCGATGTACCAGAGCGTGTCCATGGCGACCTGCTGCAAGCCATTGTACTGGCTGCCTGCATTGATCGCCCAGATGTTGAACCAGCCGGCGTTGCGGATCACGCCTTCCGGGTTTTCGAGGATCAGGGTCTCGCGTCGCGGCGGCGCAGCGGGGGCAGGACCGGAACCTGTCGGCTGGGCCCTCAGTGGTGCGGCGGCAAGCACGATCGGCGTGGCCAGCAGCGATCTGCGGCAAAGCGTCATGGACCATTCCTCCCCGTGCCGGCTGCGCCGGCTATCGTTACGGGGAGGCTAGGAGAGTTGCCTTAGGATCGTCAACATTGTTTTGGATATGAACCCGAATTTCAAGAACATTAAACCAAGTGGAGCCGCATGACGATGTCCTGGCTGTGATTGCCGAAGCCACGGCCGAAAATATTGATCCCCCCAGGATGGGCAGCATCCTCCTCAATGCCGATTCTCAGCCGGATGGAATGATGCTCGTCGAGCGCAAGGTCACGCAGCGTCACGTCGGACAGGCGGATGCCATCGAAGAAGGTACCGTTTTCAGTCACACGCCAGTTGGTGAGGCGGCCATATTGCGACCCTTCGAGCTTCCACCAGCGCGGCGTATGCACACCGCGCTTGTCGCCGTAATCGGAGGGAGAGGTCCAACTGCCAAGCTTTATACCATTGACCCAGAGCGTGATGTCGGATGGCCAGTCGAGGTTGGTGCCGGGCACCTCGGAGGAGAGCTCCATGCTGAATTCCAGCCCCTGCACACGGGCCCGGATCAGCTTGGCATTATTGGGGAATTTGTATTCGACGAACCCCCGTGAAAACCAGATCAGAGCTGCCTCGACACGCGCAGGATCGAGGAAGAAGTCCGGCACATCGAGCAAGCCAATCACGCCACGCGTCGAACAAAGACCACAAGGGGCGCGCACATTGCAGGAGGTATAAAGACCCAAAGGCATGGCCACCTCGACGAGGTCGTTGCGCTGCGTCAGGGCAGGGCCGTCCAGGCGTATAACGATATCGTCGAAGCGGACATGGCAGATCTTCTGCTGCCCCTTCCGCGCCTTGATGACCTCTGTTTCAATCAGACGGCATTCCTCCAGCACCTGCACATTCGCCGCCACGGTCGACTGGGGCAGGTCGAGGTGTTCGCCGATCTGGTTCACATTGAGCGGCCCCTGTTGCCGCAACAGACGCAGGATCTGGATCCGCACGGGCGATGACAGGCCACGGACCAGCTCGGCATGGGCCTCCGGGATCACGGTCAGGAAGGCACGGTTAGGCGAATTGCTCATGGGTTCTCGGTCAGGTACTCCAGAAAACATACCCGATTAACCGATATATAAAAGGAAATCTTCATCACACTGACTTTTCCGGACGTCCGTTCGTTCAACCACGCGACCCGGGCAGCCTTCGGGTCCCTAAGACTCCTCGCGCAGCACATAGGTATAGAAGCGCACCCGCCCCTCCGGATCGGTCTCCCGGTAGAGACCCTGGATCTCGTTCTCGAAGCCGGGAAAACGGTTCGCCGCCCGTTCGAAAGCTTTCAGATAGTCGATCATCGGCCGCGAGGCCTCGCCCAGCCTTTCGCCAGGCACGACCGTGGCGATCCCGGGCGGATAGACCAGCCAGAGTGTAACCGCGACGCGACCGAAGCATTCGTCCAGAGGCACGTAATCCACACGGTTGCGTACCAGTTCCCGCACCGCCTCATGCGGCGGCATCACCATCTCCGGGAAATGCCCAGCCTGGAACTGCGCTGCCTGTAGTCCGCTGATATTCTGCTCGCGGTAGAAATCATGCATCTCGGCACAGAGGTCGCGCAACCGCAACTTCGCGTAGCGGCTCGGCCGTCGCGCGACGAAGCCGGGGATGACATCCTCCAGCGGCGCGTTCTGGTCGTGCAGCTTTTTGAAGGTGACCAGGTGGGACAGCAATGTGCCCGCCTTGCTGCTCTCGCTGCCGGGCGTGAGCAGGAAGAGCAGGCTGTTCAGGTCGTTCTTCTCCGGCACGATGCGGTTCTGGCGTAGATACTCCGCCACCACCGGCGCCGGCACGCCATGCCGGGCATAACCGCCATCGGTGAAGCCAGGCGTCAGCACCAAGTTTTTCGGATCGGTCATGGCCCAGCCCGCCGGCACATCGCCGAAACCATGCCAGTCCTCGCCCGGGCGGAACTCCCAGTGCTCGGGGTTGGCGGCCAGAAGGTCGGTCGGCACCTCCTCCCATGGGGTGGGCACACCGTCCAGCCGCACGGTCTTTGGCACGAAAGGCTCGAAGAACCAGCGGCGCGACGGGTCAGTCTCCTTCTCCGCCATCTCACGCGCGGTGAAACGCAGCTTCTTGCGCATCTCGATGCCGAGGCGGACGGTGTCGTCCCAAAGCACCTCGCCGGAACGGCCCTTCATCATCTGCGCGCCCACATCGAGCGAGGCGAAAAGCGGGTAGAAGGGGCTGGTCGAGGCATGCAGCAGGTACATCTCGTTGAAGCGCCGATGCCCGACACGGCGCCGCTGCTCGCCGAGATGGCTGTCCTTCACATGGATCTGCGAAGCCTGGGAGAAGCTGGCGAGCTGCTTATGGGTGCTTTGCGTCACCAGGATGCCCGGCGCGTCGGGTCCCAGCTTCTCCAGCCCCATGCCGAAGCGTCCACGGAAGAGTGGGTGGAACTTCATGAAGCCGGCCCAGGCCTCGTCGAAGAGGACATAGTCGCAGAGATGGCCGATGCGGCTCAGCACTTCCTCGGCGGAATAGATCGTACCGTCATAGGTGCACTGCTCGATCACCGCGGCGCGGAAAGGGCGCGGCCGGCGCCAGGCTTCCGCATCGCGCACCAGCGGATTGGTACGGATCGCCTCGCGCAGCCGCTCTTCCGACAACGCATCCTTCAGCATCGGCCCGATCAACCCATGCGGGTTGCGCGCCGTCTCCACGAAGATCGGAAGCGCGCCGCTGAGAAAGAGCGCGCCGTGATGCGCCGCCTTGTGGTTGTTGCGGTCGAAGAGCACCAGATCGCCCTCGGCGAGCAGGGCGTTCAGTGCGATCTTGTTGGAAGTGGAGGTGCCGTTCAGCACGAAATAGGTGCGCTCGGCCCCGAAGATCTTCGCCGCCTCGCGCTGCGCCGCCAGGGCCGGCCCCTCATGCGTCAGCAGATCACCGAGTTGCAGCACGGAATTGTCGAGGTCGTCACGGAACACCGCCTCGCCCAGATGCTCGACGAAAATCCGCCCGATGGGGCTGCGGCTGTAGAACATGCCGCCGTTATGGCCCGGGCAGGTCCAGAGCTGGTTGCCCTGCTCGGCATAATCCACCAGCGCCCCGAAGAAGGGCGTCTTCAGCGTCTCGGCATATTGCCGCAGCCGGGAGACGAGGTTCTTGGCGATGAACTCCGGCGTTTCCTCGGCCAGGAAGACGAAGCCATCGACATCGTCCAGAACGTCGACCGGAATGTCCTCCAGCCGCCGGCGCCGCACCAGCAGGAAGATCGGCACCTCCGTGCCGCGACGCCGGACCAGCGAGATCAGGGCAGCTGCCTTGCCCTGGAGGCCCTTCTTACCCCAGTCCACCACCACGCAGCCGATCGCGGCATCGGTGCGGACCACCAGCTCGGCATCCTCATCCCGCCGTGCCCGCAACACGGCATACCCCATGCCCTCGATCTCGGTGAGGATCTGACGCAGGCGGGCGCCCTCCAGGTCGGCCTCATCGAACGCCGGGGCACAGACCAGGAACTTGAAACGACGGGCGTATTCCATCCGGATCTCCCTGAAACCGGCATGCCGGCAGGCTGACCCTGATCATGCGCACCATACCGAATCAAGCGGGTCGTCAATGATCCTTCCGTGACATCGGAGCCCTCGGGGCGCCTTGCCGGACATACAGGGGCACCGGCCCGGGTTGAAACCCGGGCCAGCCATGGTCGGTCAGCCCATGGTGGGCATCACGAATTCCGCGCCGGAGCGGAAGCCGCCCGAAGGCCAGCGGGTCGTGATGGTCTTGAGCTTCGTGTAGAAGCGCACACCCTCTGGCCCGTGCATGTGGTGGTCCCCGAA
Organism: Roseomonas gilardii subsp. gilardii; assembly: GCF_023078375.1. Classification (NCBI taxonomy): domain Bacteria; kingdom Pseudomonadati; phylum Pseudomonadota; class Alphaproteobacteria; order Acetobacterales; family Roseomonadaceae; genus Roseomonas; species Roseomonas gilardii. The sequence continues at coordinate 222,111 of NZ_CP095555.1, read as the reverse complement.
GAGCGAGGCTTTCCAACCACCGAAGGAGTGGAAGGCCATCGGCACCGGGATGGGCACGTTGATCCCGACCATGCCGACCTGGATGCCATGGGCGAATTCTCGCGCTGCCTCGCCGTCACGGGTGAAGATCGAGGTGCCGTTGCCGAACTCGTGCTCGTTGATGAGCTTCGCGGCGGTGGCGTAGTCGTCGGCCCGCACCACCGAGAGCACGGGGCCGAAGATCTCCTCACGGTAGATCGACATCTCCGGCGTCACATGGTCGAACAGCGTGCCACCGATGAAGAAGCCGTCCTCATAGCCCTGCATGCGGAAGTCGCGGCCATCGACCACCAGCTTCGCGCCTTCCTTCACGCCGGCATCGACATAGCCGCGCACCTTGTCGCGGTGCTGGCGCGTCACCAGCGGTCCCATCTCGGCATCGGCCTCGGTGCCCGGGCCGATCTTCAGGGCGCGGACCTTCGGCTCCAGCTTCGCCATCAGCGCCTCGGCCGTGCGCTCGCCGACCGGCACGGCCACGGAGATCGCCATGCAGCGCTCGCCGGCCGAGCCATAGGCCGCGCCCATCAGCGCATCCACCGCTTGGTCCATATCGGCATCCGGCAGGATGACCATGTGGTTCTTGGCGCCGCCCAGCGCCTGGCAGCGCTTGCCCGTCTTCGCCGCGGTCTCGTAGATGTAGCGCGCGATGGGCGTGGAGCCGACGAAGCTGACCGCGCTGACGCCGGGATGCTCCAGCAGGGCATCCACCGCCTCCTTGTCGCCCTGCACCACGCTGAACACGCCCGGCGGCAGCCCGGCCTCGGCCAGCAGTTCGGCCAGGATCAGGCTGGCGGAGGGATCGCGCTCGGAAGGCTTCAGGATGAAGCAGTTGCCGCAGGCGAGCGCGACCGGGAACATCCACATCGGCACCATGGCCGGGAAGTTGAACGGCGTGATGCCCGCGACCACACCCAGCGGCTGGCGCAGGGAATGGCTGTCGATGCGGGTGCCGACATTCTCCGTCACCTCCCCCTTGAGCAGCTGCGGCGCGGCAGTGGCGAACTCCACCACCTCGATGCCGCGCGTCAGCTCGCCCTTGGCATCGGAAAGGACCTTGCCGTGCTCGGCGGTGATCGCGGCGGCGATGCGGTCCGCGTCACGTTCCAGCAGCGACAGGAACCTGTTCAGGATCCGGGCGCGGCGCAGCGGCGGGGTGGCGGCCCAGGCCGGGAAGGCCTTCTGCGCCGCCCGAACCGCGGTATCGACGTCACGGGCGCTGGCCAGCGGGACCTCGCCCGTCTGCTCTCCGGTGGCGGGATTGTAGACCGGCGCCGTGCGGCCGCCGCGTCCCTCGAAGCTCTCGCCGCCGATGAAATGCGGAATCCAGGTGGCCATGCGTTTCGTCTCCCATGCGCGAGGCTTATCCCGGCGGAACTCCGTGGCACCACCGGCGCTTCCTGCGATAAGGCTCGACCAACTGCACATCAATGGCCAGAATTGCACCCTCGATGTGCGGAATTTAAAGTCACCCCATGAACTGGGACCGCATCCGGATCTTCCTGGCCGTGGCACGTGCGGGGCAAATCCTCGCGGCCGCCCGGGAGCTGAAGCTGAACCACGCCACCGTGGGCCGCCAGATCACGGCGCTGGAACGCGAACTCGGGGCCAAGCTGCTGGACCGCCGGAACCAGGGCTGCCTGCTGACCAGCGCCGGCGAGGCCCTGCTCGCCACGGCGGAACGGGCGGAATCGGAATTCCTGCGCCTGGGCTCCCGGCTGAGCAGCCTGGAGGGGGCTGTCAGCGGCACCGTGCGCATCGGCGCGCCCGATGGGTTGGGAAACTATGTGCTGGCCGGGCAACTGGCCGGGCTGGCAGAGCAGCACCCAGGGCTGGTCATCCAGCTCGTGCCCCTGCCCCGCACCTTTTCCCTTTCGCGCCGCGAAGCGGATCTGGCCATCACGCTGGAGCGTCCGGAGCAGGGGCGGCTGATCGTCACCAAGCTCACCGACTACACCCTCAGCGTCTATGCCTCGGAAGCCTATCTCGCACGGACCGGCGCGATCCTCCGGCCGGCGGAACTGGCGAGCCGGCTCTTTGTCACGAATGTCGAGGATTACGTCTACAGCCGCGCCCTGGACTACGCCGCCGCCCTGCGCCGCGTGATCGGGGCCCGTTACGAATGCGGCAGCGTGGTGGCGCAGATGGAAGCCGTCCGCGCCGGCCATGGCGTCGGCATCCTGCATGACTATGCCGCGGGCGGCTTTCCGGAGCTGCGGCGCATCCTGCCGGAGATCCGCTTCCTGCGCAGCTACTGGCTGGTCTCGCATCCCGATACGCATGACACGCAGCGGGTCTCGCTCATCCGCCGGCATATCCTCTCTGGCATCCGTGTCGGGGCCGCGCGCTTCGTACAGCCCGGCCCCACCGGGGTCCCGGCTCACGAGCAGCCGTCCTGAGCCCCGGACCGTGGTTTCCGGGACCGTACCTGCCGTTCCCCCTCATCCCGATCTGATCTAGAGGCTCAGCCTGTCCCAACCGCCACGGAAAGCCTGATGTCCATCAGATCCATGTATGACATGCCTGGCCACCTGATCCGGCGGGCGCATCAGATCTCGGGCGCCATCTTCACCGCCCAGTTGGCGGGCTTCGAGATCACCTCGGTGCAATATGCCGCGATGGTGGCCATCGCCTCCCAACCGGGGATCGACGCGACGCGGCTTTCGGATCTGATCGCCTTCGACCGGGCGACGCTCGGCGGCGTGCTGGACCGCCTGGAGGCCAAGGGCCTCATCCTACGCCAGCCGTCGCGGCAGGACAGGCGCGTGAAGACCGTCAGTCTGACCAAGGCCGGAAGCGCCCTGCTGGAAGCCGTGGAAGAGCGCGTATTGGCCGCTCAGGCGGAGATGATGCAGCCGCTCTCCACGGCGGAGCAGGCCCAGTTCATCGCGCTGCTCCGGAAATTCGTTGGGCGAGCTGCGGAAGATAATTGACAGCATACATAATTTATGTGTTCATCCTTTAAGCAAGAGCCGCACAGAAGGGAGTGATGCACCGTCCCGCCGATGCCTTCCGGCATCCGGCGACGCCCATCCTCCGCCATGGCGGCAATCCAGGGAGGAGTGAGCATGCAGTTCCATCTCAACGGTTTCCGTGCAGGCGATCCGGAGGCGGCCAGGATCGCCCCTCCCCCTCCAGGCGCTGTGCCCGCGGCCCTGCCCCGGACCACCGATGTCCTGATCGTCGGCTGCGGACCGGCGGGCCTGACCCTGGCGGCGCAACTCGCCGCCTTTCCCGGGATCTCGACGCGTATCGTGGAGCAGAAGGCCGGACCGCTGATGCTCGGCCAGGCGGACGGCATCGCCTGTCGTACCATGGAGATGTTCAACGCCTTCGGCTTCGTGGAGCGTGTGCTGCGCGAGGCTTACTGGGTGAACGAGTTGGTGTTCTGGAAGCCGGACAGCAGCCGGGATGGCGCCATCCAGCGCAGCGGCCGCATCCTGGACACGGAGGAAGGACTCTCGGAGTTCCCGCATGTCATCCTCAACCAAGCCCGGGTGCATGACTTCTACCTGGACACGATGCGGCGCGGTGCCTCCCCCATCGTGCCGGACTATCATCGTCGGCTGGTCTCGCTGGAGGTCGCGGCGGAACCGGATGTTTCCCATCCCGTGACGGCCCGCTTTGAGCGCCTCGACCCCGGGCATGAGGGAGAGGTGGAGACCATCCGGGCCCGTTACGCGGTCGGTTGCGACGGCGCCCGCAGCGCGGTGCGGCGGGAGATCGGCCTGAACCTGGAAGGCGCCTCCGCCAACCATGCCTGGGGCGTGATGGATGTGCTCGCGGTCACCGACTTTCCCGACATCCGCCTGAAATGCGTGCTCCATTCGGCGGCGGGGAACATGGTGATCATCCCGCGCGAGGGCGGCTATCTCGTGCGGCTCTATATCGAAATGGACAAGCTCGCCGAGAACGAGCGTGTCGCCAACCGCAACATCACCGTCGATCACCTGATCGCCGCCGCCCAGCGCATTCTTTCCCCCCACCGGCTGGAGGTGAAGGAGGTGGCCTGGTGGTCGGTGTATGAGATCGGCCAGCGGATGTGCCACCGCTTCGACGATGTCCCGGAGGCGGAAAGGGGCACGCGCCTGCCGCGTGTCTTCATCGCCGGCGATGCCTGCCACACGCACAGCCCCAAGGCGGGACAGGGCATGAACGTCTCCATGCAGGATGCCTTCAACCTCGGCTGGAAGCTGGCCGCGGTGCTGCGGGGACAGGTCGATCCCTTCCTCCTCGCCACCTATTCGGCGGAGCGCCATGCCGTGGCGGAGGAGCTGATCGCCTTCGACCGCAAGCTGGCCCGGATGCTCTCCCTGCCGCCCAAGGACCCCCATGATCCGGACAGCAAGGGTGTCGATCCGGCGGAGTTCCAGAAATACTTCATGCAGCAGGGCCGTTTCACGGCCGGCACGGCGATGCGCTACGAGCCCTCGGCGATCACCGGGGCGGGCGTGCATCAGCATCTCGCGGAAGGCCTCGTCATCGGCATGCGCTTCCATTCCGCGCCAGTGATCCGGCTGGCGGATGCGAAGCCGATGCATCTCGGTCACGCGGTGCAGGCGGATGGCCGCTGGCGCCTCTTCGCCTTCGCGGCGGCAGAGGACCCGACCGATCCTTCCTCCCGCCTCGGCCGGCTCTGCCATTTCCTGGAGCGGGACGATGCCTCTCCGATCCGGCGCTACACCCCGGCGGGGGAGGATATCGACGCGGTGATCGACCTGCGGGCGATCGTCCAGCAGCCGCATCGCGATCTCGCCTATGGCGGGATGCCTGCCCTGCTGCGCCCGGCAAAGGGCCGCCACGGCCTCGTGGACTACGAGAAGGTGTTCTGCCCGGCCACGGGGAGCGGCCGGGACATCTTCGATCTGCGCGGCATCGACCGGGACGGCGGATGCGTGGTGATCGTCAGGCCGGACCAGCATGTGGCGCATGTCCTGCCCCTGGACGACCATGCCGGGATCGCGCGCTTCTTCGATGGCTTCCTGCTGGAACCGCCGGCGGCACGGGGGAGCCGGGATACCGTGTCCGGCGAGTTGTCCCTGTAAAGCCGGATGCCGGCCAGGCGGCCCCCTTGGTATGCCCCGGGGGGGGTATGCCCGGGGGCCCTGCCTTGGGCGTTCGCATCCTCACGGTGCGAGGCTCCGCCAGGAGCGGCATCGGCGGTAGGGGCACGGGCGGGGGATGTCGCCCGGCCTACCCTTCTCCGGACACGATGATCGGATGTAGGCTTCCCGGATGCCGATGGACCGCACTGTGGAGGCTTCCATGTCCGATCCCGTGATCCGCCTGACCGAGCTGGCCCATGGTGGCGGCTGCGGCTGCAAGCTGGCGCCGGCGGTGCTGCGGGAACTCCTGGCCGAACAGCCCGCGGCCGGTCCCTTCCGGCAATTGCTGGTCGGGACCGAGACCTCGGACGATGCCGCCGTCTGGCAGGTGAACGAGGATCTGGCGGTGATCGCCACCACCGACTTCTTCATGCCGATGGTGGACGATCCGGATGATTTCGGGCGGATCGCCGCCACCAATGCCTTGTCGGACATCTATGCGATGGGCGGCCAGCCGATCATGGCCCTGGCCATCCTGGGGATGCCGATCAACAAGCTGGAGCCGGCGGTGATCCGGCGCATCCTGGCGGGCGGCGCCTCGGTCTGCGCCGCGGCCGGGATCCCGGTGGCCGGCGGCCATTCCATCGACTCACCGGAGCCGATCTACGGGCTGGCGGTGATCGGCCTCTGCCATCCCGACCAGGTGCGACGCAATGCCGGGGCCCGGCCGGGCGATGCGCTGATCCTGACCAAGGGGCTGGGCGTCGGCATCTATTCCGCCGCCATCAAGAAAGGTGCCCTGCCGGAGGGTGCCTATGCCGAGATGCTGGCCTCCACCACCCTGCTGAACCGGATCGGCGCGGAGCTGGCGAAGGATCCTGCCGTGCATGGCATCACCGATGTCACCGGCTTCGGCATCCTGGGGCATGCGCTGGAGATGGCGCAGGGTTCCGGCCTGAGCCTGACCCTGCGGCTCGACGATCTTCCCTGGCTGTCCCACGCCGCCGCGCTGGCCGAGCGCGGCTTCATCACCGGCGCGTCCGACCGCAACTGGGCGAGTTATGGCGACAGGATCACGCTGCCGGCGGAACTGCCGGCCTGGCGGCGCCGGCTGCTGGCCGACCCGCAGACCTCCGGCGGCCTGCTCGTCGCCTGCGCGGAGGCGGAGGCGGCGCGCATCCTGTCCGGCATCCAGCAGGCGGGCTATCCCGCCGCCCGTCTCGTCGGCCGTACCGTGGCGGGCGAGGCGCGGGTGGTGATCGCCTGACGGGAGCCGTGGTCTTTCTTTCGTGCGGGGCCGGGCAAACCCGGCGGTTCGCCATACGCTTTCCCTTTCGGTGGCGGCCGGGTGCGGGATCGCCGGCGGCATCGCGCGGATGACGCCAGGTGGATCATGCGCCAACCGGGGTGCATGGCCGATCCCGCCAGCAATGGGAGGATGACGATGCGTGCAGGAGCGTTCTGGATCGCCGGGAGCCTGATCCTCGGCCTCGGCACGGCGGCCATGGCCCAGCAGGCCGGCACGCCCCCCTCGAAGCAGAGCCTGGACAGTGGCCAGGGCTGTCGGGCCGCGGTGGAGTCCCAGCCTGCGACGCAGGCGGCAACGGGCAGGTCCGACAGCACCGCCCCCGGCAATGCGGGCAATACGGGCTGGAGCGGTGGGACCGGTGGTTCCTTCATCGGCACCCAGTCCAGCGGGAAGACGCCGCAGTCGCGCACCTGGCAGCCGGCGACGGCGCGGGGCCTCGATCCGATCAGCGCGCCGAAGAAGGCCGCGCCGAACTGCTGAGCGGCTTTGGGACCTTTCAGCGGGAAGGCTGTTTTAAGGCTTTAGGATTTTAGGATTTTAGACCTTTATGCGCCCGTATGGGGCGGGGCCTCAGTCCGGCGGGCAAACGAGTTCCGCTGGATTCCTGCTCCAGAGGATAGGGACAGCGCAGAAGGCCGCGTGGAAGTTTGCTGATTTTGTTCCTATACTCGCGCGTGGCCCGAAGCGCAAGGGGCGTGCGCGGTGGCCATGCTTCCATCTGTTCTGGCGGCGGGATGTGTTTGCTTCGTGTGTGGACCATGGCGCGTGGCTCCGCGTCCGGGTCAGGCCGGGTCCAGCCGCAGCCGCATGCCCGCTGCATTGAAGAACTCGCCCTCACGGATCAGGCCGCGATCCTCGTGGAGGCTACGGGCCAGGGCAGCGAGGCGGGCCTTGGCTTCGCGATCCTCGACGAGCCCTTCCCGCCCGGCCCGGAAGAAGACGGCGGCGTCCCAAGGCACACGGGCCCCGGCGAAGAGCGACGTCATGTCCGGCCAGCGCGTCTCGTCGCCCACGACATGGAGATAGGCCGAGCGGAGGGGCTCCACGGTGCTTTCGGCGATCCGTAGCAGTACGAAGAGCATGGTGAAGGAGCCGACCTCGCCATAGGTGGCGATCAGCCAGTCGTCGAAATCCGTCTCGGCGGGGGGCGTCATGGCCAGGTCGTCATCCATGGTTCTGGGCCGGGCCGGTCGCCTGGGGTGCGGGCCCGTCCGTGTCGTAGGTCCGGAACAGATCGTTCCTGTGCGGGTTGATGCGGCGCAGATCGCCTCTGCGGAGGGTCACGCCGTGGCGGTCCAGGAAGTCCAGGATCTGGATGGCGACCTTCCGGCCATTGTCCATCCGGTCGCGAAAGGCCGCGGCGGTGATGGTGCCGTCGGCGGAACAGGTGGCGACATTCTGTGCGATCTCGACCATCTCGGCGGTCGTGGCGCGAAGGAAGAAGTGGTCATGGGCGATCTGGTCCACCCGGCCGAGGCGCGCGCAGAGCTTCAGCAGGCGCCGGATCCCGGCTTCCTCCGTCCCGACCAACGGCACGAGATCCCGCACCCTTGGTGGGCGGAAGCGGGTGGCGCCACCGATCAGGGGAACGATGCGGGCGTAAAGCTCCTCGTCCTCCGGCCCCAGGCGCACCTCGTGCCCGGGGAGGCGGAGGAAGGCACCCTCCAGCACCAGCCTTCCGGCTTTGGCCTCCCCCTCCAGGATGGCCCGGAAGACCGGCACCGGCAGGCGGGGTTGCAGGAGCATCCGCACCCTTTCGCGGCCCGTTCCCTGAAGATCGGGGTTCTCCTCATGGAAACGCGCCAGTTCCGCCAGGATCGCCTCCCGGAACGCCTGCAGGCGGTCCCGGGTCATCAGGACATGCCGGTCGCCGGCCTCGATACCGGCCAGTCCGGGCAGGCCCGCCAGCGCCTTTCCTTGGGCGGCGGAAAGGGCGCGATCCCTTACGAATTCGGAAAGTTCCACATGAAACGGCGGCAGGGCGAGCATTCGTCGGAGCGCTTCGGCGGGTTCCGGCTGTGCGGCGGCGTCGAGCTGTTCCAGACGTTCGGGCGTCCGCCTCTTGCGCGCGGGGGGCGCAGGTCGAGGAATTGTCCGCCTCCGATCGTGCGCTGTGCCGAGGCATCGCGCAGGATGAAGCGGTCGCCCACCGCGGCGGCGATGGGCCGTTCCAGGACGAGCTGGACCCTCCCCTGGCCGCCGGGCGGGATGGCGGCTTCCAGGGGGATGAGGCGAACGCCCACTTCCGCGCTGGCATGATGCAGCCGGGCCGGGAGGAGGTTGCCGATCGGCCGGGGCTCGCTGTCCAGAAGCCGCAGCAGGGCATCGATGCGGCCGGCCGGCGCATGCAGGGCCGGGTCGAGGATCATGTCGCCGCGCGAGACGGCATCCCGGGAGATCCCCTCCCCGGTCAGGTTCAGGGCACAGCGCTGCCCCGCCACGCCCCGCCCGGCGGGCTGGTTCTGGGCATGGATGGAACGTATCCGGGCGGGCAGGCCGGCGGGGCTGACCAGCACTGTGTCGCCCACGGCCACGGCGCCCGAGAGGATCGTTCCCGTGACCACCGTCCCGGTTCCCGGCAGGACGAAGCTGCGGTCCACCGCCAAGCGGAAGGCGCCATCCTCTCCGCGCGAGGCCGTTTCCGCCGCCGCCTGCCAGAGCCGGTCCCGGAGCCGGTCCAGCCCTTCGCCCGTTACCGTGGAAACGGGCAGGATCCCAGCCTCCGACAGGCCGGTCGGGGCCAGGGCGGCGCGGATTTCCGCCGTCACGGCCTCCCGCCGCGCCGGGTCCACCAGATCCGCCTTGCTGAGCACGACCACACCGCGCCGCAGGCCCAGCAGGTCCAGGATGGCCAGATGCTCCAGCGTCTGGGGCATCGGCCCGTCATCGGCGGCCACCACCAGCAGGGCGAAGTCGATCCCGCTTGCCCCGGCCAGCATGGTGTGGACGAAGCGCTCATGGCCCGGGACATCGACGAAGCCGATGCTGCGCCCGGCTTCCGCCAGATAGGCGAAGCCGAGCTCGATGGTGATGCCGCGGGCCTTTTCCTCCTTGAGGCGATCGGTTTCCACCCCGGTCAGGGCGCGCACGAGGGCGGTCTTGCCGTGGTCGATATGGCCGGCGGTTCCGACGATCATCCCGGCTCTCCAGGGATGGGTGGCAGGGGTTCGGAGGAGCGGGCCAGGGCCTGGGAGAGCTGCGCGGGGGTCAGCGCGGCGCGGACGGCGGAGAGGAAGGGCCGGGCCAGGGCGCTGCCGCCGCGTGTGGCCCGGAGCAGCCAGGCCATGGCCGCCACCGGGTCCGGTGCCACGCCCGCCCCCAGATGCAGGGCGGCGCCGAACATGGCCTGTCCATCCGCATCGCCCCGGAGAGCCGCGCCATGCCACCAGCGGGCGGCCTCCGCCACGTCGCGCTCCACCCCCTGGGCATTGTGGTAGAGCATGCCGAGGCGGGTCATGGCCGGGGCGATCCCGGCCCCGGCGGCCGCCAGGGCCCAGCGGCGGGCTTCCGCGATGTCCACCGGGACACCCTCCTGCCCTTCCAGCAGCATCAGGCTCCAGACATCCTGGGCAACGGGATCGCCGCCTTCCGCGGCCGCCCGGTACAGTTGCGTCGCCCGGCCGGGGTCGGCCTCCACTCCCTCGGCGCCGTGCCGGAACAGTTCCGCCAGTTCACGCCGTGCCTTGGCATGCCCCCCGGCCGCGGCCAGGGAGAGCCATTTTTCCGCCAGGGGCGGGTCGGCGGGGATACCCAGGCCGTGCAGGAAACAGAGGCCGATCCCCGCCTGGGCCTCCGCGTCGCCGGCCCGGGCGAGGGGTTCCCAGATCCCCAGGGCCGTCCCGTACTCGCCCCGGCCGAAAGCGGCCCTGGCTTCGGCCACCGGATCGGGGGCCGGCGGCGCGGCAGGCCGCCGGAGACGCCTAAGCCAGTGCATCGGCGGGCATGGCAGCGAGGCTGGCCAGGAAGCCCGGCTCGTCCTCCAGGGTCCGGAGGTCGAGCACGAGGGCACCGTCGCGCAGATGGCCGATCACCGGCCTCGGCAGGCTGCGCAGGGCGGCGGCGAGGCGGTCCAGCCCTCCGCCATCCGGCGCGGAGAGGCGCAGCCCGGCACTGGGGATGGTTTCCGCCGGAAGGGCGCCGGAACCGATCTGGCTGCGGCAGGAGCAGGGTTCAGCGGTGAAGCCGGGCGGCAGGAGCCGTCGCAGGGCGGGCAACAGGCGCTGGGCCTGGGCCTCGATCTCCGCCAGGGGGCGCGCCAGGAGACGCAGGGTCGGCAGGCGTTCGACCAGGCGGTCGGGGTCGCGGTACAGCTTCAGCGTCGCCGCCAGGGCCGCGAGGCGGATCTTGTCCAGGCGCAGCGCCCGCTTCATCGGGTTGCGGTTGATCGCCGCGATCAGGTCGCGGCGCCCGACGATGAACCCCGCCTGTGGGCCCCCCAGCAGCTTGTCGCCGGAGAAGGTGACGATATCCGCGCCTTCGGCCACCGCCTCCTGACCGTGGGTTCCTTCGCGAGGCCGATGCGCGACAGGTCCAGCAGCGTGCCCGAACCGAGGTCGTTCAGCATCGGCACACCGGCCGCCCGGGCGATGTAGGCCAGTTCCTGCCCCGGCACCGTCTTGGTGAAGCCCTCGATCCGGTAGTTGGAGGGATGCACCTTGAGGATCAGGCCGATCCCGGGCGAGAGCGCGTCCTCGTAGTCCCGGGCATGGGTGCGGTTCGTGGTGCCCACCTCCACCAGCCGGACCCCGGCGCGGGCCATGATATCGGGCATGCGGAAGGCGCCGCCGATCTCGATCAGCTCCCCACGCGAGACCAGGGCCCCCTGCCCCGCGCCCAGGGTGTTCAGGGCGATCAGCACGGCGGCGGCGTTGTTATTGACGACCGTGGCATCCTCCGCGCCGGTCAGTTCGCGCAACACCCCGGAGATGGTCGTCACGCTCGCCACGCCGGCCGGTTTCGAGGTCGAATTCCAGGGCCACCGCATTCCGCATGGCCGCCACGGCGGCCTCGACGGCGGCCTCGGCCAGGAGCGCGCGGCCGAGATTGGTGTGCAGCACCGTGCCCGTCAGGTTGAAGAGAGGCCGCAGGTTGGAGCGGTCCCGCGCAGCCAGGCGGGTTTCCGCCCGGGCCAGCACTGTGGCGGCATCGGGGGCTGCATCGGGCGCGTCCGGTGCGGGCGGGTTACGCCGCATTTCCGCCAGCACGGCCCGCACCGCTTCCGTGACCTCGGTGCGGCCGAAGCGGGCGATGGCAGGCCCGGCCAGGGACAGGACGCGATCCACCGAAGGGAGGGCCCGCAACGCCGCCTTATCGGACATGGATCAGTAGCCCAGCAGGAAGGGGTCGAAGCCGGCCCGCCGGTACTGGGTGTCTCGCATCAGCAGGTCGAGGCCCAGGCTGGCCACGTCATCCGCCACCGGTTCCAGGGACGGATTCCGGTTCTGGTAGAGGATCTTCACCCAGCTCCGGCAGGAATCGCAGGTTTCCGCCTTCACCGCGGCCTCATCCTCGCTCTCGGGCGCCATGTAGCCTACGCCCTTGGTGGAGCCGCAGGCGAGGCACTTGATCCGCACCTCGTTCCACTGGGTTCCGCAGAAGGCGCAGGCGGCGTAGCGGGCCCCTTCCGCCCCCTGATGCCCGACCACCATGGAGGAGGCGGGAGGGCCGCCGCAACAGGGGCAGAGGCCGGTTTCCACCGGCACGAGCTGTTTCGGATCGAGCAGGGAGGCCAGCCGCGCCGCATGGACCTGCACGGCCGCGGACAGGAACAGGTGGCGGGGCAGGTCATCGGCGGGGATGGAATCCGCCAGGACATTGCCGATCAACTGGTCCAGGTCCTCGGGGGCCGCCTGCCGCAAACCGGCCAGGGCCGCCTCCGCCGGCGGGGGCATGGGGAGAGCCGCCACGCCTTCCAGGAAGCGCTGTGCCAGGGCCCGGAGGCCCGTATCGCCGGCCAGGGCGGCACGGTCGAGGGGAGGCATGCGGTTTTCCCGCGCGCGCCGGACCTGTTCGTCAGAGATGGGAAGCGCGGGGGGAAGCTCCCCGGCCAGATCGGCCTGGAACCCGCTCAGCCCGGCCAGGAAATCCAGGTAGGGCGCCAGATGGCTGTCGCCCGCCAGGACCGAGAAGCGTTCCGCCCGCTGGCGGAACAGGGCCACCGGATCGGGCATGATGGCGAAAGGCGGCTTGAGCATGCGCCCGATCAGGGAGGGATCGGGCTGGAGGTTCTGAAATCCTGACATGGATCCTCCGCGGGCCGGACCGGCCACGCGTTGTCGATGGTTATTCGGCGGGGCCGACCTTATGCCGGCCGGCCAGTTCCCTCAGCCACTTCCGGTGATGCCTCCAGGCCCAGCCGCCGGTGACGGAGCCGCGGGTCATGGCCCGCAGCGTGCCGCGTGTCCAGATCGCCGCATAGACGTGCAGGATGAAGACGCAGATGATCAGCACGGCGGCGATGGAATGCGCCAGGACGGCGACCCGGCGGGTGGGGATCGATGTATAGGGGGCGAAGTACTGTTCCCAGATCGCCAGGCCGCTGACGATCAGCACCAGGATCAGCCCGGTCATCGCCCAGAAGATGAACTTCTGGCCGGCATTGTACTTGCCGAGCTCCGGCAGCTTCTCCTCGTTGCCGCGGACCACGTCCTTGATCCGCGACAGCCAGACGAAATCCACCCTGGCGGGGAGGTTCGCCCGCCAGAGCTGGAAGAAGAAGATGAAGAAGCTGAAGAACAGGACCACGCCGATCCAGGGATGGATCGCGCGGGTGTTCTGTCCCCCGCCGAAGAGGTTGGTCAGGAAGAAGAGCGAGGGCCAGAACAGGGCCAGGCCGGAGACGGCCAGCAGGATCAGGCTGGCGGCCGTGACCCAGTGGTTGAGCCGGGCCAGGGGGCCGTAGCGGTCCACCGTGACGGGCTTGCCCGGGTGGATGGCATCTCCTGGCTGGATGTGCTCGGTCATCTTGGATGCTCTTCCGGCTGCGGCGGGGCCTTCACGCTGGTTTCCACCAGCTTCTCGGCATTCTCCTCATCCTCCTCACTGACCCGGTTGGGCCGCGCGAAGACGCCGTGGATCACGCTGCCCACCGCCATGACGCTCATCGCGGCGAGGCCCACATATTTGGTGACCCCCTTCCAGGTCTGCACCAGGGGGGAGATGCGGGGGTTGTCCGGCAGGTCGGCGTAGATATGCGGCTTGTCATTGTGGTGCAGCACATACATCACATGCGTCCCGCCCACGCCGGGCGGATCGTAGAGCCCGGCATTGGCGAAGCCGCGCGACTTCAGGTCGGCGATGCGCTCCTCGGCATGCTTCTTCATGTCCTCCTTGGTGCCGAAGACGATGGCCTTGGTCGGGCAGGCCTTGGCGCAGGCCGGCCCCTGCCCCACCGCGACCCGGTCGGAACAGAGGGTGCACTTGTAGGCGCGCCGGTCGGCCTTGGAGATGCGGGGGATGTTGAAGGGGCAGCCCTTCACGCAATAGCCGCAGCCGATGCAGTTCTCGTGGATGAAGTCCACGATGCCGTTGCTGTACTGGACGATGGCGCCGGGGGCCGGGCATGCCTTGAGGCAGCCCGGGTCGGCGCAGTGCATGCAGCCATCCTTGCGGATGAGCCATTCGAGGTTGTCGGTTTCCGGATTCACCCATTCCGTGAAGCGCATCAGGGTGAACATGTTCTCGGTGAGGTCATGGGGGTTGGTATAGACCCCGTGATTCTCCTCGATCTCCGGATGGGTGTCGTTCCATTCGACACAGGCCGACTGGCAGGCCTTGCAGCCGATGCATTTGGAGACATCGATCAGCTTGGCCACCGGCACGAACTGCCGTTGCGGCGCCGGCAGGTTCTCCGTCGCCGAACGGCGGATCAGGTCGGCCTCGCCGAACTGGCTGGCCATCGGCTGGGTCGGCGGGTTGCTGGCCGCCGTCCGTGGGCTGTCCATCATGCCGGCGCTCATGCCACGGCCCCTCCTGGCGGCGTGCTGGGCTCGATATTGACCAGGAAGGCCTTGTATTCCGGCGTCTCGATATTCGCCTCACCCACGAAGGGCGAGAGCGAATTCGGGCCGAAGCCTTTCCGGGCAGCCCCCACGAAGCCCCAGTGGAGCGGGATGCCCACCACATGCACCTCCCGCCCGTCGCACATCAGCGGGCGGATGCGCTTGGTGACCAGGGCCTTGGCCTTCACGGAACCCCGCTTGGACCACACGCGCACCCAGCCTCCGTTGGTGATCTTGCGGAGGGCGGCGAGTTCCTCCGAGATCTCCACGAAGAATTCCGGCTGCAGCGCGGCATTCACCCGGTTGTGCTTGGTCCAGTAGTGGAAGTGCTCCGTCAGCCGGTACGAGGTCGCCGCGAAGGGGAACTCGTCCGAATTGCCGAACTGGGACACATCGTTCTGGAACACGCGCGCGACCGGGTTGCCCCGCATGCGCGGGTTCAGCACGTTGGGCACCGGGGATTCGAAGGGCTCCATATGCGACGGGAAAGGCCCGTCGCGCATCATGCCCCGGGAGAAGAGGCGGGAGACGCCTTCCGGGTTCATGATGAAGGGCATCACCGTTTCCGGCTTCGCCGTGGGCGCGATGTCCGGCACGTCGTAGCCGGTCCACTTCGTCCCATCCCATTCCAGCAGCTTGCGGCTCGGGTCCCAGGGCTTGCCCTGCAGGTCCGCCGAGGCGCGGTTGTAGAGCGTCCGGCGGTTCAGCGGCCAGGCGAAGGTCCAGCCCAGATAGGCGCCGGTCTCGTCGGGATCGTGGTTGTCCCGGCGGGCCATGTTGTTCCCGGCCTCGTTGAAGCAGCCGGAATAGATCCAGCAGCCGCTCATGGTCGAGCCGTCATCCTGCAGCTGCGAGAAGTTCAGCACCTGCTTGCCGGCCGGCACGAGCACCTTGGAGGAATCGCTCGGATCGCGCACATCGGTCAGGGCGCGGCCGTTGATCTCCTTGGCCAGTTCCTCCGGCGTCGGCTCCGTCGGGTCGGCATAGTCCCAGCTCAGGTTCAGGATCGGGTCGGGGAAGGCGCCGCCTTCCTTCCGGTACAGTTCCCGCATGCGGAGGAAGATCTGCGCCATGATCCAGGTGTCGTGCTGCGCCTCGCCGGGTGGCGAACCGCCGGCCCAGTGCCATTGCAGCCAGCGGCCGGAATTGGTGAGCGAGCCCTCCTCCTCCGCGAAGCAGGTGGTGGGGAGCTGGATCACCTCGGTCTGGATGGAGGCGGTGTCCACGGGGTTGAAGTCGCCGTGGTTTTCCCAGAAGCGGGCGGTCTCCGTCTCCAGCGGGTCCATGGTGATCAGGAACTTCAGCCTGGAGAGGGCCGAGACCACCTTGCCCCGGTTGGGGAAGGCCAGCACGGGGTTGAAGCCCTGGCAGATGTAGCCGTTGACCCGGCCGTCGTTCATCAGCTCGAACATGCGCAGGACGTCATAGGAGGGGACGTCCAGCTTCGACAGGTAGTCATAGGCCCAGTTGTTCTCGGGACGCGCGGCGTCGCCGAACATGGCCTTCATGAAGCTGACCATGAACTTGCGGTAGTTCTGCCAGTAGCTGGTCTGGCCGGGGCGGAGCGGCTTGAACTGCCGGCTCTTCATATAGGTCTCGAAGTCGGTCTCGGCTTCCGTCGGCATGTTCAGGTAGCCGGTGAGCAGATGCGACATCAGGCCCAGATCGGTCAGGCCCTGGATGTTCGAATGCCCACGCAGCGCGTTCATGCCGCCGCCGCGCACGCCGATATTGCCCAGGATGAGCTGGAGCATCGCCATGCCGCGGATGTTCTGGGCGCCATGCGAATGCTGCGTCCATCCCAGCGCGTACATCGAGGTCATCGTCCTGGTCGGCGAGGAGCACTCGGCGATCATCTCGCAGACGCGGAGGAACTTGGCCTTCGGCGTGCCGCAGATGCGCTCCACCATCTCGGGCGTGTAGATCGAGACGTGCTGCTTCAGCAGGTTCCAGACGCAGCGGGGGTGCTGGAGGGTCGGGTCGGTGACGGCGTAGCCGTCCTCGCCGATCTCGTACTCCCAGCTCGACCGGTCGTAGTCGCGCTTCTCCTCATCGTAGCCGGTGAAGAGGCCGTCCTGCCAGCCGAAGCCTTCCTTCACGAGATAGGCCGCGTTGGTGAAGGCCTTGGTATATTCCCACTGGATCTTGTCGTTCTCGATGCAGTAGCGGATCACGCCCATCAGGAAGGCGATGTCCGTCCCCTGCCGGATCGGCGCGTAGAAATCCGCGACCGAGGCCGTGCGGGTATAGCGCGGATCCACTACGATCAGCTTGGCGCCCCGGTTGGCTTTCGCCTCCGTGACCCATTTGAAGCCGCAGGGGTGCGCTTCCGCCGCATTGCCGCCCATGACGACAACGAGATCGGTGTTCTTGATATCGGTCCAGGCGTTCGTCATCGCGCCACGGCCAAATGTCGGGCCCAAACTGGACACCGTGGGGCCGTGTCAGACGCGAGCCTGGTTGTCGAATCCTACGATACCGAGGCCCTTGGCGACCTTGAAGGTGCACCAGGCGGTCTCGTTGGTGGTGGCCGAAGCCGCGAGCATGCCGGTCGTCGTCCAGCGGTTGACCGGCGTGCCGGCCTCGTTCTGGCTGAGGAAGTTGGCGTCGCGGTCGTCCTTCATCAGGCGGGCGATGCGGTCCAGCGCCTGGTCCCAGGAGACCGGCTCGAAGCGGTCCGATCCCGGGCGGCGCAGCATCGGCTGCTTCAGCCGGGTGGGGGCGTGGATGAAGTCCTTGAGCGCCGCCCCCTTGGGGCAGAGCGTGCCGAGATTGGTGGGATGGTCCACGTCGCCCTCGACATGGATGATCTCCGCCTTCTCACCCTTCCGGACGTCACCCTTGGAATAGAGGATGACGCCACAGGCCACGGAACAGTACGGGCAGGTGTTGCGCGTTTCGGTGGTGTTCGCGAGCTTCATCGGCCGGACATGGGCGGCGACGGCGGCTTCCGCCTCCCCGAATCCCATGGATGCCAAAGACGTCGCCGCGACACCCGCGCCGGCAGCCTTCAGAAGGCCGCGCCGCGAGATCTGCATGGTCACTGAAGCCTCCTCGGGCCGTTTGGGCCTCGTATCCTGAAAGAGTTAGTTCCCGTTCTGATCCCGGTCAAGCAACCGCTGTCGGTGCGGCGCGATGATGGCACTGCCTTCGCCTCGCGGGGCCATCATAATCAGGAGAGAAGGGTGGATGCCGTCCTCGTGGCGGGGATGGGCGGCGCCCGATACGTCTGGCTTCGCAACATTTTGCTGCTGTGCACACAGAATCCGGCGGTTCTGACGTCAGCACAACCGCCGGGGTTCAGACCATCTGGAAACCGTGCGCGCAGGGATCGCGGTCATCGATGAAGATGGTGTTGCAGCCTGTGGTTCTGGCCCAGCCGGCGATGGAAGGGATGATCGCGGGTGTCGCGGGGCGAACGGTCGATCGCCTTGTCTTCATGGAAGACGACGTTGCGCGCGTTCAGGGCACGGCTCGGCTGGGGGATCATCTGCAAGCAGTTGTGAGGCCGGGGCCTGATGGGCGATCAACCGGCTGTCGTCGGCCTACCCGCCCGTGGCTGTCCTGGGGAGCGCATTCGCGGCCGTGCCCGAGGCCAGCCGGCGGCGGGCGGACTTCACCGCATGGGCGGAGGCGCGCTCGACATTCACGAAGCGGTTCGGGCTTTCGCTGCCCGAGACGGCGCGCAGGCGTTCCTTGCTGTCCGCCACCAGGGCATCGGCGCGGCGGATGTCGTCCATGAAGCCCTGTGTGGGCACGATGTCGAAGGCCACATCCGCCTTCTTGCGGCCATCCTTGATGATGCGTGTCCCGTCCGGGCCGAGATCCTCCAGCAGCCCGTCCCGGACCAGGACCTCCACCGCCTTCGTCACGTAGCGCAGTGTGTCCCGCGGCCGCGAGCGCGCTGCCATGGGGCCGTCGCGGGCGATCTCCATGGCCGTCATCGAGATCAGGGGGCTTTCCCCGGGCCGGACCTCGGTGATGCTCTGGCACAGTTTCAGGTAGAGCCAGCGCGATAGCGGATGCGAGATCCGCATCAGCCAGTCGTAGTTGATGCGCCGGTAATGGAGATTCTTGATCGCGTTCTCGACGAGCGGGTTGAATTCGAGATAGGCGCTTTCCTGGTCGTCCTTCCGGCGCAGGGCGAGCACCGGGAAGGACGAGGAGGACAGGACCATCTGCCCCTTGCGGTCCGTGCGGGTGATCTCGACCACCGCCGTGTGCAGGACCGTCAGCGCGTCCTTGATCTCGTCCAGGCTGTAGAGATGCCGGACCTTCCGCAGCTCCTCCCGGATCTCGTAGAGCGAGAAGGAGAGTCGCACCTTCTCGTTCTCGACGCTCAGGCGCGCGCGGTCGCTGGCGATGCGCTGCATCACCGCCTCGACGATCTGCTCCCGCTCGCCGGGGAATTCCTCCCGCTCGGCCCCGTCGGCGCGGACGAGGCGGCCCGGACGAAGAAGGAGCTTGTAGGTGATGCCGGCATGTTCGAACTCGCGGCGTATCGAGCGCAGGTAGCCGCCTTCCGCCCGGCTGTCCGTGTAGAACACGAAGCGGGGCGCGATGTCGTAGAGGTTGATCGTGTTCGTATAGCGCTTGTCATCCGCGTCCGAGTTCTCGAACAGGATGAGCTGCAATGGGGTCGGCTGCTTCAAAGCGGCCCTCTGCTCCGACATGATCCCCTTCCGCCCGCGTCCGGCCCATTTGGGGGGCTCCGGCTCCTGTCATCAAGCGCCTGTTTCCCTTGGAGTGAAGGGGAAAGGCGCGGATCATGAAGGCGATCGGCGCCTTTATGAAGGGGAAAGGCGCGTTTTGCTGGCAGATCCGGCTTGTCGCCGGCCGGCCCCGGGCGAATCGCCAGGGCGGATGAGGGAGAAAGCGCGCCGTTTCCCTACAGCTTTCCCGGAAATGCGCGTTTTCCCTACAGGCGCCGGGGGCATCGGGGCCTGGGACTTCCACCACAGGCAGGGCCATTGCGAGCTGGCTGTAGGGGAAACGCGCGTTTCGGGCGCCGAGGAGCGGATAGGATATAGGGAATTGGCGCGTTTCGCACCGCCGATGCCTCTTCACCCTGGAAACGCGCCGATCTCCTATATTCGGGCCCTGGTGCGCGAGGCTTCTGGAGAACGAAGCGCGCGAAGTTCCTACACCTGTGGCGCCGATCGCCGGGAGACGTGTGGGAGGGCAGCCTTTGGGCGCGAGGGCATCCCCTGGGAGAGGTTCCTGCCGTGTCGCGGAGCGGGCGGACCTGCCGCCAGGCGCGCGCTTGCCCTCCATAAGCGCGTGGAATCCCTGCTGGAATCGGAGTCGCGGAACAGTCATGAAACCGGCGCGCCGTCGCCCTATACAAGAGCGCCGCTTCCCTTCCGTTTCCGCGGGCTTTGCCGTCAGAAACGCGCCGAGTTCCTACATCTGCTGCTGAGTCATGGTTTGACTCAGGACAGGGAGGCGTTCCCTGGATGCCGCCGACTCACGCAGGCGGAGGTTCCGGATGGCATCGAATGCGTCCCTCGATCAGGTGACCCGGTGGGGTAAGATCCCCGCCTGGTGGCTGCTGCATCCTGCCGTGGATGCGGACCGGCTGGCCGTGATGGCAGCCCTTTGCACCTATGCCGACGAGGCCGGGTTCTGCGAGCCTTCCCAGGCGACGCTGGCACGGCGGCTCGGCCGCAGCCGCCCCTGGGCCAACCGGGTGATCGCGGAACTCGCCATGGCGGGGTTGATCCGCAAGCAGGCCCGTTCCCGCCAGAACGGCGGCACGACGAGCTGCCGGTACCAGCTGGCCCAGACGCCGGAACAGGCGCGCGGCTTCGCGCAGGGCATCCAGCCTCCTGTCACGGCGGAAACAGACCTTTGTCCGAATGGCGACAGGCCCTGTCATCCGGCTGACACGAGTCACGCGATTCCTGAACAGATTCAGGACACGCACACCATGCGTGCGCATCGCGGGGATCAGACACCGCCGGAGGAGCGGGACAGGCCGGCACTGCCATCGGGACCAAAGCCCTCCCTGGCGGAACCGCCCCAGGATTGGTCTCCGTCGCGGGAGGTCAGCGAACGCGCCCGGCAGCTCTATCCGGATGCACCGCTGGAGCACCACACGCTGCGCTTCGTCACGCGCTGCCGTGCCAAAGGCTACCGCTACGCCAATCTCGATGAAGCCTGGCTGGAATGGCTGATTGCCGACCGCGCACAGCCGCGTCGCCCGCAGGCCGTTGGGGCGGTGGGGGTAGGCCGGCAGACCGTGCCTGCCGCGAGGCGGCCGGCGGAGCACCGGCTTCATCGTTTCGACGCCTGGGCGGCCGCGGCCATGTCGCCGCCCAGCCATGTCAGCCCGTACTGATCCGGAGGATCCAGACCGTGCAGATCAATCCCCGAACCTCCAGTTCCAGGCGGGATGGCCGGCCAACCGGGATCGCCGAAGGGCGTGATGCGATGTCCCTTTCAGCGGGACGAGGGCCTTTGCCACCTCCGCCTGCCCCTGTGGCGAGGCTCCTGGAAAGCGGTATCCAGGAACGGCGCTTCCTGTTTCCCGACAACGGGGCGGTCCGGATCGTGGAGACCTGGCAGCCTCCGCCGGATGTGGCGGACGGGGTGGCCGAGCTGGCTGCGCAGCACCTTTCGGAACTGGAAGCGGCGTTGCGGCCCGCCGAGAGGGGGTGCTCCTCGCCCGTATCCTGGCTCTCCTGTCGCATTTCCGTGCCGAGCCGAACCCGCCGCAGGTCGAGCAGATGATCGCCGATGACTGGGCCGAGGATCTCGGGGAGTTCCCGATCTGGGCCGTGGAGCAGGCTTGCCGGCAGTGGCGCCGCACGCGCAAATGGCGGCCGCAGATCTGCGAGATGGTGGCGCTTTGCCGGGAAGCCGTCTCCGAGCCGGAAACGCGGCGGCAGAGGTTGCAGGCGCTGTTGCACCGGGCGGAGATGAAGCGGAACCCCATGCTGCGCCGTGTGCAGGACCTGGCCCATGGGACCTTCCGGCGTGTTCCGGCATAGCCGGATGATGTTCTGATGTCCGAACACGAAGTGGCCATCAACCCAAGGGTTGATTGGGTTGATGATCTGTAGCAACGTCGCCGGCTGCCGATGGGGCCAGGTGTGCCGGGGGGCCGAGCGTGGATTCGCAGATGTTGAAGGAGGCGAGGCAGCAGCTTCGCCTCAGCCAGGTCGAATTGAAGGATATTCTCAACAGGCGCATGGGGCGCGCCTATGACAAATCCAAGATCAGCCGCTGGGAGAACGGGCGCGAGCCCATCCCGCGGGAGGTCGCGGTGGAGGTCGCGGCCATCGCCCAGGCCCGTCCGGCCAATGCGCGCATCCTGGCCTTCGCGAACCAGAAGGGCGGCGTGGGCAAGACCACCAGTGCCCTGAACGTCGCCGCGGCCCTGGCTGCCCTCGGGCGGCGCGTGCTGGTGATCGATATGGACCCGCAGGCCACGGCCACGGCCGCGGTGCTGGCCGGCGGTGGGGTCGAAGCCTATCGCCAGGGGCGCACCACCGCCCATGTCATCCTGAACGGACGGCCCCTCGCCGAGGCCATCGTCCATGCGGGCGATGCGTTGGCCGATACGTCGGGACAGGGGCGGAGCATTCCGTTCGACCTGGTTCCCAGCCATATCGAGCTCTCGGACACCGATGGGCGCCGGGAGCCGGGCTTCGATGCCGCCCTGCGGGAGGCCGTGGCGCCGATCCGGGCCAGTTATGACTGGATCGTGCTCGATGCGCCGCCCAATCTCGGCATGCTGACCTGGATGACCCTGGCATCGGCGACCGAGGTGATCGTGCCTGTCCGGACCGAGCCTTATGATGCGATGGGGGTCGGGCTTATCCTGGCCACCGCGAACAAGGTGCAGCGACGGCTCAATCCGGACCTGCGGATCATCGGCGTGCTGCCGACCCAGTTCAGCCAGCGCCGGGCGGTCGATCGCGAGGTGCTGGGCCATCTGTCGCAGGCCATGCTGGAACGGGTGCCCCTGCTGGAACCGATCCCGGCCAGTGCCGCCTTCGGCCATGCCGCCCGCGACGGGCGGATCTCGGTTTCGGCCAGCCATGGCCAGAGCGGCGCGGCGGCCGGGGCTGCCTATCTGCGGCTGGCCGAGGCGCTCAGCGATGGCAGGCCCCTGCCGCGTGCGGAGGTTTCCTGACATGGCCGTGTCCCGCAAGCGCCGGCCTTCGCCCCTGCTCGGCGCCGTGGCGAATTCGATCGGGGAGGCCACGAATTCGCTCGTGACCCCCGCGAGCCGCTTCGCCCATACCTTCGAGGCGCCGCTGGACCGGGTCTTGCCGGACCCGGATCAGCCGCGCAAGAATTTCGATGCGGATGGCCTGGCCTCGCTGGCCTCCACCATGTCCGACCAGGGGCAGTTGCAGCCGATCCTGCTGCGCCGCGACCCCGAGCATCCGGCGAACTGGATCATCGTGGCCGGAGAGCGGCGCTGGCGGGCCGCGAAGCTGCTCCGCTGGACCTCGATCCTGGCAATCGAGTGGAAGAAGCAGGATGGCGCCGGGGCGCTGGCCCTGCTGGAGAACCTCCAGCGGATCGACCTGACGCCGGTCGAGGAGGCGCGTGGCATCCAGCGGCTGCTGGAAAGCCAGGGCTGGACCCAGACGCGCGTCGCCGAGGTGCTGGGCCGGACCAAGGGGGAGATCAGCGCCTCCTTGCGGATGCTGACGCTGCCGCCTTCCTTCGTGATGGATCTGGAGAGTGGCAAGCTCGACCTGCCGCGCAACATCCTTGTGGAACTGGCGCGCCTGCCCGCGGGCAGGATGCGGGATTCACTGATCGCCAATGCCTATGCCGGGCGGATCACGGTCCGTGCCCTGCGGGCGGCGAAGATCGCGCATGAGGCGGCCGGCGAGGAGAATGGGGAACCGTCCCCCAGGCCCGCGCGGAAGGCGCCCCGGCCGGTCGCGCTTTATCGCTTCGACAAGTGGCTGCAGGATCTGATGGCCCGGAAGCAGGCGCCGACGAAGCTGGAACGGGAAAGGCTCGCCGAGGTGCAGGCGCGTATCGCGGAGATCCTGTCGCAGCAGGACTGAGACGGTCCGGCATGGCGGTTCTGACGTCAGAACCGCCATGCTCCGCCAGAGATGGTGCCCCGACAGCCATTTGTTGCGTTGCAGCATTCCTGCTGAACGCCGCCGCGTTGGGGCAAGCGCTATGCCGGTTGCTCATAGCGCCCGAGGGAAAAGCGATACGACAAGGCTTCCGCGCGCGCCTAGGGTCCCCGCACCTGTTTCGTGACGGGAGGAAAAACAATGGTGCGAGCCGGTCAACGGGCCGCGTCGTATGAGGCGGAACGCCTCCCCGCAGCCATCTCCGTTCCTGGATCTGCCATGGGCTGCCGCACGGACGGGCCGATGTCGCCCGCCCTGGGCGAAGGCCGCCGCACCGTATTCCTGCCTATCGTGGAGAGTCTGGCATGAGCCTGGTCCGTCGTAACCCGCCGCGCGTCCCGCCCGAGATCGCCGCCGGGTTCGCTCCCTATGGTGTCGCGACGATCCATGAGGCGCAGGGGCGGCGCGGCCTGCTGGGCGCCCATATGCGGCCGATCTATCCCGGCGCGCGTGCCGTCGGCACCGCCGTGACGGTCTCCATCGCGCCGGCCGACAACTGGATGATCCATGTGGCGGTGGAACAGTGCCGCGCCGGCGACATCCTCGTCGTTTCGCCGACCTCGCCCTCCGATGCCGGCTATTTCGGCGAGCTCCTGGCCTGCTCGCTGAAGGCCCTCGGCGTGGTCGGCCTGGTGATCGAGGCCGGCTGCCGCGATGTCGGCGCGCTGCGGGAGATGGGCTTTCCTGTCTGGTCCAAGGCCGTCTCGGCCCAGGGAACCGTCAAGGAGACGCTGGGGGACGTGAACCTTCCCGTCGTCTGCGCCGGGCAGCTCATCCATCCGGGCGATCTTGTCGCCGGCGACGATGACGGTGTGGTCGTGGTCCGGCGCGAGGAAGCGGAGGCCGTGCTGCGGGCTTCCGCCGCGCGGGAGGAGAAGGAAGCCAGGACCCGCGCGCGCCTGTCCGCCGGCGAGCTCGGGTTGGACATCTACGGAATGCGGGAGGCGCTGGCGAAGAAGGGGCTGCGCTACGAGGACGCCGATGCCTGACCCGACCGTTCTGCACTCGGCCATCGGGCGCTATCCGCACAGCGCGCCGGTGCTCGATGGCCGGGTTTCCTCGCCGCTTCTCCGGCTGGAGGATGCGGGGATCAAGCCGGTCAGCCGCGCCTTCGCGCCCATGGTGCGGGAAGGACGCTTCGAGGTCAGCGAGATGGCCATCGCGACCTTCCTGATGGCCAAGGCGGCCGGCAAGCCGCTGGTGCTGTTGCCGGTGGTGATGGCGGCGCGCTTCCAGGAGGCCGCGCTGCTCTGCCGGACGGACAGCCCCATCAAGGGGCCGGCCGATCTCGCGGGGCGCCGCCTGGGAGTGCGTGCCTATAGCCAGACCACGGGGATGTGGCTGCGGGGCAGCCTGCAGGAGGCGTTCGGCCTCCGGCCGGGCGACCTGCGATGGGTGACCTTCGAGGATGCCCATCTGGCCGAGTACCGGGATCCGCCCTGGGCGGAGCGTGCGCCGGCGGGGTCCGACATGATGGCCATGCTGGAGCAGGGCGCGCTGGACGCGGTGATCGTGGGCAATGACGTGCCGGACGATCCGAAGCTGCGCACGGTCTTTCCCGATCCGGCCGCCGCGGGCGAGGCGTTCCGCGCGCGGTACGGCTTCAAGCCGGTGAACCATCTGCTGGTCATGCGCAGCGACGTCGCCGCGCAACGGCCGGATCTGGCCGCCGAACTCGTCCGCCTTTTCCGGGACGCGCCGATGACGGGCCGGGCCGCGCTGGATCCTGCCCTCCTTCTCGCCAGCCGCTTCTGTGCGGAACAGCAGCTTCTGCCGGCGCCGCTGACATTGGCGGACATCTGGGACGGGCTTCCGACCGGGATCGGGTAGGAGCGGGCCCTGGGTGGCCTGCAAGGGAGGAAACAAGAAGATGCCGATGACACGCCGCGGGATCACCGCGGGGCTGCTGGGCCTGGGCACCCATCTCGCGGCACGTGGGGCCGCCGCGCAGACCGCGCCATCGCCCCGCTGGCCCGAGCGGCCGGTCCGGATCGTGGTGCCTTTCACGCCGGGCGGTTCCACCGATATCCTGGCCCGTGCCCTGGGGGCCGAGTTGCAGGAGGTCTTCGGCCAGCCTTTCGTCGTGGAGAATCGCGGCGGCGCCGGCGGGACCATCGGCACGGAAAACGTCGCCCATGCGCCGCCCGATGGCCATACGCTGATGATGGGCCATATCGGCACGCTGGCGGTGAATCCGGCCCTCTATCACAACCTGTCCTTCGACACGGCCACCGCCTTCGCCCCGGTCGTGCTCGTGGCCATCGTGCCGAACGTGCTGGTGATCAACCCGAAGCTGCGGGCCCAGACGGTGCCGGAGCTGATCGCGCTCGCCAGGGAGAAGCCGGGCGGCCTGACCTACGGTTCCGGCGGCAATGGATCGGCCGCGCATATCGCTGCCGTTGCCTTCAGCCTCGCGGCGGGCATCGAGATGACGCATGTGCCCTATCGCGGCACCGGGCCGATGATGAACGACCTGATCTCGGGCGCCATCGACCTGACGCTGACGGGCGGCCCTCCGGCCCTTCCGGCGGTGCGCGGCGGGCTGCTGCGGGCCCTGGGCGTCTCCTCGTTGCGGCGCCTGGCAGCCGCGCCGGACATTCCCACCATCGCCGAGCAGGGCATGCCGGGTTTCGAGGCCGTGCAGTGGTATGGTCTCGTCGCCCCGGCCCGGACCCCGCCCGCGATCATCGCCCGACTGAACACGGAAAGCGCCCGCATCCTGAAGGGGGAGAAGCTGCAGCCCCGGCTGGAAGCGGAAGGCGCGGTGGCGTCGCCCGGCACGCCGGAGGAGTTCGGCCGCTTCATCACGGAGGAGCGGGAGCGCTGGGGCGATGTGATCCGCCGCACCGGCGTCCAGGCCAATTGAGCCAGGGAGGCAAGGCATGACCGATCACCCGGCTATCACGCGCCGATCCGGTCTTCTCGGCGCGGGAATGCTCCTCGGGGCATCCGTTCTGGCGGCGCCCCGCATCGCCCGGTCGCAGACCCGTTTCCCGGATCGGCCGATCCGCGTCATCGTGCCCTTCGCGGCGGGGGGCGTGGCGGATCTCACCGTGCGGGCGGTCTCCAGTCCCCTGGCCGACCTGCTGGGGCAGCCGGTGGTGGTGGACAACCGCCCCGGGGCGGGCGGCATCCCGGCCGCGCAGCAGCTGATGAACGCTCCGGCGGATGGCCACACCCTGATGGCGGCGACGAACGGGACGGCGATCAGCCGCTCCCTCTTCCGCTCGCTGCCCTTCGACCCGCTGCGCGACCTGGCGCCGATCGTGACGCTGGGCAGCTTCCCCATCGCGCTCATCGTGGCACCTGGCTCCCCCATCAAGAGCTTCCCCGGCCTTCTGGAACGGATGCGGCGCGAACCGGGCGCGCTGAACATCGGCACGATCAATGCGGGGAGCACGCAGAACCTGTCGGCCGAGCTGTTCAAGATCAGGGCGGATGTGAAGGCGGAGACCGTGGCCTTCCCCGGCACGCCGCAGCTCGTCACGGCCCTGCTGCGCGGCGACGTGGATGTGGCCTTCGAGATCACGGCGCCGCTGCTGGGCCAGATCCATGACGGGGCCATACGGACCATCGCGGTCACGTCCACCACGCGCGCGCCGAGCCTGGGCGATGTGCCGACGCTGACGGAACTCGGCGTGAAGGACTATGACGTGACATCCTGGAACGCCCTGGTGGCCAGGACGGGCACGCCCGCCCCGGCCATCGCCGCCATCAACGAGGCGGTGAATACCGTGCTGAAGCGGCCCGCCGTGCGCGACATCCTCACCCAGTCGGGGGTGGAACCGCAGGGCGGCACGGCGGAGGCCATGGGCAAGCTCCTGGCGGCCGATACGGCGCGCTGGGCCGAAGTGATCGAGAAGGCAGGAATCCCGCGCCAGTGACCCAGCCAGCAGCTTCCCGCGACATCCCCACCTGCAAGGGCCCGGACCCGGAGACGCGGAAGCCGCGCTACCGTGCCCCGCCGGGCGCCTGCGACGCGCATTGCCATATCTTCGGCCCGGATGCCGTCTTCCCCTACGCGCCCGACCGCGCCTATACGCCGCCGGATGCGCCCTTCGAGGGGCTGAGGCGCCTGCACGGCATCCTGGGCATCGATCGCGCGGTGATCGTCCATGCCTCTTGCCACGGCAGCGATATGCGGGTGACGCTGGACGGCATCGCGCGGTCCGGCGGTGCCTATCGCGGTGTGGCGGTGGTGGAACCGGGCGTGAGCGATGCCGAGCTGGCCCGCCTCCATGACGGCGGCATCCGTGGCGTGCGCTTCAACTTCGTGCGCCATCTCGGCGGGATGCCGGATATGGCCTTCTTCGAGAGGGTCCTGGAGCAGATCGAGCCGCTCGGCTGGCATGTGGTGCTGCATCTGGACGCGCAGGACGTGACGGAGCTAGCGCCCCGCATCTCCCGGATCCGCGTTCCCTTCGTGATCGACCATATGGGCCGGGTGAAGGCGCGCGGCGGGCTGGAGCAGCCGGCCTTCCGGAGCCTGCTGGAGCTGATGCGCAACGACAGGGCCTGGGTGAAGATCTGTGGTGCCGAGCGCGTTTCCTCCGAGGGGGCGCCGTTCCATGATGCGCTTCCCTTCGCGCGCGCCCTGGTGGCCGTGGCACCGGACCGGGTGCTCTGGGGCACGGACTGGCCGCACCCGAACATCGCCGGGGACATGCCCAATGACGGCGATCTCCTGGACCTTCTGGCCGAGGCGGTGACGGACGAGGCGACGCGCCGGAAGATCCTGGTGGACAATCCAACCCGTCTCTACTGGAGCGAGGAACAGGCGGCATGAGCATGCGCATCGCGTTCATCGGCTATGGCGAGGTCGGCAGCATCTTCGCGCGCGACCTGCGCGCCGCCGGTGCCACGGACATCAGCGCCTTCGACACCGCCTTCGCCGATCCGGACAGCAAGGCGTCGCGGAATGCCGGGAAGGCCGGGCTGACGCCGGCATCTTCTCCGCTGGAGGCTGTGCGGGGGGCTGATCTGGTCATCGTCTCGGTGACGGCCGGTTCCGACCTGGACGCCATGCGGTCCATCGCGGCGGGGCTGGGACATGGTCCCTTCGTCCTGGACGTGAACTCCGTTTCCCCGGGCACGAAGCGCGAGGCTTCGGCGATCGTGGAGGCGGCCGGGGGCCGCTATGTGGAGGCGGCCGTCATGACCAGCGTGCCGCCGAAGGGGCTCCGTTCGCCCATGCTGCTGGGGGGGCCGCATGCCGCGGCCTTCGTCGCGGGCATGGCGCCGTTCGACATGGCCCTGACCGTCTTCTCGGAGGAGATCGGCCGCGCCTCCTCGGTCAAGATGTGCCGCAGCGTGATGGTCAAGGGCCTGGAGGCCCTGACCACGGAATGCCTCCTGGCCGCGCGGCGCTATGGCGTGGAGAAGGAGGTCCTGGCCTCCCTCTCCGACACCCTGCCGCATCCGGACTGGCGGGGGCTGGCGCGCTATGTGATCAGCCGCCCCCTGATCCATGGCCGCCGCCGCGCGGAGGAGATGCGCGAGGTCGCCCGCACCGTGGCGGAAGCCGGCGTGCCGCCGATTCTCAGCGGCCCGATCGCGGAGCGCCAGGACTGGTCCGCCGATCGCGGGGCGAAGCTGTCCCCGGAGGAACTGGCGACCGAGGATCTCGACACGCTGCTGGATGCCGTCCTGGCCAGGCTCTGATCCGCCTTCCGGCACGGGGCCTTCCGGCATGGGGCCGGCCCGTATGGGATTGGTGGCCCTGGTGAGGCATAGTGCCTTGCCAGGGCCGTGCTTTCGGGCGGTGGCATTCCCGGGGCGCTCTGTCCCGGCCGTTTGAGCCAGGGCCCCGGGGGAGGAAGGACATGCCGAGGCACCTCGATCAGCAATTGAAGCTGCGGCTGCTGCGGGCTGTCGATGCCATCGGGGCGCATGGAAGCATTCTCGGCGCCTCCCGCGCCCTGGCCGTCACGCAGCCCGCCTTGACCCGCAGCCTGCAGGAGGCCGAGGCGCTGCTGGGGCTGCAGCTTTTCGAGCGCAGCGGCCGGGGCGTACGCGTGACGCCGGCGGGGGAGGTGGTGCTGCAATCGGCCCGGCGCCTGCTGGGTGAATTGCGCCGCCTCGACGAGGAGCTGGACCGCCTGGTCGGACAGATGAAGGCCACGATCATGCTCGGGGCGCTGCCCGTGGCCGCCGCCGGGGTGCTGCCGGGACTGCTGGGGCGGCTGCGCAGCCAGCATCCGGAGCTTGTGATCCAGCTCGTCCAGGGCAAGACGGAAGAGCTTCTGCCTAAGCTGGAAGGGGGGAGCTGGATCTGGTGGTCGGGCAGCTCTACCCACCGGACAAGCCCGACGGGCTGCTGCGGGAGGCGCTGTACGAGGAGCCGATCTCCGTCCTCGCCCGCACCGATCACCCCGTCTTCGAAACCCCCATCACGGCGGAGGCGCTGCGCCGTTGGGAGCTGGTGCTGCCGACGATCGGCCAGCGTGTGGGCCAGGAGATCGACCAGCTCCTCGTCACGCTGGGCCTGACCCCTACCACCTCGATGCGCTCGACCTCCTACGGCTTCATCCGCGAGATGCTGCATTCGACCGATTTCATCTCGGTCATGCCCAACACGATGATGGCGGGCGACCTGTTGCGGGGGACGATCCGCGCGGCGCCGCTTCCCGCCGCTTCCCGGCCACGTCCCGCCGGCTTCATCCGGCGTGCCGACACGCCGCTTTCCCCGGCCGCCGAGGTGCTGGTGGAGGGGCTGCGGCGCTATGTTGAGGAGATCGCGGCGCGGGGTGAGCGCCCGGGCCGTGATGGGGAGCCGGCCGGCTCGGAGGGCTCCTATGTCGGCCGGTCATAGCGCGCGGCGAAGAAGCGATAACACGGTTCCGGCTTCGCCGGTCTAGCTTCTCCTCCTAAGAGCCCGCCCCCGATCGTCCCGACGAAGGGCTGGAAAGTGGGCGCGTGATATGGGGAGAAAGTCCTGGCGATGCACAGCCGACAGCTCGATCCCGAGCGCCTGCCCGCCGGCACCTACCTGAACACGGGGGTGTCGGCCGCGAAGGCGCTCCGGCTGAACCGCTTCTGCTATGACCTCCGCCAGCCGGCGAAGCGGGAAGCCTTCCTGGCCGATCCGGAGGCGGCGATGGCACCTTACGATCTCGATCCCGAGGACCGGGCGCTCGTCCTGGCGCGTGACTGGATCGGCCTGGTGCGGCGCGGCGCGAATGTCTTCCCACTGTTGCGCCTGTCCCAGCTTTGTGGCGATGGCCTGGCGGCCACGGGCGCGCAGATGCGGGGCGAGACGCTGGAGGACTATCTCGCCAGCCGCCAGGGCGGAAAGGGAGCATCCTGATGGCCCGGATCATCGGCGGCCTCGGTTCCCCGCATGCCCCTTCCATCGGTGCGCTGATCGACAAGGGGGCCTGGCAGGAGCCCGGCTGGGAGAAGCTGCTCGACGGCTACCGGCCCATGCAGGCATGGCTGCGCGAACGCAGGCCGGATCTCGCGATCCTCATCTACAACGACCATGTCACTTCCTTCTTCTTCGACCGCTACCCGACCTTCGCGCTGTCCGTCGCGGAGGAGCATCCGATCGCCGATGAGGGCTTCGGGCCGCGTCCCTTGCCGCCGGTCCGTGGCGATGCGGAATTCGCCTGGCATGTCGCGCACAGCCTGGTGGATGACGAGTTCGACCTGACCGTCTGCCAGGACATGCCGCTCGATCATGGGGCGCTGACGCCGATCTCGGCACTCTGGCCGGATCATGGGGAGGGCTGGCCCTGCGCCATCCTGCCGCTGGCCGTGAACGTGCTCCAGTTCCCGGTGCCGGGCCCGGGGCGGCTCTTCCGGCTGGGGAAGGCGCTGCGGCGGGCCGTCGGGAGTTTCCCCAAGGATCTCGACGTGGTCGTGCTGGGCACCGGGGGCCTGTCGCACCAGTTGCATGGCGAGCGCTTCGGCTACCAGAATCAGGATTGGGACATGGAGTTCCTCGACCGGTTGCAGGATGATCCGGAGCATCTGGCGGGGCTGCGCCTGCAGGATTTCATCGAGCGTGGCGGCGCCGAAGGGGCCGAGGTCATCATGTGGCTGGCCATGCGTGGGGCCCTTTCCCCCCGCGTGCGCTGCCTGCACCGGAACTACCACGCCCCGTTGCATACCGGTTTCGCCCAGGTGATCTATGAGGACATGGCGGATGCCGCACATGGATGAGCGCCGCACGGTCGTCCTGGTTCCTGGCCTGCTTTGCGACGCCTCCGTCTGGGTCCCGCAGCGGCAGAGCCTGGGCCGGGACTACGAGGTGCAGGTTCCGGATCTCTGGGGCCTGGATTCCATCGAGGCGATGGCGGAAGCCGTTCTCGACAAGGCGCCGGAGCGTTTCGCGCTGGCGGGCCATTCCATGGGGGCGCGGGTCGCCCTGGCGGTGCTGGATCGCGCGCCGGAGCGGGTCGAGAGGCTGGCCTTGCTGGACACCGGCACGCATCCCCGCCGGGCCGGCGAGGCCGAGAAGCGGCAGGAGCTCGTCGATCTCGCCTATGCACGCGGCATGGCGGCCCTGGCAGAACGCTGGCTGCCGCCCATGGTGCATCCGCAGCGCGTGAACGACGATGCGCTGATGCGGCCGCTGGCCGAGATGGTGTGCCGGGCCACGCCAGGGATTTTCGAGAAGCAGGTGAAGGCCCTGCTGAACCGGCCCGATGCGGCGGCGGTCCTGCCCCGCATCGGCTGCCCGACCCTGGTGGCCTGTGGGCGGCAGGACGGGTGGAGCCCGCTGTCGCAGCATGAGGAGATGGCGGCCGCGATCCGCGATGCCGAACTCGCGGTGATCGAGGATAGCGGCCATATGAGCACGGTCGAGGCACCGGCCGCCGTCACCGGCGTGCTGAGTGCCTGGCTGCGCCTGGGAGTGATGGCATGACATCCCTTGAAACCGCGGAGCCCGTGATGGATCTGGCCCATCTCGGACATCTGGAACTGCTGACTCCCAAGCCGGAGGAGAGCCTGCGCTTCTTCGTCGATGTCATGGGCATGACGGAAAGCGGGCGCCAGGGAGATTCGGTCTATCTCCGGGGATGGGACGATTACGAGCGTTACTGCGTGAAGCTGACGGCGGCACGCCATTCCGGCATGGGCCACATGGCCTTCCGGGTCAGGAGCCCGCAGGCCCTGGAGCGCCGCGCCGCCGCGTTGCGCGCGGGTGGGCACGATGTGTCGTGGCATGATGGCGACCTGGGCCATGGCCGCACCCTTTGCTTCCGGGACCCCGACGGGCACCTGATCGAGCTCTACTACGAGACGGAGTGGTACGAGGCGCCGCCCGAGCTGCGGCCGGCGCTGAAGAACCAGGCGCAGCGCTTCCCCGGGCGTGGGGTGAACGTGCGCCGCCTCGACCACATCAACTGCCTCGCCGCCGACATCAAGGCGAACCGCGAGTTCTTCGAGCAGTGCCTCGGGATGCGGCTGACGGAGCAGATCGTGCTGGACACCGGCGTCGAGGCCGGCATGTGGTTCACCTGCACGAACAAGAGCTATGACATCGCCTATTCGCGCGAGAGCAACGGCCGCCGCGGGCGCTTCCATCACCTGACCTTCGCCCTGGACAGCCGCGAGGAGATCCTGCGCGCCGCCGACATCTTCCTGGAGAACGGCGTCCATATCGAGACCGGCCCGCACAAGCATGCGATCCAGCAGACCTTCTTCCTCTATGTCTATGAGCCGGGCGGCAACCGTGTGGAACTGGCCAATGCCGGGGCGCGGCTGATCCTGGCGCCGGACTGGAAGCCGATCCGCTGGAGCGAGGCGGAGCGGCGGAAGGGACAGGCCTGGGGCCTGAAGACCATCGAGAGCTTCCATACCCACGGCACGCCGACCCTGGAGGAGATGGACGCGGAGGGGATCGTGTACTGATCGGGGGTTGGGAAGCTGGGGCCGGTCCGGCCCCGCGTCTTTGTTCGGGAGGAAAAGAACCATGAGAAGAAGAGAATTTCTGGCTGCCGGGACCGCCATGGCCCTGCCCCTGGCCGCGCCGCGCCTGTCGCGGGCGGCGGAGCCGCTCAAGATCGGCCTGATCCTGCCGATGACGGGGCCCTTCGCCTCGACCGGGCGGCAGATCGAGGGGGCTGTACGCCTCTACATGCAGCAGAACGGCAGCGAGGTCGCCGGGCGGTCGGTCGAGGTAATCGTCCGCGACGATGCCAATGTCGCGGATGCGACGCGGCGCCTCGCGCAGGAACTGGTGGTGAACGACAAGGCCGCTGTCCTGGCGGGCTTCGGCCTGACCCCGCTGGCCCTGGCCGCGGCCCCGATCGCGACCCGTGCCAAGGTGCCGCAGGTCGTGATGGCCGCCGCCACCTCCAGCATCACCGAGTCGTCCCCGTTCATTGTCCGCACCTCCCAGACCGTCCCGCAGGTGGCCCTGCCCCTGGGGCGCTGGGCGCCGGAGAACGGCATCCGCAAGGTCGTCACGGTGGTGTCCGACTACGGTCCCGGCCTCGATGCCGAGAAGTGGTTCAAGGAGCCCTTCATACAGGCGGGCGGGCAGGTGCCGGAATCCCTGCGCGTCCCCCTGGCCAGCCCGGATTTCGCACCCTTCCTGCAACGGGCGCGTGATGCCTCCCCGGATGCGGTCTTCATCTTCGTGCCGTCGGGGGCCGGATCGGTCTTCATGAAGCAGTTCGCCGAACGCGGGCTGAAGGAGGCCGGCATCCGGCTGATCGGGCTGGGCGACGTCCTGGACGACGATCTCCTCAACAACATGAGCGATCAGGCTCTGGGCGTGATCACCTCGCAGCATTATTCCGCCGCGCATGACAGCCCGCTGAACAAGAGCTTCGTGAAGGCTTTCAAGGCCGCCAACAAGGACATGCGGCCGAACTTCATGGCGGTCGGCGGCTATGACGGCATGGCGCTGATCTACAAGGCGCTGGAGAAGACCAAGGGTGACTCGGGCGGGCCGACCCTGCTGGAGGCGATGAAGGGCCTGTCCTGGGAAAGCCCGCGGGGGCCGATCTCCATCGACGCGCAGACCCGCGACATCGTCCAGAACATCTACATGCGCCGCTGCGAGCGCGTGGATGGCGAGCTTTACAACGTCGAGTTCGCCACGATCCCGGCCGTCCGGGACCCGGCCAAGACGGCCTCGGGCTGAGGGCAGGGGGGCGGCAATGCTGACCGTGCTGTTTGACGGCGTGGCCTATGGGATGGTCCTGTTCATCCTGGCCTGCGGTCTCGCGGTGACACTGGGCCTGATGAACCTGGTGAACCTGGCGCATGGCGCCTTCGCCATGGCCGGGGGCTATGCCGCCCTCGTCCTGGTGAACCATTGGGGCGTGCCTTTCCTGGCCGCCCTGCCTCTGGCCTTCCTCTTCTCTGCCCTGCTCGGCGCCTTGCTGGAGCGGACGCTCTATATCCACGTCTATGCCCGCAGCCATTTCGACCAGGTCCTGTTCTCGATCGGCCTGGTCTTCATGTCCGTGGCCATCGTGGATAATGTGGCGGGGTCCTCGCAGCAGTTCATCGCGATCCCCGACATGCTCCGTGCCCGTTTCGAGTTCCTGGGCATCAGCATGGGGGCCTACCGGCTGCTGATCATCGTCACCTGCGGCGTGATCGCGCTGGCCCTGCATCTCGCCCTGTCGCGCACGCGCTTCGGCAGCCGGCTTCGCGCCGCCGTGGACGATCCGCGCGTGGCGCGCGGGCTGGGCATCAATGTGGGGGCGATCTTCGCGGTGACCTTCGCTGTCGGGTCCGGCCTCGCGGGGCTGGGGGGCGCGCTGGGGGCGGAGATCCTGGGGCTGGACCCCAGCTTCCCGCTGAAGTTCATGATCTACTTCCTGATCGTGGTGACGGTGGGCGGCACCAGCTCGATCTCCGGGGCGTTCCTGGCCTCCCTTCTCCTCGGCATCGCCGATGTGGCCGGCAAGTACTACGTGCCGGAGCTTGGTGCCTTCGTCATCTATACGGTGATGATCGCGGTCCTGATCTGGCGGCCCCAGGGCCTGTTTGGCCGGGTGGCGACCCGATGAGCGGCACCGGCATGACCCTTCCGCAGCAGGCGGCGGCACAGCTCGCGCGCCTGTCCCGGTGGCATCCCGCGGAATACCTGGCCTGGGCGGCGATCGTGGCGGCGTTCCTGCTGTTTCCCGACCGCTACCTGCTGATCGCGGAGATCGCCGTCACGGCCCTTTTCGCGCTCTCGCTGGACCTCATCCTCGGCTATGCGGGCATCCTGTCCCTGGGCCACGCGGCCTTCTTCGGTCTCGGCGCCTATGTCGCCGGCATCGCGGCGGTGAGGGGCGTTTCGGACCCGCTGCTGGGCCTCGTCCTGGCCTGGGTGGCCGCGACCCTGCTGGGCGGCGCGACAAGCCTGCTGGTGCTGCGTGGCAGCGACCTGACGCGGCTGATGGTGACGCTGGGCGTGGCGTCGGTCCTCTATGAACTGGCCAACCGGCTGAGCTGGCTCACGGGTGGGGCGGATGGCCTGCAGGGGATGGAGGTCGGCCCGCTTCTCGGCCTCTTCGACTTCGACCTGCGTGGGCAGGTGGCGGCTGTATACAGCCTTACCGTCCTGTTCCTGGTCTTCGTGGTGGTCCGCCGGATCGTGCATTCCCCCTTCGGCTGGTCCCTGCGGGCCGTCAGGGGGAACGCGCTGCGCGCCGGGGCGATCGGCATCCCCGTCCGGGCCCGGCTGATC
Organism: Roseomonas gilardii subsp. gilardii; assembly: GCF_023078375.1. NCBI lineage: Bacteria > Pseudomonadati > Pseudomonadota > Alphaproteobacteria > Acetobacterales > Roseomonadaceae > Roseomonas > Roseomonas gilardii. The sequence goes on along the minus strand of NZ_CP095555.1, from coordinate 185,965 downwards.
GCGGCCTATACGCTGGGGGCCGGGATCGCCGGGATCGCCGGGGCATTGCTGGCGCAATCGACGCAGTTCGTCTCCCTCGACGTGCTCGCCTTCCATCGTTCCGCCGATATCCTCCTGGTGCTGGTGATCGGTGGCGTCGGCTGGCTTTATGGCGGCCTGCTCGGCGCGGTGCTGTTCAAACTGATGCAGGATGTCCTTGCCAACATCACACCGCAGTACTGGCAGTTCTGGATCGGCCTGGTGCTGGTGGCGCTGGTCCTGATCGGGCGGGACCGGATCGCCGTCTGGCCCAGGCTGTTCCGCCGGCGCAAGCCTGCCGCCGCCAGCCATGTCCCGGAGCCGGCCGAATGAGCGCGATGCTGCAGGATCGTCCCGGGCCCGGCGCGGCGGCTTCCAGGCCGGTCCCGGCCTTGCAGACACTGGGCCTGAACAGGCATTTCGGTGGGCTGCACGCGACGCGCGAGGTCAATCTCTCGCTGGCCCAGGGCAGCCGCCATGCCCTGATCGGCCCGAACGGGGCGGGCAAGACGACGCTCATCAACCTGCTGACCGGTGTGCTCCGCCCCAGTTCGGGCCGGATCCTGCTGGAGGGCGAGGATGTCACGGCCCTGCGCCCGGACCAGCGCGTGCGCCGCGGCCTGGCCCGGACCTTCCAGATCAACCAGCTTTTCCCGGCCATGACCGTGCTGGAAACGGCGGGCCTGGCCATTTCGCAGCGGCTCTATGGCGGCCGTTCCTGGTGGCGTTCCGTGGGCAGCCGGCCCGCCGTGGTGGAGGAGGCGGTGGCCATCCTCGAACGGTTCCGGCTGGCCGGCGTGATGGGGGAGCGTGTGGTCAACCTGCCCTATGGGCAGCAGCGCCTGCTGGAGATCGCCCTGGCCATCGCCTGCCGCCCCCGGGTGCTGCTGCTGGACGAGCCGGCCGCCGGGGTGCCCGAGGCGGAGCGCGAGGAGATCCTCGACCGCATCGCGGAACTGCCCGGCGACGTCACCGTGCTGCTGATCGAGCATGACATGGATCTGGTCTTCCGCTTCGCGGACCGGATCTCGGTCCTGGTGCTGGGCGGCGTGCTGATGGAGGGCAGCGTGGCGGAGGTCGCCTCGGACCCGCGGGTGAGGGAGGTTTATCTGGGGGAGGGCGAGCATGGCTGACATCCTGGCGGTGGAGCATCTCGCGGCGGGCTATGGGCAGGCCGCGGTGCTGCACGATGTGTCGCTGCGCCTCGCCGAAGGCCGCTCCATGGCCGTGCTGGGGCGCAACGGCATGGGCAAGACCACGCTCCTGAACAGCATCATCGGCGTGACACGCCGTTTCGGTGGAACGGTCCATCTCGGCGGGCAGGACATCACCAGCCTGTCTCCGGACCGGCGCGCCCTGGCCGGCATCGGCTGGGTGCCGCAGGAACGCAACATCTTCCGCTCCCTGACCGTGGAGGAGAACCTGACGGCGGTGGCGCGGCCGGGGCCCTGGGACCTGCGCAAGGTTTTCGGCATGTTTCCCCGGCTGGAGGAACGGCGCCGCAACATGGGGGACCAGCTCTCGGGCGGCGAGCAGCAGATGCTGGCGGTGGGGCGGGCCCTCGTGCTGAACCCGCGCCTGCTGCTGCTGGACGAGCCGACCGAGGGTCTGGCGCCGATCATCGTGGATGAGCTGCTTTCAGCCCTGCGCCGGATCATGCGCGACGAGGGCCTGTCCGCCCTGCTGGTGGAACAGCACGCGCAGAAGATCCTGGGCGTCACCGATGACGCGGTGATCCTGGAACGCGGCCGGATCGTGCATGCGGCGCCGAGCGCGGTGCTGCGCTCGGACACGGAGATCCTGGAGCGGCATCTGGGTGTATCCCGCAAGGGGGTGGTCCTGCCCGTCATGTGACGGGCGGGGCTTTGCGGCAGGGCGATCCTCGGCCTCGGGAGATATAGAAGACAAAAGACTTGTCGGGATTGGTATCCAGCTTGTATACAGGATGGCAGGAAACGATCCATGTGGAGGCCCCCATGGGCAACAAGACCCCGACCTTTCCCCTGAATGCCTGGTACGCCGCCGCCTGGGATGCGGAAGTGAAGCGGGAGCTTCTGGCCCGCACGATCTGCAACAAGAAGGTCGTGCTCTATCGCACGCAGGACGACCGTGCCGTGGCGCTGGAGGACGCCTGCTGGCATCGCCTCGTTCCGCTCTCCATGGGACGGCTCAAGGGCGACGAGGTGCAATGTGCCTATCATGGCCTGCGTTTCAACGCGCGGGGGCGCTGCACCTTCATGCCGTCGCAGGAGACGATCAATCCTTCCGCGAATGTGCGCTCCTTCCCGGTGGTGGAGAAGCACCGCTTCGTCTGGATCTGGCCGGGCGACCCGGCCCTGGCCGATCCGGCGCTGGTGCCGGACCTGCACTGGAACCACGACCCGGCCTGGGCCGGCGACGGCAAGGTGATCCACGCCGCCTGCGACTATCGCCTGATCGTGGACAATCTCATGGACCTGACTCATGAGACCTATATCCATGGCAGCAGCATCGGCAACGATGCGGTGGCGGAAGCGCCCTTCGACGTCACGCATGGCGAGAGGACGGCGACGGTCACGCGCTGGATGGTCGATATCGAGCCGCCGCCCTTCTGGCGCGCCCAGCTCGGCAAGCCCGGCCATGTGGACCGCTGGCAGATCATCCGCTTCGAGGCGCCCTGCACGGTGGCCATCGATGTGGGCGTGGCCCCCACCGGGACCGGCGCGCCGCAGGGGGACCGCAAGGAGGGGGTCAGCATGATCGTGATCAACACGATCACCCCCGCGACCGAGAAGACCTGCCACTATTTCTGGGCCAATGTGCGGGACTACCGCATCCACGAGCAGCGCGTGACGACCGATATCCGCGATGCCATCACCAAGGTGTTCCGGGAGGACGAGATCATCGTCGAGGCGCAGCAGCGCGCGATCGATGAGCATCCGGACCATGTCTTCTACAACCTGAACATCGATGCCGGGGCGCTCTGGGCCCGGCGGCTGATCGACCGCATGGTCGCAGCCGAGACGGGCGGCACGCCTTCCCTGCCTGTCGCGGCCGAGTAGCCACGATGTCGCAGAGCGTCGCGGCCCTGCTGAAGCTGCGGGAGGTCATCCTCAGCGGCAGCATGCCCCCGGGGGAGCGCCTGTCGGAGAACGGTGTCGCCGAGCGGCTGGGTGCTTCGCGGACGCCGGTCCGGGCGGCCCTGGCGCGGCTGGCGGAGGAAGGACTCCTGGAGCCCATCCCTTCCGGCGGTTTCATGGTGAAGGCCTTCAGCGAGAAGGAGATCCGCGATGCGATCGAGGTCCGCGGCACGCTGGAAGGACTGGCGGCGCGCTTCGCGGCCGAGCGCGGTGCCTCGCCGGAGGGGTTGGCGCATCTGCGGGACATCCTGGAGGGCATCGACGCCGCCCTGGCGCGCGCGCCGGAGGCCGGGATCGATTTCACCGAATACGTGACGCTGAACGAGCACTTCCACCAGCTCCTGCTGGAACTGGCGGACAGTCCGGTGCTGGCGCGCAAGGTCGGGCAGGCGGTGGCCCTGCCTTTCGCTTCCCCCAGCGGCTTCGTCATGGCCCAGGGCGAACTGCCCGAGGCGCGGGTGATCCTCACCGTGGCGCAGGAACAGCATCGCGGCGTGGTCGAGGCGATCACGCTGCGGGAAGGGGCCCGGGCGGAGGCGATCATGCGGGAGCATGCCCGGCTCGCCCATCGCAACCTCGCCCTGGCCCTGCGCCAGGGGAAGCTTCATCTGGTCCAGGGCGGTGCCCTGATCCAGCGCCGCCTGTCGGCCTGAGCCGGCGGCGCAGGGGAGGAAGAAAGAAAGATGCGGTTCGACGGACAGTGGATCACGGCGGTGGTTCGCGGCACGCGTGACCTGACGCCGGGCATCCGGGAATTCACCCTGGCGCCCGAGGGCGGCGCGACGCCCTATGCCACCGGCAGCCATCTCTGCGTGCGCGTGATGGTCGATGGCAAGACGGATCTGCGCCGCTATTCGCTCGTGGGCGACCAGCCGCAGGACGGCTGCTGGCGTATTGCCGTGAAGCGCGAGGAGCCGGGCAGGGGAGGCTCGCGCTACATGTGGTCGCTGCCGGCCGGGGCGCGGCTGGAGGTCACGGCGCCGGACAGCTTCTTTCAGCTTTCCGGCGATGCGCCCGAATATCTGCTGGTTGCCGGTGGGATCGGGATCACGCCGATCCGAGGCATGGCCTCGGCCTTGCGGCGGCGCGGTGCGCGTTTCCGCATGCTCTATGCCGGGCGCTCCCGCGCCGAGATGGCCTATCTTGCCGAGCTGGAAGCGGAGCTCGGCGGGAATCTTGAGGTCTTCAGCGAGGCCGAAGGGCGAAGGGCCGATCTGAGGCAGGCCTTCTCCTCGCTTGGACCCGACGCGGAGACCTATATCTGCGGCCCCATCGGTCTGCTGGAGGCGGCGAAGCGCGAATGGGCGGCTGCGGGCCGTCCGCGTGCCCGGCTGGTCTTCGAGACCTTCGGCTCCTCCGGCCGTTATCCGACCGAGGCTTTCACCGTCCGGCTTCCCCGTCTCGGCATCGAGGTCCCGGTGCCGGCCAACAGCAGCATGCTGGAAGCGCTGGAGGCCAGCGGCGTCGGGGTGCTGTCCGACTGCCGGCGCGGGGAATGCGGGCTCTGCGCGATGGATGTGCTGGATGCCGAGGGCATCGTGGATCATCGCGATGTCTTCTTCAGCGACCATCAGCATGAGGAAGGCCGCAGGATCTGCGCCTGCGTTTCCCGCGCGGTCGGTGGCGTCATCACTGTGGACACGGCTTTCCGGGGCGACGAGCGGCTTCGGTCCGGTCCGGAGTTGAAGAGGCTGCATTCCTGATGCGGCCTTGATTCCGGGGCTGGTCATGAGCATGGGCCGGATGCTGCCAAGGGCGATCCGGCCTCCCAGCATTCAAGGAATCTTCACGCCCGTCCTGGTTCTCGCCCCCTATACCGGCGACGAAACAGGTTGCCGGGCCGTGCATGCAACAGAGCTTCGTCAGGCGCCACTACCGGACGGTGTTCCTGTCCGACCTGCATCTCGGCTTGCGCGCCAGCCGGGCAGACCTGCTGCTGGATTTCCTGGGCGGCGTGGATTGCGGGCGGATCGTGCTGGTGGGCGACATCGTGGATGGCTGGCGCCTGCGCAAGTCCTGGTACTGGGACGCCCGACATGACGAGGTGATCCGCCTGCTGCTGCGCCGGGCGCGCGAAGGCGTCGAGATCCTCTATATCCCCGGCAACCATGACGAGATGTTCCGCGACTGGGTGGGGCTGGAGGTCGCCGGCATCCACCTCGTGGCGCAGGCGGAGCACGTGACCGCCGATGGCCGCCGGCTGCTGGTGATGCATGGCGACGAGTTCGACAGCGTGGTGCGCTACTGGCCGCTGCTGGCTCATCTCGGGGATTGGGCCTATGACGCGGCGCTGCTGCTGAACCGCTGGTTCAACACAGCCCGGCGGCGGATGGGCTATCCCTACTGGTCGCTGTCGCAATGGCTCAAGCGGCGCGTGAAGGAGGCGGTCAAGGCCATCGACCGCTTCGAGGAAGCGCTGGCGCATGAGGCGATCCGCGGTGGCTATGACGGCGTCATCTGCGGCCATATCCACCATGCCGAGATGCGCGACATCGGCGGCGTCATCTACATGAACACGGGCGACTGGGTGGAATCCTGCACCGCCCTGGTCGAGCATCCCGACGGACGCTTCGAACTGCTGGATTGTTCCGCGCGCCAACGCCTGGCCACGCCAACGGCGCAGCCGGTATCCGCCTGATGCGGGGCATGGCAGGGGCGCCGAACCTGCTACCCGAGACGCCTGCCCGTATCCTGATCGTTTCGGATGCCTGGGAACCGCAGGTGAACGGGGTCGTGCGGACATTGCGGACCGTCGCCGACCTTCTGCGCGGCGATGGCGATGTGGTCGAGATCCTTGGCCCCGATCGCTTCGTTTCCCTGCCCATGCCCTCCTATCCGGAAATCCGGCTCGCCTGTGTCTCCCGTGCCGCGGTCGAAGCCCGGGTGCGGGCCTTCCGGCCGCAGACCATCCATATCGCCACGGAGGGACCGCTGGGCTGGATGATGCGGGCGGTCTGCCGGCGTCGCGGCTGGCCCTTCACGACCTCCTTCCACACCCGCTTCCCGGATTACCTGCATCTGCGGGCTCGCGTGCCGCCGGGCTGGTCCTGGGCCATCCTGCGCCGCTTCCATGCGGCTTCGGCCGGCACCCTGGCCGCGACACCGTCCCTGTTGCGGGAGATGGAGGGGCGTGGCTTCCGCAACCTCCAGCTCTGGACGCGGGGGGTGGATCTGGAACGCTTCCGGCCTGAGCTGCGGGGTGGCCCGCATGCCCCCTATGCCGGGCTCGAACGACCGGTCTTCGCCTGCTGCGGCCGGGTGGCGGTGGAAAAGAACATCGAGGCTTTCCTGAACCTCGATCTTCCGGGGTCGAAGGTGGTGGTGGGCGACGGACCGAGGCGCGGGGCACTCCAGGCACGCTTCCCGGATGTGCATTTTCTGGGCCAGAAGCACGGTGAGTCGCTGGCGGCCTGCTACGCGGATGCGGATGTCCTGGTCTTCCCCTCACGCACCGACACTTTTGGCCTGGTGATGCTGGAGGCTCTGGCGAGCGGCACGCCTGTCGCCGCTTTCCCGGTGCCCGGACCCCTGGATGTGCTGGGCGGAGCGGCCGCGCCCGTTGGCGCCATGAACGAGGATCTCCGCATCGCGTGTCTCGATGCGCTCGCCGTGGATCGTTCGGCATGTCGCGATCATGCGGAGGGCTGGTCCTGGGGGCGGTGCAAGTCGCTCCTCCGCGCCGCTCTCGTTCCCATCTCCTGAGCGCTAAAAGCAAGCTGGGAATGATCCTGTCGACTGCCATAGCCGTTGATGTCCTGGTTTGCGGTGGCGGCTGCGCGACTGCCTGCGTCGTGGTGATGACGTGTTGGCGGCAGGCAGGCTGACACTGGAAGGGCTGCCGCCCTATCGCGCCATGAATGTCGAGTTTCATGAGACGATCCTCGATGCCGCCGGCAATGGTTGGCTCAACAGCTTCGTGCGGCAGACACAGAACGTGCCCCTGGCTTCCGACCGCCTGTTCATCTGGGAAGATTATGACATCATGAAGCGTTCACATGATGATCATCACCGCGTGGTCCTCGCCATCGCCAATCGCGATGCAGAACGCGCGGAAGCGCTGATGCGTGAGCATGTGATCTTCGCGGGAGAGGTGCTGCGGAGGTTTCAGGCGAAGAACAATACGCAGGCCAGGAAAGACGCCGCCCCGTAATACGGTGCTGCTGACATCCGCGCCTGACGGAGAGCTGTGTCGCGGCGGCGCTCGGGCGCGGGGAGGGTTGAGGGCCGGTTGCGTCTGATCCAGTACCTTTGTCTGTGCGGAAAGCTACTTGTCCATGACCCCCGACAGGGCCTGGAAAGTGCCTGCTTCCACCGTCTGAGCCATGTTGAGGTGCATGAACCCGCCGGCGGCCTGCGAGAGGCTGAGGAGGCACCAAAGGTAGAAGCCGTCATGGCAGGATCCAGACCACGTATAACCAAGCCCGCTCCACAAAGGCTACGCTCTCTGGCGCGGTGGGACGTTCCGCACCAGTTTCGTCCTGTTGCGTTACCACCCGAATGACCTGCTGCTGACCTATCGGCTGCTGCATCCGCTCGTTTGTCTGACCACGTTCGGGGCCATGACCCGGTGATACGTCAGTCAGGATGACGGGGTCTGGGCGGCGGCAGTTCCTCATCGTGGAGCATTGAGGTCGAGATGGAACGGGTTATCGTCATCGGTGCGGGAGTGGTGGGCCTCTCGGCTGCGATCGCCGCGCAGGCGCGAGGTTTGCCGGTTACGGTGATCGATCGTGACGGCCCGGCGGCAGGCGCGTCGGCGGGCAATGCGGGGGCCTTCGCCTTCACCGATATCTTCCCGCTTGCCTCGCCCCGAATCTTCCTGAAGGCACCGAAGTGGCTGCTCGATCCGCTTGGTCCGCTCAGCCTGCCGCCGGCCTATGCCCTGCAGATGATGCCATGGCTCCTGCGCTTCGTGCGCGCCTGCGCCCCGGACCGGGTCGCAGCTTCGGTCGCCGCACAAACGGCGATGATGGACCTCTCGAAGGCCGAGCTCAGGAACTTCCTATCGCAGACTGGCACGGCGCATATGTTGCGTGAGGACGGAAACCTGGAAGTCTACGAGGGCGAAGCTCAGTTTCGCGCCTCCCTGCCCGGGTGGGTGGCGCGCCCAGCATGGTATCGACTTCCGGCACCTGAACGCCACTGAGATGGCTGACCTACAGCCCGGTCTTGCGCCGCGCTTCACCCACGGCACCTTCACCCCTGGATGGTATTCCATCGCCGATCCGAAGCTCTACACCCTGGCGCTGGCCGATCACTTCCGGGCGCGGGGCGGCCGGATCGAGATCGCCGAGATCCGGACCCTGCAACCGACCGACGCTGGCATCGAGGCGATCGGCGATCGTGTGTTCAGCGGCGACAGGGTGGTGCTCGCAGCCGGGGCCTTCTCGCACCACATCGCGAAGACCATTGGGGAGCGGATTCCCCTGGAAACGGAGCGCGGCTACAATACCACCCTACCGCCCGATGCCCTGGACCTGCGCTGCCAGGTCACCTTCGGCGAGCACGGCTTCGTCGTCTCCCGCCTTTCTACCGGTATCCGGGTCGGCGGTGCTGTCGAGCTCGGCGGGCTGAAGCTCGCGCCGAACTTCAAGCGTGCCGAGGCGATGCTGGCAAAAGCCGAGACCTTCCTCCCCGGACTGAAGACCGCTGGTGGCACCCGGTGGATGGGCTTTCGCCCCTCACTGCCCGACAGCCTGCCGGCTCTCGGCTTGGCCAGGGGCGATCGACGGATCATCCACGCCTTCGGTCACGGCCATCTGGGCCTGACGCAATCCGTGGGAACGGCACGCATCGTTGCTGATCTGCTGACAGGCGCGCCCTTGCCCGTGGACATCTCCTCCTTCTCTCCACAACGCTTCTGACGCCGGAGATCCCGACCATGGCGGTCCATACCTTTTCCTGCCTCGATGGGCATACCTGCGGCAATCCGGTGCGCCTCGTTTCGGGCGGCGGGCCTCGCCTCGAAGGCGCGAACATGCTGGAAAGGCGCGCTCATTTCCTTCGGGACTTCGACTGGATCCGGACCGGCCTGATGTTCGAGCCACGTGGCCACGACATGATGTCGGGTTCCATCCTCTATCCGCCGACGCGCCCCGACTGCGATGTCGCCGTACTGTTCATCGAGACTTCGGGTTGCCTGCCGATGTGCGGTCACGGGACCATCGGCACCATCACCATGGGCATCGAGAATGGCCTGATCCAGCCGCGCGAACCCGGCCGGTTATCCATCGACACCCCGGCGGGCAAGGTCGATATCCTCTATCGCCAGGAAGGCCGCTTCGTCGAGGAAGTGCGTCTCACCAATGTCCCGGGTTTCCTCCATGCCGAAGGGCTGACCGCGGATGTGGAAGGGCTCGGTGAGATCGTGGTGGACGTGGCTTATGGCGGCAACTTCTACGCCATTGTGGAGCCGCAGAGGAATTTCGGCGACATGGCCGACTTCACTGCAGGGGAGCTGATCGGCTTCTCGCCGAAGCTTCGGAAGGCACTGAACGAGAAGTACGATTTCGTGCACCCCGAGCATCCCGAGATCCGCGGCCTGTCGCATATCCAGTGGACCGGCAGGCCGACGGTGGAAGGCGCTCACGGCCGTAACGCCGTGTTCTATGGTGACAAGGCGATCGACCGCTCACCCTGCGGCACCGGCACCGGCACCGGCACCTCCGCGCGGATGGCGCAGCTGGCAGCCAAGGGCAAGCTGAATGTGGGCGATGAGTTCTGGCATGAATCGATCATCGGCTCGATCTTCAAGGGGCGGGTCGAGGCGGCGGCCGAGGTTGCCGGCAAGCCGGCGATCATTCCCTCCATAGGTGGATGGGCACGCCAGACCGGTATCAACACCATCTTCATCGATGACCGGGACCCGTACGCGCATGGCTTCGTGGTGAAGTAGGTTTCACCAGATGGAATGGCCGTGGCGTGGCCGTAGCTGGAACACAGGTCACCATGGGTTTCCCGGCTCACTGCCGGGCAGGACCGCCCGGACATAGCAGCGGCGCGTGCCACCTGGCGAGAGATGCAGCCCAGCCCCGACCCAGAGCGCCCGGTCTTCATCGACGAGACCTGGGCGAGCACGAACATGGCTCGCCGCAACGGACGCGACCCGCGCGGAGAGAGTGCCGCCGCCGGATGAGCAATGGGCGGTGTTGCCGCCTGGATCGCCCCTGACATCGGATCACTCCTGCCGCCGATGGTGGGAACCGTGCTCCGGAAGCGGTGCTGCTGGCGCGCCGTGGTCCCGCAAACGGCCAGACGTGTCAGGCCCTCCCTCCAGGAAACGCGCCTCGGCAACGAAGGCCGCCACGGCGGGGGACCGCTCGTTGCTCCGGACCGCCAGCGCCAGGGCCGTGACCGGCTTCTCGCCCTTGATGTCATGGTAGGTCACGCCCTTGATCGCCGCATCCCGCATGGACACCGGGACGAGCGCAACGCCCAGTTCGGCCGCGACCAGTGCCAGGACCGAGGCCACCTGCGGCGCTGATTGGCCGATGATCGGTTCGAACCCGGCCTTGCGGCAGGCGCCGATCGTCACGTCGAACAAGGTCGGCCCCAGTGCGCGCGGTGTCATGACGAAGGGATCGGAGGCAAGCTCGCGCAGGTGGATGGGCTTCTCGTGCGCCATGCGGCTGGATGGCAGCGCGGCGATGAGGGGCTCCTCCTCCATGGCATGGAGCCTGAGTCCATCCCGGTCGATCGCCTCGGGCCGCAGGAAAGCGGCATCCAGGCTGCCGGAGCGCAACGCCTCGACAAGGCCGTTCGAGTTTGCTTCCCGCAAGCTGAGCTCGACATCCGGATAGCGCCGCCTGTAGGTGCGGATGGCCAGCGGCACCCGGGGATTGAAGGCCGCGGAGCCTGTGAAGCCGACCCTGAGCGTGCCGATCTCGCCGCGCGCAGCCCGGCGCGTTGCTTCCACCGCGCTCCGCACCTCGGACGGAAGGGGTCGCACACGTTCCTGGAACACCTTGCCGGCCGCGGTGAGTTCCGCGCCCTTCGGGCCACGGTGGAACAGCATGACGCCGATCTCTTCCTCCAGATCCTTGATCTGCTGGCTGAGGGGCGGCTGCCCGATCCCGAGCCTCTGCGCGGCCCGGGTGAAATGGCCTTCTTCGGCGACCGCCAGGAAGTACCGGATGTGACGCAGCTCCACATCATCTCCAAAACATATCAAGAAGGCCTGTATCATGTATTGGACAGATGAAGCCATCAAGCCTCATCTTCCGGGCCGAGGAGCTGACCCCTATGAGCCTGGCATTCGATCTGGACAGAGTAGCGACACTGCCGCACGGCATGATGGCTGCCGCCACAATCCGGCCGCTGGAGCCTGTGGTCTTCCTGCCCGGCCTGCTCTGCGACCAGGCCCTGTGGCACCATCAGGTGCGGGCACTTGCCGACGTGTCCGCGCCGATGGTGGCGGATCTCACACTGGATTCCTCCATCGCGGCCATGGCGCGGCGCACCCTGGCGGCGGCGCCGCCCCGCTTCTCGCTCGTCGGGCAGTCGATGGGCGGGTATGTCGCGCTGGAGATCATGCGGCAGGCGCCGGATCGTGTGCGGCGCCTGGCCCTGGTCGATACCAGCGCGCGTGCCGACAGTCCCGAGCGCATCGCCCAACGGCAGGCAGGCATGACCTCGCTCCGCCATGGAAAGTTCGTCGGCATCACCCGCAAGCTGCTCGGTGACCTCGTACATCCCCGCCATTTCGAGGGGCATGTCGCGGCCGAGATGCGAGCCATGGCCCTGAGGGTCGGCGGAGAAGCTTTCCTCCGTCAGCAGCAGGCGATCATGACCCGCGCGGACGCACGCCCCGGGCTTTCAGCGCTTCCTGCCGAAACACTGATCGTGGTGGGGGAGGGGGACCGGGTGACGCCTGTGGAGCACGCAGAGGAGATGCATGCGAGCATCAAAGGTTCCACGCTGCACGTTATTCCGAACTGCGGCCATATGCCTGCGCTGGAGGAACCGGATCTGCTCAGCGAACTGCTGCGCGACTGGTTGCAGGCCACCGAAGCCTGAGAAGTGCCGTGTGGTGTAGATCATTCCCTTCGCATCATCAGGAGGCGATCAGAAACGCGGCCGGATAGGCGGAATCTCGCCGTCCTACTCGTTTCTCGCCAATACGGACCACCAGAGGGTCGGGCGATAAGGCGATCGGCGTGCAGGGCCGACGCCGTCGATGCCGACAACCGAAATCCCATCCGGTACACGCAATCCTGCTTCCCGCAATGCATCCGGGCAGCGCTCCGCTGACATCATGGCCATGTCTTGTCCTGCGGTGAAAGCAGCCGGGTGAATCCTGCTGTGAGAGACACGTCGCCCAGCTTTTGTGCTCCGTCACCATCCACCCTGTTCACTCGATGACCTCGGGCATGGCTGAGGGCGTACGGCACAGCGGCCATCGGAAGACTTCGGCACAGACTACGCTGGCCGGCGCGGCACCACTGCCCAGATGCCCCCACCGTCCTCCAGCAGCTCCCTGCCTGGTTCGAGGATTACAACGCCTGCCACCCCCACTCTGGCTTGCGTATGCTTGCTCTCACCTCGTGGGTTCATCGCCCGTCAAGCGTCCAACCCAGTCTCCTGTCCGGTTTGATGGGGAGCACCCCAGAAGCCACCCTCTGAATTCTATCGTTAGGTAAAGACTACCGAAGGGCAAATCCGTCCCTTCATGGCACGGAGCCGGCTGGCGGTCCCAATAGCATCAGATGGCGGCCAAGCCGGTGTGGCCGGGCCGGACGCCCGCAAATGGGGAATGTCATCATGGGCGATATGGGGGCGCCATAAATTACGAATCCGGCATAATCCGGCGTGCCACGCGCCATTCCTTCGTGTCTTCGCGGGGCAGCAGAAGCCACGACTTCGCTTCGATCCGGCTCCCGCTCCGGGTCTCGTAGGCTCCGATGGAGACGTGCCTGCCGCCCGCCTCCTCCCTTTGCCGTGCCGGCACGATCGTGCCGTCCGAGAACTCGGCGACCACCTCATTCGCCACGTCCGGTTCGAGTAGAGCCACCCGGCAGCCGGGATAGGCATGGGTGTCTGCGAAAGCAAAGCGCATGAAATGAACCCTTTTTTCCCTTCGTCCAGCGCAGGCAGGGGCTGGCAGCGGCACCCCGGTCCAAAATCGCCGAACAAACGCATGGACTCAGTATATGGTTTCGTATACGAAGACGCATACGGATGGTCGGGGTCGTCCATCCGCGCGGCGCCCGGCGCGCCCGCCGAAGTCACAACGGAGCTATCCTCATGTATTACTTCGCCTATTGTACCTGGCTGCACGACATCGAGGTGGGCCGGTACATGCCGGAGGCCAAGGCGATCACGAAGGGCCACGCTGCCAATCATGCGCTGCGGTTCCACGCGGCCGGGGAGCGGACGGACCGGGGCTGGTGCCACCTGTCGAGCGTTGCCCCTGTCGCCTGGGGCCAGAAGGCCCTGGGTGTGGTCTTCGAGCACGACCCGAAGCATTTCGAGGAGGATTACGACGACTTCGAGCGTTTCGCGCTGACCGTCCATGGCGACGACGGCAAGACCTACGACTGCTGGACCTATCGGATGACCTCGCCCGGCCAGCCGATGCGCCCCCCCAACTTCTACTGGGAACACATCCCTGCCGGCCTGAAGCAGTGGGAGTTCCCGGCCGAGTATATCGAGCAGGTACAGGCCGTGTTCGATGCCGCGGCGCCTTGCCCGCGGGCGGATCGCCCGAACCCATCGAAGATCCCGGGCCGCGGCGCCGACACCCGCTGACCGCCGACCGGCGGCGGGGTCAGCCCGCCGCCCATCCCCGATGTCCTGGAGAACGACACGCATGTTCGTCAGACGATCCCTGCTGGCGATAGGTACGGCGCTGCTTCTCGCCATTCCAGCCGCCCCGCCGGCACAAGCCCAGGCCGCAGATCCGGCCTCGCTGGTTCCCGCCGACATCCGCGCCCGGGGCACGCTGCGTGTCGGCTCGCAGCAAACCTTCCCGCCTGTCGAGTTCCGTGAGCCTGGCAAGCAGGACGTCACGGGCGCGAGCGCGGACCTGCTTGTCGAGATCGCGCGCCGCCTGAATCTGCGCCTGGAATACGTCCAGGCCGAGTACGCGGCCCTCATCCCAGGCATCGAGGCCAACCGCTTCGATGTTGCCTCGGGTGGCATCTCCGACACCGAGGAGCGGGAGGAGAAGCTCGACTTCGTCAACTACATGCGTTCGGGCGGCAGTATCCTGGTCCGTGCCGCGGATGCCGAACGCTACCGCACCATCGATGATTTCTGTGGCCGCTCCGTCGCTACGCTGCTTGGGGGCCGCGTCATCATGGCCGCCGTGGAGGCCGCCTCCGCGCGCTGCGTCGCCGCCGGCCGCCCCCCGATCCGGGCGGAGCAACTGCCCAACGCACCCGACGCGCGGATGCAGCTCGACCTGAACCGGGTGGACGGCTACCTCGGCGATTTCCCCGCGCTGGTCTACATGTCCAGCCAGTTCAAAGGCCGTTATGCCATCGTGGGCGGCAACTATATGCTGACGCCCTACATCACCTCCTGGGGCTTCGCGAAGGGCCGTTCCGGCTTGCGCGACGCCGTCCGTGCCGCCGCTCAGGCCATGCTGGCGGACGGCACCTATCACCGCATCCTGACGAAATGGGGTGTCGAGGGCTCGGCCCTGCCGGAAATCAGTGTCAACCTTCCCGCCAGCCGGAGGGGATGAGGGAAGCCATGCGACGCGACACGACAGGATCCATGCGTAGGGTATGGTCATGACCGCCTCGTCCACCATGCGGTATCCGGCCGAGTTGCCGGATGCTCTCCCCATCGTGCACCGCCGCCAATGGGGTGGCTGGATCCTGGGTGCCATCGCGTTGCTGCTGGTGCTGGCGGTCGTCACCGGCGGCGCCAGGGCACGGCTGATCGAGCCTTCCATCCTGCTGGAGTACATCTTCAGCCCACTCGTGCTGCAAGGTGCGCTCAACGCCGTGGTGCTCGGCACCACGGCGCTCGTCTTCGCCACGGCGATCGGATTCATCTCGGCATTGATGCGGCTCAGCGGAAACCCGATCCTGGTCGGGCTGGCTGCGGT
The DNA here is from genome assembly GCF_023078375.1 of Roseomonas gilardii subsp. gilardii. NCBI lineage: Bacteria > Pseudomonadati > Pseudomonadota > Alphaproteobacteria > Acetobacterales > Roseomonadaceae > Roseomonas > Roseomonas gilardii. The sequence goes on along the minus strand of NZ_CP095555.1, from coordinate 170,773 downwards.
CTATGTCTATCTGTTCCGTGGCACGCCGATGCTGATCCAGCTCATCTTCTGGTTCAACGCGGTGCCCACCATGCTTGCCGAGATCCACATCACGCTGCCTTTCATGGAAACGCCGCTCATCGCGGCCCCGACCACCTCGGTGGTCACGCCCTTCGTCGCGGCCCTCGCCGCGCTGAGCCTGGCCGAGGGCGCCTATATGAGCGAGATCATCCGCGGCGGCATCCAGGCGGTGGACCAGGGCCAGCGGGCCGCCGCCCGTGCCCTCGGCATGACCGGACGCACGGTGATGGCGCAGGTGGTGGTTCCGCAGGCAGGCCGGATCATCCTGCCCGCCGTGGGCAACCAGTACATCATGCTGCTGAAATCCACCTCGCTCGCCTCGGCCATCGGCTATCTGGAGCTTCTGCGCATCGTGACCGACATCTACTCCTCCAACTTCCGGGTGGTGGAACTGCTCACCGTTGCGGCCTTCTGGTATCTGGTGATGACGGCCTTCGCGACCCTGCTGCAGACGGCGCTCGAGAAGCGCTATCCCATCCGCTGAGGCTCACGCCATGACACCGCCCGCCGTATCTGCCGTCCGCGTCTGCAAGAGCTGGGGAAACTACACAGCCCTGTCGGATGTCTCGTTCGATGTCTCCGCTGGAGAAGTCGTTGCGCTGCTCGGGCCGTCGGGGGCAGGGAAGTCCACCATGCTCCGTTGCGTCAATCACCTGGAGACCATCAGCTCCGGCCGGATCTACGTTCATGGTGAGCTGATGGGCTATGAGGAGCGGCCGGATGCCCTGTACGAACGCTCCGACATTGCCGTGAGCCGCCAGCGGCAGAAGGTTGGCATGGTCTTCCAGTCCTTCAACCTGTTCCGGCACATGACCGCGCTGGACAATGTCATGAGCGGGCCTGTCCATGTCCTGGGCCAAAGTCGCTCCGTGGTGCGCCCCCTGGCCATGGAACTGCTGCGCAAGGTCGGGCTGGAGGCCAAGGCGGGCTCCTTCCCCGCGCAGCTCTCGGGCGGGCAGCAGCAGCGCGTGGCCATTGCCCGGGCATTGGCCATGTCGCCGCGCGTGCTGCTGCTCGACGAGCCGACCAGCGCCCTGGACCCTGAGCTGGCGCAGGAAGTGGTCGCGATTATCCGCAAGCTGGCTGAGGAAGGGCAAACCATGCTCATTGCCACGCATGACATGGCCATCGCCCGCGGCGTGGCCGATCGTGTGCTGTTCATGGAGGCAGGATCGGTGGTGGAGGATGCGCCATCGGCGGAGTTCTTCGCGGTTCCCCGCACCGCGCGCGCGCGCAGCTTCCTGGGCCAGCTGAACCATCACCTTCCATCCATGGATGGGCCAGCCGCCCTGATCATCGACACGCCGCCCGGCGCGCAGGTGCCGGCATGAGCGGGGGGCGCCGGAGCGGGGCGGCTGACCTCCTTGCCACGGATGTCCGGGCGAGGCTGCGCAGCATGATCCTCGCCGCGGAGCTGAAGCCGGGCCAGCGGCTGGTGGAGGAAGACCTGTGCGAGCGCCTGGGCGTCGGGCGCACGCCGGTGCGGGAGGGCCTGCTGCTGCTGCAAGGTGAAGGCTATCTGGCGCGGGAGCGTGGCTGGATCGTGCAGGACATCGACGCATCCCAGGTCCACGCCATCTTCGAAAGCCGTGCCGCCATCGAGGGTGCCACGGCGCGCCTGGCCGCACGGCGCATCGACGCACAGGTTTGCGACGAGCTCGCCCGGATGGTGGATGCCATGGAGCCGGCCGATACCCTGACGCGTTCGGAGCTGAACCGGATCAACAACGCCTTTCATGCCCGGATCGTGGAATGCGCCGGCAACACCCTGTTGTCACAGTTCCACGAGCGGACGCAGTTCTACTACTGGATGCTGCGGGTACCTGTGCTCTTCGCGCATCAGGAGATTGTGCGCAGCAACGAGGATCATCGCCGGATTTTGGCCGCGCTGCGCGAACGCGACGAGGACACGGCTGACCGCGTGGCGCGGCAGCATGTGGAAGCGACGATGGCGATCGTCGAGCCCGGCCTCCACGGCTGAAGACCACTTCCCGCAGCAGCCTGTGCCCTGCGTCCGCACGAGGATTCCCACGGATGAGCGACCTGTTCCACACCCTGCACCACATCTGCATCGTCGTACATGACCTGGAGCGGACGGAAGCCTACTATACCAGCCTCGGAATCGGTCCCTGGTTCGACTATCCCAAGTCGTCCCCCTATGTGGAACTGGACGTGCCGAACGCCGAGGCTTCGGCCACGATGCGCTATCGCTGTGTCAATCTTGGCAACGTGCAGATCCAGCTCTGCGATCCGGGGCTCCTGGATTCCCCGCAGCGCCGCTTCCTCGACGAGCATGGGGAGGGCATCTATCACCTCGGCTTCGAGGTGCCGGATATCGTGGAGGCAGAGGCGCGCGGCCGTGCCCTTGGGCTGGAGGTGATCGCGCGCGGCCTGCGCGCGGACCGCAGCGGCTTCTGCTACTTCGACACCCGCGCCCGGGCAGGCACGGTGCTGGAAATACGCCGATCCGCGGATTGACGCCTCAGGCAACGGGTATGGCACCGACCAAAGGAAACGGGCGAGGCGGCGTGGTGCTTTGCCTGACCGCCATGCTGCTCTTCGCCATTTCGGATGCGCTCGCGAAGGATATCGCCCGGAACTGGGACCCTTTGCAGGTCGCCTGGTGCCGCCTGGCCGTGGCACTGGTTGCGGTCAGGACGCTGGCCATGCTGCGGGGGCCTCCGCCCCGGCCGGCCCGGCCTGGGTTGCAGATCCTGCGCGGCCTGGGCCTGCTCGCCTCGACGGTGCTGATGATCGCGGCATTGCGGGCCATGCCGATGACGGATGCGACGGTGCTGTACTTCATCTCGCCGGTTTTCGTCGTTCTCCTGTCCATCCTGGTTCTTGGGGAGAAGGTTGAGCGCGGGCGCTGGCTGGGCCTCGCCGTGGGCCTCGCCGGAATTCTGCTGGTGCTGCGGCCGGGACCAAGCCTGCTGGGCGCCGCGGCATTGTTGCCTCTGATGTCCGCCGCCTGCTGGGCGACAAGCATTATTTGCACGCGCCATATGGCGGCCGATGGGCCCTACACCACCTGGGCCTGGACGGCCTTGACCGGCTTCGCCGTCACCTCCGCCGCGCTGCCCTTCGTGGCCATTGCGCCGCGCTGGGTGGAACTGCTGCCGGCAGCGGTGATGGCCGGGCTTTGGGTCGCGGGGCATGGATGTATCGTTCTGGCCTATGGCCGGCCCGGCGCGCCGGTGGCCAGGCTCGCCGCCTGCTCCTACACCTATATGGGCTGGGCGGTGCTGCTGGGCTGGATTGCCTTCGGTGATCCTGTGGATCACTGGACGCTGGCCGGTTGTGGGCTCATCGCCGCGGGCGGGCTACTACCCTGGGCCCGGTGGCGGGGCGGCAGAGCAACCGCCTCAGCCACAGAAGAGATGCGTGGCGGAACGCTGGCGGAAGGACGAGTCCGACCGCGACAGGCTCGCCCCCCTTTCCCACCCTTCGGCAGGGTAGCCAGGATGTCGCGGCTGAAGGTCAGAAAGTGAAAGGACACCCGCCCCAAGTCACCTTCGGAGGTCCGGATCGCCCAGGAGGCGACGGACGGGCCTCGTGCATGGTCCGCGAAGGGAAGCGGATGGTGGGCGGACATCGTGATGCGCTCCCGCCGCATCGCCGCGAAGCAGGCGCTGGACTGGGGCATCGCCACCGAGGTCGCGCCCGATACGGAACTGGAGGCTGCGACGGATGCCCTGGTGCGCGAACTGGTCGGCTTCCCGGCCCTGGCGCAGCGAATCGCCAAGAAGCTGCTCAACGACACCGGGGATTCGACTCTTTCCATCGCCATCGAGCTGGAAGGCCATTGCTACAGCCGGTTCCGCACCTCGGAGGATTTTCGGAGGGTGTTGCCGCCTTCCTAGAAAAGCGTGATCTGAGCTTCACCGGCTGGTGACAGCCTCAGCCCTCCGGACAGTACGCCGCTCCTGCCCGCCTTCACGCTCCGGCGGATGTCACGCAGACACTGGATGACCATTGCATCCCAGGCGTTTCCAGCCTCCGCGGGGCATCTCGGGCATATCCGTTCCATGGCCGCGGTGACGGAGGCCGGTGCCATCGTCTATCCGCCCGTCCCGGCCTTCTATGCCTAGCCCACCTCGATCGAGGAGATGGTGGACCATACGCTGGGCCGGGTCATGGATCTGTTCGACATCGATCTGGGGATAGCGAAGTGCCGGTCCGGCAAACCGGCGGACAAGGCAAACAGTATCGGATATATACTTTCTGCGGAATTCCAGGCTTCTTCTGAGAGGTCCCCGGCGCCTCGCGCCTGCGCCGTCGCATGACGCATGGTCGGCCCGGAAGAACGAAAGATGCTTCCAAAGACCGTTCTGACGTCAGAACCGAAAGCCGTTCCATCCTGGAATTGACAGTAAGGACGTCCACTCCGATCGTGAGTCCGCTTGGCTCACCATGGTCTCCGAACGGCTCCTATCAATTTGAACAAAAACGCTTCATGGTGATGGAGAGGACTCGTGTCGACTCAGCCAGGTCCGGCTATGCCTGTTCCAGGTGATGTCGGTCTGGAGGTCAGGGAACATGGTCCGCGTGAGCGCGAACTCTCTGTCACACCGGGTCGGTTCCCCCATCGCCGCACTGGTGGAAGGAGAGCCGCACGCCTCGCCGTCGCCCCAGCCCTGCGAAGCAGGCCCGACCCTGCTGAAACCGGTGGTCTTCTCGACCGATCTCGTCGAACCGGGCCACCAGCTTGATCTATGGCAGAGCAAGTACGAGTCCTTCAACACCATCGTGCCGCTTGGAGAGCCGGGCCCGAGCTTCTCCGGTCGCAACGTGATCTGGTCCTTCGGCGCCCTGGCCTTGAGCCTCAACAACGCACCACCCGTATCGCTCGAACGCAGTGCCCGTCAGGTCCGTCGCGATGGGATCGATCACTGGGTGGTGCGCGTGGCCCGTTCCGGCGAGTCCCGCTACCGCTCCGCCTCGGCCTGCTTCGTCACGCGCCCCGGGGTGCCGGCACTGTTCTCGCTCGGCGAGCCCTCCGAAAGCGACCGGACCAATGCGGACTGGCTCTCACTCTACATCCCCCGTGACGCTTTTCCGGAACTCTCGGCCGGCTTGGCCGCGCTCGGGCCCGGTGTGCTCGAAACACCTGGCGCGGCCTTCCTGGCGGACTACCTGCTGCTGCTGGAACGGCGCCTGTCCACGATGACACCGGAACAGGTGCCGGTCCTGGCCACGGCGACACAATCCATGATCGCCGCCTGCCTCCTCGCGGGCATCACGCCGAAGGCCGTCGCACCGACGGACAGGGCGGTCGCCCAGATGGAACGGATCAGACAGGTGATCCGGCGGAATATCGGCCGCGCCACGCTCGACCCCCAGAAGATCTGCCGCCTGGCAGGGGTTTCCCGCTCCCACCTCTACCGGCTTTTCGAACAGCACGGCGGCGTGGCCCATTACATACAGGGCCAGCGCCTGCGCATGGCACACGCGATGCTCTCAGACCCCTGGTGCCGCTTCTCGGTGGCCGAGATCGGGGAGCAACTGGGCTTTTTCGACGCCTCCTCCTTCAGCCGCGCCTTTCGGAGGGAGTTCGGTTACGCGCCGGGCGAGGCGCGTTCGGCCGGCCGGCAGGGCCTCCGGGCCATCGGGACGGAGACCCCGCCTCCGACATCCTCCGGCCTCGATTTCGGCGGCCTGCTCCGTCGGCTTGGCGCCGGAGACAGAGGTGAGACCATGCCGCCGGCTTGACCGCCGGGGACGTCTCCAATGGCGATGCCGCACAGCATCGGCCTCCAAGGTCTATGGCCGCCGGCTTCGCGCTGGAAGGCGATCGCCTCCATAGTCCCAACGAGAAGTACGGCCTCGAAAGCTTCCACCAGGGCGTACTCCAGGGCCAGGATAATCCTATGCTCCAAGTGCCGAACCGGGCTATCCGGACGCCATGCCATTCTGGGGAGAGCGCCCCCTGAAGTGGACCGAGCCGGAGCATAGGACGGCGATGCAGCCCGGCCCATGCTGGGCATGCCCTGGGGGCTAGGCTAATCGGCCAGCCGGGATGGGCCATGGCGCCGGCTGTTCCCTTATCGCGACTCCCTTCCGCAGAGACCCTCCATGTCGTCTTCGCTTGTCATCATCCTTCTCCTCCTCGCTGCGGCCATCGTGATGTTCGTGCTGAACCGCCCCCGTATGGATGCGGTGGCCCTGATCATGATGGCGGCCATGCCTTTCACCGGTGTGGTGACAGTGAACGAGACGCTGGCCGGCTTCGCGGACCCGAATATTGTCCTGATCGCCGCCCTGTTCGTGATAGGGGAGGGGCTGGTCCGGACCGGGGTGGCGCGACGGCTGGGTGACTGGCTCAACGCCAAGGCTGGAAGCAGCCCCGCGCGCATGCTCGTGATGCTCATGCTGGTGGTCGCCGGTCTGGGTTCCTTCATGAGTTCCACGGCCGTGGTGGCGATCTTCATCCCGGTCGTGCTGCGGATCTGCCAGAACACGGGGACGCCGCCACGCCAGCTCATGATGCCACTCAGCGTCGCGGCATTGATCAGCGGCATGATGACACTGGTCGCCACGACGCCAAACCTCCTGGTGAATGCGGAACTGGTGAGGCAAGGCGCCGAAGGTTTCCACTTCTTCAGCTTCACGCCCTTCGGCCTGCCCCTCCTGTTCCTGGCCATCGCCTATATGCTCTTCGCGCGCCGCCTGCTGGCCGGCGGGCCGGGGACAACCGCAGCCCGGCCGCAGATCAGCCTGCGGCACTGGATCGAGCAGTATGGGCTGGCGGACCGGGAGTATCGCGTGCGGGTCTCCCCGGAATCTCCCTTGATCGGCAAGACGCTGGCGGAGCTCTCGCTTCGCGATGCCGGCATCAACATCCTGGCGATCGAGCGCGGCCAGCGCTTCTTCACGGACGTGCTCCGGCCTTCGGCCCAGACCGAGTTGCGGGCCTATGACGTCCTCCTGGTCGATGTCATGGCGTCCCATGTCGCGATCGACAAGCTGAGGGAACGCTTTCGGCTCCGGCGGATGCCGCTTTCCGATGGTGCCTACTTCCTGGACAAGTCGCAGGAGATCGGCATGGCCGAGGCCATGTTGCCGCCCGATTCCGCATTGATCGGCCAGAGCATCATCAAGGCCCGTGTCCGCGCGGCCTATGGCCTGACCGTCATCGGCCTGCGCCGTGGCCAGAAGATCTACGGCCATGGCCTGCTGGAAGAGAAGCTGAGGGTCGGTGACACGCTCCTCCTCACAGGCTTCTGGAGCGACATCCGCAAGCTTCAGCTCGATCCTTCCGACCTGATCGTCCTGAACCTGCCGGCCGAGATGCACGAGGTGCTGCCGGCTGCGAACCGGGCGCCACAGGCCGTCATGATCCTGGCCCTGACGGTGAGCCTGATGGTGAGCGGGATTGTACCCAATGTCCACGCCGCACTGATCGGCTGCCTGCTGATGGGGCTGTTCCGTTGCGTCGACATGAAAAGCGCCTATCGGGCCATAGGCTGGAAGAGCCTGATCCTCATCGTGGGCATGCTGCCCTTCTCGCTGGCCTTGCAGCGGACCGGTGGCATCGATCTGGCCGCCGATGCCGTGCTGGCGCTGACCGGAAATGCCGCTCCCCGCACCGTGCTGGCCATCCTGTTCGTCATCACCGCCGTGCTGGGCCTCTTCATCTCCAACACGGCCACTGCCGTGCTCATGGCACCGGTCGCACTGGCCGTGGCGAAGGATCTCGGTGCATCGCCTTATCCTTTCGCCATGACCGTCGCCCTCGCGGCCTCTGCGGCCTTCATGACGCCGATCTCGTCGCCAGCGAACACGCTCGTGGTTGGTCCGGGCCATTATACCTTCGGCGACTTCGTGCGGATCGGGGTCCCATTCGCGGTCGTCGTCATGATGGTGAGCCTGATGCTGGTGCCCTGGCTGCTCCCCTTCCACTGACCCGATTCCCCTAGCGGCGCCCTGCGGAATCCGATGGGAAGGGGGCCTCCCCGGCCGCAGCCCGTTCTGGGATGCTGCGCACAGTATCGGGATGGCCCACACATTCTTCTGACCTGGCGTGGCTCTATCCTGGCACTGCGGTACGGGTGTGCTGGTCTGGAGTGAGAAGCCATTGGATCATGGGGCGGTCTGCTGGGCTGTCATCCGGGATACCGGTTCGACATGGCGCCCCGCTTCATTCGCCTCGCGACGACGCCAGGGCCATGCGGAGTATCGGATGGACCCGGACACTATGGTGCTTCCGCACCAGGAGGCCGCTCTCCTGTTTCGCCGAATGCGTGGAATTCGAACGAAGGAAGCCCGCTCATGAAATTGCGCCATACACTGGTTCTTGCCTCCCTGCTCGCAGCTTCGGCACTTCCGCAATATGCAAGAGCCCAAGGCTCGCCCGCTTATAACCAGGCCCTCCTGGCCGAGCTGAGCCCGGAGAAGCGGGCCGATGTACAGGCCCGCGCGACGCAGGGTAATTCGGTGCAGGAGGTTCTGGAAGTGGACCTTCTGAACAACATCAAGGCCCGCTATCCGGCCAACAGGATCGTTGCGCTCGATTTCGGGCGCGGAGTCGCCGTGGTGGAACTGCCGAACAATGGCGGCATGAGGCTCGTGCATTTCAACAAGACGACCCTCGCCATTCAGAATTAGCTGCACGGGTGTTTGCTGGCTTGCCTGCCCGATGTGACGGATGCGCGCTTCTGCGAGGTGCGCATCTGTCATTTCCTGCTTCCACGCCAAGGATTGCCGAAGGAACGAGCCGCAACACTGGGTTCAGGGTAGGCCACGCTTCTCCGGCTTATCTGCAAAACGGCTACGAAGAAGGCTATGCTCAGGCGTCATGGAGTCGGTGACGGGATCCATCGATCTTCCTTCGAGGAGAGCCGCAGAGAGCGTTACAGGAAGTCTTGGCTTGATCTCGCGAAGCAGCCGGATCCACCACCGTCATACAGGAGCTTCGGCATCGCGGTATCGCTTGGGAGGTGACGGGAATGTACAAGGACATGTTCGGGGAGGAGTCCAGGGACCAGAGTCCGGTTTCTACCGGACACCTGCCACCGACCGAGCGGGTCGATGAGCTCCTGGAGGAGGCGCATCATCGCTTTCGGAGCAATGACGATGGCGTGGTCGCGGACTACATTCCTGCGCTTGCCAAGGTCCCGAGGGATCTTTTCGGTTTATGCGTGGTCGAAGCGGACGGAACGGTCCATGCTGTCGGCGACGTGGATCACGCTTTCTCGATCCAGAGCGTTTCCAAACCCTTCGTCTTTGCCCTGATCTGCCAGGCCATCGGTGCCGAGCCGGCGCGGGAGCGGGTGGGCGTGAACGCGACCGGGCTGCCTTTCAACTCGGTGATGGCGGTGGAGCTGAATGCCGACCGCACCATGAATCCGATGGTCAATGCCGGCGCCATCGCGACCACGAGCCTCGCCCCCGGCGATACGGCCGAGGCGAAGTGGCGCTTCATCCAGGAAGGTCTCTCCCGCTTTGCCGGGCATGAGCTGAAGATGGATGCAGAGATCTACGAGTCCGAAGCCGCGACCAACCTTCGCAACCGCGGAATCGCCAAGCTGCTGGAAGGCTATGGGCGCATGTATTTTGATGCGCTGGAGGCGACGGACATCTACACACGGCAGTGCTCGCTGCTGGTCACGGCGCGCGATCTGGCTGTGATGGGCGCGACCCTGGCCGATGGCGGGGTGAACCCGCTGACGGGCGAACGGGTGCTCGACGAGGAGCACTGCAAGCGTATCCTGGCCGTGCTGGCGACCGCCGGGCTCTACGAGGAATCCGGCGACTGGCTCTACGAGGTCGGGCTGCCGGGCAAGAGCGGGGTCAGCGGTGGCATCGTCACCATCGCACCCGGCAAGGGAGGGCTCGGCACATTCTCTCCGCCACTCGACGGTGCGGGCAACAGTGTCCGTGGGCAGCTCGCCACCAAGTTCCTGTCGGAACGCCTCGGCCTCAATCTCTTCGCCTCGCGGCCGAGCGTGGCTCGCCGTCAGTGACCTGGGGGGTGCAAGAAAGATATGTCCATGAATAACCCGTCGACACAGTTGAGCGACACGCTTCCCGAGGCCCGGGAGTCCTGGGTGCCGATGATCGCCATCGCCCTCGGCCAGGCCATCATGTCCTTCAACGTGGCTTCGCTGCCCGTTTCCCTGGCGGGCATGGTCAACAGCTTCGGCGTGCCACCGACCACGGTCGCCACCGGGATCGTGATGTATTCCCTGGCGGTGGCGGGCTTCGTGATGCTGGGCGCGAAGCTCGTGCAGCGCTTCGGTTCCACCCAGGTCTTCCGCATCGTCGTCGCCCTGTTCGGCGTGTCGCAGGTGCTGATGGTGGTGAGCCCGGTGGCGACGGTGATGCTGCTGGCCCAGCTGCTCGCCGGTCTATCGGCGGCGGTGATCGTGCCAGCCCTCGTGGCGCTCATCGCCAACCACTATCACGGGCAACAGCAGGCGACGGCTGTCGGTGCGCTGGGGTCGGCACGGGCCGGGGCCGGGGTCGCGGCCTTCCTGATCGGGGGGCTGCTCGGAACCTTCATCGGCTGGCGCCCCGTCTTCGGCATCCTGGTCGTGGTCTCGGCGCTGGTGCTCTTCCTCAGCTTCCGCCTGAAACCGGAAGAGCCGCGGCGCGATGTGAAGATCGATCTGGTCGGTGTGCTCCTGGCCGCGGCCTCGATCGTCATGATCGTCTTCGGCTTCAACAACCTCAACCGATGGGGCCTCGGCATAGCCCGGCCCGGCGCGCCCTTCGACCTCCTGGGCCTTTCTCCCGCGCCGGTGATGATCGTCGTCGGCATCGTGCTTCTGCAGGGGTTCATCGTCTGGACGCGGCGCCGTCAGGCGGCCGGGCTGACGCCCCTGCTGGATCTGCGCGTGATCACCTCGGGGCAGGAACGGGCGGCGGTCTATGCCATGTTCGCCGTGGTGGCGCTGGAGGCGATGCTGAACTTCGCCGTGCCGCTCTACATCCAGATCATCCAGGGCCGCACGCCGATCGAGACGGCGATCGCGATGCTGCCTTTCAACCTGACCGTCTTCTTCACCGCCATGCTGGTGGTCCGCCTGTATCCCATCCTGGCGCCGCGCCAGATCGGCCGCCTGGGCTTCGCGCTCTGCACCCTGGCGCTTCTCTGGCTCGCCTGGGTGGTTCGCAACGACTGGTCGGCCGTGGCGGTCATGTTCGGGTTGATTGCCTTCGGCATCGGCCAGGGCGCCCTGGTGACGCTGGTCTTCAACGTGCTGGTCACCGCGGCCCCCAAGGAACTGGCGGGCGATGTCGGCTCCCTGCGTGGCACGACGCAGAACCTGGCCGCCGGCGTCGGCACCGCGCTGGCGGGTGCCCTGTTGGTCGGGTTGCTGAGCAGCGCCATCCTCTATCGCGTATCGGAGAACCCGCGCCTGCCGCCGGTCGTGCTGTCACAGATCGACCTCGATAGCATCAACTTCGTCAGCAACGACCGCCTGCTGGAGATCATGCAGCGCACCGGCGCGGCCCCCGAGGTCGTGCAGGAGGCCGTGCAGATCAACGCGGAATCACGCCTCAGGGCCCTGAAGATCGGCCTGCTGGTGATGGCCTGCGTCTCGCTTCTCGCCATCTTCCCGGCAGGCCGGCTCCCGGCCTATCGCCCCGGTGAGATCCCGGCGCATCCTCCTGTTCCCGCCCCCGGTGCCGCTGCGGCGGCGATCCGGGAGGATGAGGACGCCAACCTATGAGCCAGCCCCGGCTGCTGATCCTGTCCCTGGGCGGCACCATCACCATGGTGCCGGGAGAGGGCAGGGGCATAGCACCAAAACTGGGGGCGGCCGATCTCGTGGCCGCCGTCCCGGCCCTTGCGGAGATCGCGCAGATCGAGGCCCGCTCGCCTCTCCGCCTGCCCAGCCCGTCGCTGGCGCCGGCGGACCTGCTGGCGGTGGCGCGGGATATCGAAGCCGGCTTCCGGGAGGGCTTCGACGGTGCCGTTGTCATCCAGGGCACGGATACGATCGAGGAGTCGGCTTTCCTCCTCGACCTGCTGCTGACGGGCGACCGGCCGGTGGTGGTCACCGGCGCCATGCGTGGCGCCGGCGCGCCTGGTGCCGATGGCCCGGCGATCTGCTGGCGGCTGTCCAGGTGGCCGCTTCGCCGCAGGCGCGCGGCCTGGGCACCCTGGTCGTGCTGAACGATGAGATCCACGCGGCGCGCTTCGTGCAGAAAACGCACACCGCCCTGACCTCGGCCTTCTCGTCCCTGTCCGGAGGGCCGCTGGGGCTGGTGGCGGAAGCAAAGCCGCGCTTCTATGCGCGTCCGCCACGCCTCCCCTGCCTGGCCACGGCGGCTGGGGCGCCCCTGCCGGTGGCGCTGCTCCGCGTCGCGATGGGTGACGATGGCAGGCTCCTGCGGGCGCTGCCCGGCCTCGGCTATGCCGGCCTCGTACTGGAAGGGATGGGGGCAGGTCATGTACCGGCCGGCATGGCACCCTTGCTGGAGCAGATCGCGCGGGAAATGCCCGTGGTGCTGGCAACGCGCGTCGCCTCGGGGCCCGTCTTCACCAACACCTATGGCTACGCCGGGGCTGAGATAGACCTGATCGGAAAAGGGCTCATGCCCGCGGGGTTCCTGACCGGGCTGAAGGCGCGGCTGCTGCTCGGGCTCGCCTTGCGGCCAAGCGCAAAGCTTCGTCCCGACGCAGTGTTCTCGCCGTACCAATGAGGCCGGGAGGGGGAGGGAACTCCCGCCACTTCCTCCGGCTTGGCCAAGCGGGCATGCCCTGGAAAAGAGATGACCGGTGATGGTCCGATCCGGGGGCAGAAGATCGGGCATCATCCACCGTCAAAGAGACCGCCGCCAAAGAAATAGGGCTGGAAGACAAAAAGAACATAAAGAGTACTTCCATGTGGCGTCACTGGGACATCACATTCGGGAATGGCAGAACGCACTCGCAGCATATTTACGTTTCAATGTTCCGTCGATAAGTCTGCGTAATCGTCGGATTCGCTGCGCGTCGTGTCTGTCCTCGGATTGCACCGGCATGACGGTCCTTATCCGCCGTAGAATGGCCGACCCCGCCAAGGCTGGTGAATGGAATTGCCATGCCGCGGTGGCATTTGTATCGGAGACGCCCCAGGATGCCGCAAGCACCCGGACCCGCCACCATGGCAAGGCTGCTGCGGCAGGGCATGGCGCTGGCCGGCCTCCTGACCCTCTTTGCCTGCGGCCCGGCGGAGCCGCCGGCGCCGGAGCCGCCTCGCCCGGTCCGCGCCACCAACGCGATGTTGCAGCCGGGTGGCGAGACCGTGACGCTGACCGGGCAGGTGGAGGCAGCCGAGGAAGTCGGTCTTGCCTTCCGTATCGGCGGACGGATGATCGAGCGCAACGTGAATATCGGCGATCGGGTCCACGCCGGCCAGGTCATCGCACGGCTGGAGGACAGCACGCCGCGGGACAATCTGCGGGCGGCCCGGGCGGCCACCGCGGCGGCACGGGCGCAACTGGTTCAGGCACGCAACCACTACGACCGGCAGAACCAGCTCTTGCGCAGCGGCTTCACCACCCGCGCGAATTACGACGATGCGGTCCGGCGTTTGCAGGCCGCTCAGTCCCATCTGGATGCCAGCCTGGCGCAGGAGAATATTGCCGAGACGACACTCGCCTATACCGATCTGGTGGCGGACTCCAACGGCGTCGTCACGGCCCGGGGAGCCGAGCCGGGCGAGGTGGTGGCGGCGGGGCAGCGCATCGTGACCCTGGCCCGTGACGGCGGGCGCGACGCGGTGTTCGACGTGCCTGCCAGGCTGATGGAACAGGCGGAACCCGACCCCCTGGTCACGGTGTCGCTGAGCAGCAACCCGTCGGTCAGGGCGAGTGGAAGGGTGCGGGAGATCTCGCCGCAGGCCGATCCGGTCACGCGGACCTTCCGGGTGCGGGTCGGGCTGATCGACCCGCCGGAGGCCATGCGGCTGGGCTCGACCGTCAACGGCAGCATACAGATCGGCGGCGTGAGCGGCATCGAGGTTCCGGCCTCCGCCCTGGCCCGCGCCGATCAGGGGCCGGCGGTCTGGGTGGTGAACAAGGCGGATTCCACCGTGTCGTTGCGGCCGGTCGAGGTGGCGCGCTACGACGCCGCGCGCGTCATCATTTCCAGCGGCTTGCAGGAGGGCGACATGGTGGTGACGGCGGGGGTGCAGACCCTCCGGCCGGGCCAGAAGGTCCGGGTCCTCGATGCCGGGCAACCCGCCTCCCAGGGCACGGGCGGGGACAGCGCGCGGTGAAGCCGTTCAACCTCTCCGAATGGGCGCTGAACAACCGCTCCATCGTCGTCTACCTGATGATCGTGGCGGTGCTGGCCGGCACCCTGTCCTTCCTGCGCCTGGGCCGGGCCGAAGACCCCGTCTTCACGATCCGCACCATGATCGTGCAGGCCAACTGGCCCGGTGCCTCCATGGAAGACACGCTGAATCAGGTCACCGAGCGGCTGGAGCGCCAGCTGCAGGAGACGCCCAACCTGAACCGGTTGCGCAGCTTCACCCAGCCCGGCCAGAGCCTGATCTATGTGGACCTGTTGGGAAGCACGCCGGACGCCAAGGTCGCGGACACATGGTATCAGGTCCGCAAGAATATCGGGGATATCCGCCACACCCTGCCGCCTGGTACCCAGGGCCCGTTCTTCAACGACGATTTCGGCGATACCTTCGGGATCGTCTATGGCTTCACGGCGGACGGCTTCACCCATCGCGAACTGCGCGACCGGGTGGAACACATGCGCTCGGAACTGCTGAAAGTCCCCGATGTCTCCAAGATCGACCTCATCGGTGCGCAGGATGAGCGGGTCTTCATCGAATTCTCGATGGAGAAGTTGGCGGGGCTGGGCATCGACCGGAACGCGCTGATCGCCGCGTTGCAGGCCCAGAACCTGATCTCGCCGGCCGGCACGATCGAGGGCGGGCAGGAGCGGCTGCTTCTGCGCGTCTCCGGCTCCTTCGAATCCGAGGACGACATCCGGGCGATGAACTTCGCCCTGGGCAACCGGATCCTGCGCCTGAGCGATGTCGCGGACGTCTATCGCGGCTATGCCGACCCGCCCCAGCCGATGTTCCGCGTGAACGGGCAGAAGGCGATCGGCCTTGGCATCTCCATGCGCGACGGCGGCGATGTGCTGCGGCTCGGACATAACATCGATGCGGCGGTCCGCCGTGTCATGGCGGACATGCCGGTGGGGATCGAGGTCCATTCGGTGGCCGAGCAGCCGCGCACGGTCGAACTGGCCATCGCCGATTTCATGGGCTCCCTCTGGCAGGCGATCGCCATCATCCTGGTGGCGAGCTTCGTCAGCCTCGGGGTGCGGCCCGGTGCCATCGTCGCCCTGGCCATCCCTCTGACACTGGCCATCGTCTTTCCCATCATGCAGGTCGTCGGCATCGACCTGCAGCGCATCTCGCTGGGTGCGCTGATCATCGCCCTCGCGCTCATGGTGGACGACGCCATGACCACCGTGGACGCCATGATGAACCGGCTGGCGGCCGGCGACAGCAAGGAGGCCGCCGGCACCTATGCCTTCCGCGCCCTGGCATTCTCGATGCTGACGGGCACGCTGGTGACCATTGCAGGCTTCGTGCCGGTCGGCTTCGCCCGCAGCTCGGCGGGCGAATACACCTTCTCCATCTTCGCGGTCGTGACCATCGCCCTGCTGGTGTCCTGGCTGGTGGCGGTGATCTTCGCGCCCCTGCTCGGCGTGCTGATCCTGCGGCCGCCCAAGCCCGGCACGTCCAACGAACCAGGGCGTCTGGTGCGGATCTACCGCTCCTTCCTCGGCACGGCGATCCGCTGGCGATGGGTGACCATCGCCGCGACGGTGGGGCTCTTCGCCCTGTCTGTCCTCGGCATGCGGCTCGTCAGCCAGCAGTTCTTCCCGTCCTCGGACCGCTACGAGCTGATGGTGGACCTGACCCTGCCGCAGAACGCCTCGATCCATGCGACCGATGCGACGGCGGCGCGCCTGGAGGCGATCCTGGCCCAGGACCCGGACGTCGAGCGCTGGAGCACCAATGTGGGCCGGGGCGCCATCCGCTTCTACCTGCCCCTGGATGTGCAGCCGCCCAACAGCTTCTTCGCCCAGCTCGTGGTGATCACCAAGGGGCTGCAATCCCGCGACCGGCTGGAGAGCCGGCTGGAGAAGGTGCTGGCGGAGCAGTTCCCCGACGTGGTCGGCCGTGTCTATCCGCTGGAACTGGGCCCTCCGGTCGGCTGGCCCATCCAGTACCGCATCTCCGGCCCCGACCTGGACAAGGTGCGCGATCTGGCGATGGACCTGGCCAAGGTGGTGGCCGCGCATCCCTCCACGCGCGGCACCAGCTTCGACTGGATGGAGCCCGCCCGGCAGCTCCGTATCCGGGTGGACCAGGACGAGGCCCGGCGCCTAGGGCTGAGTTCGGCGGCGGTGGCCAGCGCCCTGAACGCGGCGATCTCCGGCACCACCGTGACGCAGATGCGTGACGACATCTACCTGATCAACGTGGTGGTGCGGGCGGTGGAGGCCGAGCGCATGTCGGTCGAGGCCCTGCGGACGTTGCAGATCCCGATCCCCGGCGGCCGGACTGTTTCGCTGAGCCAGTTCGCCACTTTCGACTACGATCAGGAATATCCGATCATCACGCGCCGGAACCGCATCCCGACGCTGACGGTCCAGGCCTATCTGCCGCGCGGCGTGCTGCCCAACGACGTGGTGGACGACCTGGCGCCGGGCATCGCCGCGGTGGCGGCGAAGCTGCCCGCCGGCTACCGGATCGAGACAGGCGGCATCGTCGAGGAGAGTGCCGACTCCCTGGCATCGGTGAAGGCGGTCGTGCCCATGATGCTGTTCATCATGCTCACCGTGCTGATCTTCCATCTGAGGAGTTTCTCGCGGCTCTTCATCGTCCTGAGCGTGGTCCCCCTGGGCCTGATCGGTGTGGTCGCGGCCCTGCTGCTGTCCAACAGCCCGCTCGGCTTCGTGGCCATCCTGGGCGTGCTGTCGCTGATGGGCATGATCGCCAAGAACGCGGTGATCCTGGTCACGCAGATCGAGGCCGAGCGCACCGCGGGACGCAGCGTCACCGAGGCGGCGCTGGAGGCCAGCACCTCACGCTTCCGGCCGATCATGCTGACCGCCATCTCGACGGTGCTCGGCATGATCCCGATCACGCCCACGGTCTTCTGGGGGCCGATGGCCTTCGCCATCATGGGCGGCCTCCTCGGTGCCACGATCCTCACACTGATCTTCCTGCCGGTGCTTTACGTGACCTGCCTCGAAAGACGGCCCACCGCGCGGGCGGGCTGATCCGGCCCCGCCGTCCTGCCTCCCTCCAAACCGGAAAGCACGGAGACCAGCATGAGCGAGACATCCAACAAGCCGGACCCTTCGAAGGAAGAGCCGGCCTCGCAGCCCAGGAATACCGCCCCGAAGGCCGGCCCGCGCGATCCTGTCGCCATCGATCTCGGCCTGCAGGGCGGCGGGTCGCACGGGGCCTTCACCTGGGGCGTGCTGGACCGGCTGCTGGAGGAATCCTGGCTGGAGATCGACGCGATCAGTGGCACCTCCGCCGGGGCCATGAACGCCACCGCCCTGGTGGCGGGCTATCATCAGGGCGGGCGCGACGGCGCGAAGGCCGCGCTGGAGCGTTTCTGGGGCGCCGTGGCACGCGCGGCCCTGCTGAGCCCCCTCAAGCGCGGCCCGCTCGACATCCTGCTGGGCCGCTGGACGCTGGACAGCTCGCCGGCCTTCCTGGCGATGGACATGATGGCCCGCCTGGTCTCGCCCTATGACATCCACCTGACCGGCAGCAATCCTCTGAGCGCGGTCCTGGCCGATACCATCGACTTCGACCGCCTGGCCCATGCGAAGCAGCGTCTCTACGTCACCGCGACCAATGTGCGCACGGGCCGGGGCCGCGTCTTCCGCAATGCCGAGGTCACGCCGGAGGCCCTGATGGCCTCGGCCTGCCTGCCCACGCTCTTCCGGGCCGTGGAGATCGACGGCGAAGCCTATTGGGATGGCGGCTATGCCGGCAATCCGACCATCACGCCACTCGTGCGCGATGGTGGTTCGGCCGACGATCTCCTGCTCGTGGCCATCAACCCGGTGGAACGGCCCGGCGTGCCCCGCTCCGCGATCGACATCCAGAACCGGCTGAACGAGATCTCCTTCAACGCCACGATCATCAAGGAGCTCCGCATGATCGCCCTGCTGCGGCAGGTCGTCGCGGAGAGCCCGGAGAAACTGGACAGCAGCAAGGTGGAAGGGGCTCGCTGGGCCAGCCTGCGCGTCCATCTCCTCTCCAGCCCCGTGATGATCGACCTCGGCTATTCCTCCAAGCTGAACGCGGAGTGGGAGTTCATCACCTTCCTGCGCGACGAAGGAAGGCGGACGGCGGACCGTTTCCTCGCCGAGAGCGGCGACAATATCGGCCGCCGCTCCTCCGCCGACCTGAACAAGCTGCTGGAAGGCGTCTGATCGCATGGGTCTGCTCGGAATCCTTCTGGGACTGGCCCTTCTCATGGGGCTGGCCTTCCGGGGCTGGAGCGTGCTGCTCCTCGCGCCCGCCGCGGCGCTCGTGGCGGCGGGCTTCGCGGGCGAACCGCTGCTCGCCAACTGGACCCAGACCTTCATGGGCGGCGCGGCTGGCTTCATCGCTCAGTTCTTCCCGCTCTTCCTGCTGGGTGGCGTCTTCGGCAAGCTGATGGACGACAGCGGATCGGTCACCGCTATCGCCCATGGTATGACGGCCCGTCTCGGCAAGAAGCGGGCCATCCTGTCCGTGATGCTGGCAGGCGCCCTCGTCACCTATGGCGGCGTCAGCCTCTTCGTGGCCTTCTTCGTGCTCGCCCCGATGGCGCATGCGATGTTCCGGGCCGCGGATATCCCGCACCGTCTCATGCCCGGGACGATCATGCTCGGCGCCTCGACCTTCACCATGTCGGCGCTTCCGGGCACGCCCGCCATCCAGAACGCCATTCCGATGCCCTTCTTCGGCACCTCGCCCTGGGCGGCGCCCGGGCTCGGCGTCATCGCCGCGCTCGTCATGGCGGCCCTTGGCCTCTGGTGGCTGGATTATCGCGAGAAGCAGGCGCGCAAGGCCGGGGAAGGCTACAGCCTGTCCGGCCCGGGCGGTCCGGAGGCCACGGAGCGCGTCCTCGACGATTCCGTGCTCCGCGAGCATGGCGCGATCTCCGGAGAGTTCGATCCGGCCGAAATGCGCCATGGCGAGCACGGCCGGAGCGAGCCTGGCTTCTGGACCGCTCTGGCACCGATCGGTGTGGTGCTGGTGGTCAACCTGCTGATGACGGCGATCGTCCTGCCCCGCATGGATACGGACTTCCTGTCGGACCCGCGCTGGGGCGGCACCGCGATCGAGGCGGTCGCGGGCGTCTGGTCGGTGGTCGTGGCACTGTTCGCGGCCTGCGTGGCGGTGGTGCTGCTGAACCGGGCCAACCTGCCTTCCTTGCGCGCGACGCTGGATGCGGGTGCCAACTCCGCCGTCTTGCCGGTTCTCGGCGTCGGCAGCCTGGTCGGCTTCGGTGCCGTGGTGGCCTCCATGCCGGCCTTCGAGATGGTGCGCGATCAGGTTCTCGGCATCGGTGGCGGGCCACTGGTTTCCCTGGCCGTGGCGACGAACGTTCTGGCGGCACTGACCGGATCGGCCTCGGGCGGATTGACCATCGCTCTCGACACGCTGGGCCCGACCTATCTCCGCATCGCGGCGGAGCAGGGGATCGATCCCGGCCTGCTGCATCGCGTCGCGGTGATCGGTGCCGGCACACTGGATGCCTTGCCCCATAACGGGGCGGTGGTGACGCTCCTCGCGGTTTGCGGCACCAGTCACCGGAGCAGCTATCTGGATATCTTCATGTCCAGCGTTGTCAGCGCCCTGGTGGCGCTGGTGGTCGTGATCCTGCTGGGGAGCCTGATCGGCTCCTTCTGATCCCTCCCGGGACGACCGGTGCGGCGCCGGGGAGGCATCCCCGGCGCCGGCACCTTGCATCCTGTCCCATCGCGCCGGGTGGGCGGAGAACTCGAAAAGCCTGTTGACATTGATCTTATGTAAGACATAGGCTTTTAGCTAATACGTATTAGGGATGGAAACCGTGGCCCGGAGGAGGGTGCAGGAACAGCCTCGGCGCGCCGGCGCCGCGACCAGCCTGGATGTGGCGCGTCTCGCCGGCGTGTCGCAGACGACCGTTTCCCTGGTGCTCAACGATGCCAGCCGGAAGGTTGGCCTGTCCGAGGCGACGCAGCAGCGCGTGCGGGAAGCGGCGCTGCAACTCGGCTATACGCCGAACTCCGTCGCCCGGAATTTGCGGCGGCGGCGCACCAACACCCTGACCTTCATCTGCCCCGACCTCAGCAACCCCTACTTCGCCGAGGTGATCGGTGCGGCGCAGCAGGCCGCGCAGGAAAAGGGCTATCTCCTGGACATCCTGGCCGCGCAGGACGAGGCTGCCAAGCTGCGGGCCGTCCTGCGCATGCGTGGCGGCGTCTCGGACGGCGTCATCACATCGGCGCCCACGCAGGCGATCTGGGACGAACTGAAATCCCTGTCGCGACAGGGGATTGCCTGCGTGACCTTGCAGGACCAGGGCCAGGACGCCGCCATTCCCTGCGTCGGGGTGGATCTCGAGGCCGGCGGACACATGGCGACCCGGCACCTCCTGGACTGCGGCTATCGGCGGATCGGCCATGTCTCCGCCCATCAGAGCCACCCCCTGCGGAGCCGGGAACGCGTGCACGGGTATCGGCGCGCCCTGCTTGAAGCCGGGCTGGAGCATCGTCCCGGCTGGGAGATCGAGGTCCCGAACAGCCCCGAAGGCGGGGTCGAGGCCGTGGAGCGCCTGCTGGCGTTGGCCCCGCCGAGGCCGGAGGCGCTTTTCGTCTTCAATGACCAGATGGCGATTGGCGTGCTGCACGCGCTGCGCCGGCATGGGCTCCGGGTGCCGGAGGACATGGCCGTGGTTGGCTTCGATGGCATCGCGCTGACGGCTTTCAGCAGCCCGACGCTGACCACGGTGGAACACCCGCGGCAGGAACTCGGCCGTCAGGCCGCCATCAGCCTCATCGAACGCCTGGAAGGGGTCGAGCGGCCGGAGCCGCACAGCCTTCTGCCGGGGCGGCTTCTGATACGCGAATCCTGCGGTGGCCTGAAGCGGGCCGGGCTCCTGGAGGGCGCGGCCGCCTAGCGGCCATTTGCGGGGCAGCGAGCGACGAGCCGCGGAAAGCGGCCGGAAAGAGAGGAACGGACCATGAAGCAGACAGATGCGACGGGGTGGCGGCCGGGACGCCGGGGTTTGCTGGGCGCCGGCATCGCACTGGCCGGCGCAGCTGCGCGGACGGTACGCGCCCAGGGTGCGGTCAGCCTCAACTTCGCCGTCTGGGGCAACCGGGCGGAAGAGGAAGCCTTCCGGCGCCTGATCGCGGGCTATACGGCACAGCACCCGAATGTCTCCATCCGCCTGGAGCTGAACGGCTCCTCAGCGCAGCTCTATCAGCAGGTGGATACGCGCCTCGCCGGCCGGCAGGCCCCGGACCTCATCCGCATCCAGTACCAGCAGGTGGGCCGCTACGCGAAGGCCGGGGCCATCCTGGACCTGGGCGGACAGTTGGAGGCCGGCATGGGCGACCAGTTCACGCCCGCCCTGTGGAAGGCCGTGGCCTATCGGGGCAAGCCCTTCGCCATACCGCACCACACGGACACGCTGGCCGTGTACTGCAACATGGAGATGTTCCGGCGCATCGGCGTCGGGCTTCCTTCCAAACTCGACGAGAGCTGGCGCTGGGAGGAGTTCATCCGCATCGCGCGGCTGCTGAAGGAGAAGGCCGACGCGCCCTTCGGCTTCGCTTGCGCCTGGCAGAACACCGCCGCCTATCGCTTCCTTCCCTTCCTCTACCAGCGTGGCGGCCAGCTACTGGATGCGGGGCTGAGCCAGCCGCAGCTTTCCTCCCGTGAGGGCATCGAGACCCTGGCCTGGACCCAGTCCTGGTTCACCGAGAAGCTCGTGCCGCCCACCACCTCGATCAAGAGCAACGAGCAGACGCAGAACCTCTTCGCCAATGGCACGATCGGCATGATGGTGCATGGCGATTGGCAGATCCCCTTCCTCCAGGACGCGATGAAGCGGGCGGAATGGCAGGTCACCTACATGCCGCGCGACCAGGGCATGGCATCCGACCTCGGCGGGAACTGCCTGGCCGTTACGCGCGACAGCAAGAACCGCGATGTGGCCATCGACTTCCTCCGCTTCGCCACCAACGAGGCCAATATGCGCGACTTCTGCCTGGCCGGCGGCTTCCTGCCGGTGCGGAAGAGCCTGATGGAAGGCACGCTGGACTATCCGCTGCGGCCCGATGCGATGAAGGTCTTCGTGGAGCAGTCGCGCACCATCCCGGACCATCTGGCAGCCACGGTGACATTGCCGGATTTCAGCCGTATCAACGCGAAGCTCGCCGAGCAGCTGGATCTCGCCTTCACCTCCGGCCAGACGCCGAAGGAGACCGCCGAGAACGTGGACAGCACCATCAGCAGCGTTCTCAAGGGCTGACGCCCGCGATCAGCATCCTTCTGCCGAGAGGTGAACCATGCCCAGCAGCCTGGCCCTGACAAGCGCCGCGCAGCCCACCCCCGCGGCACGGGCGCGCCGGTCCTTCCGGCACCCCTGGATGACGGCCTATGCCTTCATCAGCCCCAATCTGGTGCTGTTCAGCGCCTTCAGCTTCTTTCCGCTGCTCTACGCCTTCTACATCAGCTTCCATGACTGGAGCCTGATCGGCGATGCCGAGTATGCGGGGCTGGCCAACTATCGCCGGCTGCTGGGCGACACCCAGTTCTGGCACGCGCTGCTCAATACCGCGGCCTATGCCCTGGCCTCCGTCCCGACCACCATGGCGGGCGGCCTGCTCCTGGCGGTGGCGCTGAACCGGCACATGCCCGGGCGGGTCTTCCTGCGCAGCATCTACTTCCTCCCCGTCGTGGTGTCGGCCGTCGCCACCGGCATCATCGCCGCCTGGCTGTTCAACGAGCATTACGGGGTCATCAATTCCCTGATCGTGCGCCTGGGCGGCGACCGCATCCCCTGGCTGTCCTCGCCGAGCTGGGCTCTGCCCTCGCTCGTGCTGGCGACCCTGTGGGTCAGAGTGGGTTTCTGCATGGTGGTCTATCTCGCCGCCCTGCAATCCATCCCGGCCCTCTACTACGAGGCCGCGACGATGGACGGGGCCTCGCCCTTCCGCCAGTTCTGGAAGATCACCCTTCCCCTGCTGCGGCCCGCCACCTTCCTCCTCCTGGTGCTGAGCGTGATCCACTCCTTCCAGGTCTTCGACCTCATCTATGTCATGACCGGTGGCGGTCCGGGCTTCTCCACCACCATGCTAGTGCAGTACATCTACCAGTCGGCCTTCACGACCTCCGAGATGGGCTATGCCAGCGCCATCGGCGTGGTGCTCTATGCCATCGTGCTCGGCTTCACCATCATCCAGTGGCGAGTGAGCCGCCAGTCGGAGAACGTGCTATGAGCGCCGCCCTGGAAACGGCCGCTCCGCGCCCCGGCCATCGCCGGACCGGCACCGTGCTGATCTGGATCGCCCTGGCGCTCGGGGCGGTGGCCATGATCTTCCCGCTCTACTGGATGCTCGCCACGGCCATCCGGCCGCGCTCGGAAGTCTTCCAGCCCGTGGTCAGCCTCATCCCGCAGGTCCTGACGCTGGAGAACTTCCACAACATCTGGGAACGGCATCCCTTCCTGACCTGGACGCTCAACTCCACCTTCATCGCCGTGGTGGCGGTGGTGATCACGGTCTCCGCCAATCTGCTATGCGGCTATGTCTTCGCCAAGTTCCGCTTTCCCGGCCGCGATATCCTGTTCTTCGCGATCCTCGGCGCGCTGATGATCCCGATCCAGGTGATCCTGGTGCCCGAATTCCTCGTGGTCTCCTGGCTCGGCCTGCTGAACTCCCCCTGGGGTGTCATCCTCCCCCGGGCGGCGGAGGCTTTCGGCGTCTTCATGGTGCGCCAGTTCATGGTGAGCATCCCGGACGAGCTGCTGGAAGCCGCACGCCTGGACGGCGCGGGCGAGATGCGGATCTTCCTGCGCATCGTGCTGCCCCTCTCCAAGCCCATCATCGCCGTGCTGGTGATCTTCACCTTCATGTGGCGCTGGAACGACTTCGCCTGGCCGCTCGTGGTGCTGACCGACCAGGATCTCTTCACCCTGCCGCTCGGCCTGAACCTGCTGCGTGGCGAGGCCAACCCGGACTGGGGCGGCGTCATGGCGCTGGCCCTGATCTCCCTTCTGCCGATGCTGCTCATCTTCCTGATCTTCCAGCGCTATCTGGTGCAGGGGATCGCCAGCACCGGCCTCAAGTGACCTTTTCCCGAACCCTTGGACCCCGAGAAGTGAACATGACCAAGATCGCCATGGTCGGCGCCGGCAGCGTCGTCTTCGTCAAGAACCTGCTCACCGACATCCTCAGCCTTCCTTCGATGAAGGAATGCGAAATCGCGTTGCACGACATCGACCCGGAGCGTCTGGAGACGGCCGGAATGATGGCGCGCTGGACCTCCGGGCAGTTCGATGCCGGGGCTACCGTCACCGAGCATGCCGACCGCCGCCGCTGCCTGGAGGGTGCGGACTTCGTGATCAACATGGTGCAGATCGGCATGCACCAGGCGACCCTGCTGGATTTCGACATCCCGCGCCGCTACGGCCTCAAGCAGACCATCGCCGACACGGTGGGTATCGGTGGCATCTTCCGGGGGCTGCGGACCATCCCCTTCATGGTGGACCTCGTGCGGGACATGCGCGCGGTCTGCCCGGACGCCCTGCTGATGAACTACACCAACCCGATGAGCATCCTGACCTGGGCGGTCTACAAGGCCTTCCCGGAGCAGCAGGTGGTCGGGCTCTGCCACAACGTGCAGCACACGGCGCGGGACCTCGCCACCTATCTCGGCGTGGACCGTTCGCGCCTCAGCTATGACTGCGGCGGCATCAATCACATGACCTGGTTCCTGCGCCTGGAGATCGACGGCAAGGACGCCTACCCGCAGCTCCGCCGCGCGGCACGGAATCCAGAGATCTTCGCCAAGGACAAGATCCGCTTCGAGCTGATGGAGCATCTGGGGCGCTTCGTCAGCGAATCGAGCGAGCATACCGCGGAGTACACACCCTACTTCCTCCGCCGCGAGGACCAGATCGCCGAGTATGACGTGCCGGTGGACGAATATGTCCGCCGTAGCGAGCGCAACCTGCGGCGCTATGCCGAGACGCGGCAGAAGCTTCTGGCCGGCGACAGCTTCCCGCTGGAGCGCAGCGACGAATACGGTGCCGCGATCATCAACGGCATGGTCACGGGCGAGCCGCAGCTCATCTACGGCAATGTCCGCAATACCGGCCTGATCGAGAATCTGCCGCGCGACTGCTGTGTCGAGGTGCCGGTGATCGTGGATCGCAACGGCCTGCGCGCCTGTCATGTCGGAACCCTGCCGCCGGAACTGGCCGCCCATTGCGCGCCGCATGTCTTCGTGCAGGAGCTCACGGTCCGCGCGGCACTGGAAGGCGACCGGGATGCGGTCTACCGCGCCGCGGTGCTCGATCGCCATGCGGCGAGCGTGCTGTCGCTGCGCGAGATCCGCAGCATGGTGGACGATCTGATCGCGGCGCATGGCCCGGCCATGCCGGTGGGGGTCCGCCCGGAAGCCATGGCAGCCTGATGGAGCACCAGGGCGGGCCGGAACGGCCCGCCCCGGCCAGAACAAGAAGCAGGAACGGGAGGAACGGATGAGCTGGCTGGCCCTGGAGCACGTCCATAAGCGTTTCGCCGAACACGCGGTGATCCAGGACGTGAATCTGTCCGTGACCAACGGGGAGTTCGTGGTCTTCGTCGGCCCATCGGGCTGCGGCAAGTCCACGCTGCTGCGGATGATCGCGGGCCTGGAGAGCATCAGCGACGGCGACCTGCGGATCGACGGAGAGGTGATGAACGACGTGCCGGCGGCACAGCGCGGCATCGCCATGGTCTTTCAGTCCTATGCGCTCTATCCGCATATGAACGTCTACAAGAACATGGCCTTCGCGCTGGAAACGGCGCGGATGCCCAAGCCGGAGATCGACGCCCGCGTCCGCCGCGCCGCCGCAATCCTGCAGCTTGAGCACCTGCTTGACCGCAAGCCGAAGCAGCTTTCCGGTGGCCAGCGGCAGCGCGTAGCCATCGGCCGGGCCATTGTCCGCGAACCCAAGATCTTCCTCTTCGACGAGCCGCTCTCCAACCTCGATGCCGAACTGCGCGTGCAGATGCGTGTGGAGATCGCGAAGCTGCACCAGCAGCTCGGTAACACGATGATCTACGTGACCCATGATCAGGTCGAGGCCATGACCATGGCCGACAAGATCGTGGTCCTCCGGGGCGGGCGGGTGGAACAGGTCGGATCGCCGCTGGAACTCTACAACAACCCCGTCAACCGCTTCGTGGCGGGCTTCATCGGCAGCCCGAAGATGAACTTCCTGCAGGCGACGCTGCGGCCCGGCCAGGACGGCACGGTACAGGTCTCGCTCGGGGACACGGTGTTGCCTCTGCAGCATCTCCGCTGGCAGGGCGAAACGGATTGCAGCTTCGGGATCAGGCCCGAGCATCTGCGGCTCGGCGGTGCCGGCGTGCGTCTCGGCGAGGCCAGGGTCCAACTCGTCGAGCAACTGGGCGGCTCCTCGCTCATCTATGGAACCCTTCCCGACGGGCAGCCCATCACCGCCCAGCTCGAAGGGCAGCAGAAGCCGAGGCCCGGCGAAAGCGTGCCTTTGCATCTCGACGTCTCCATGGCGCACCTCTTCCGCCCGGATGGAGAGCAGATGGTCTCGCGGTCCCTTTGATCGGGGGCTGAGGCCGCCTCTGTCGTCCCAGCGGCCTGCTTCTGGCGGTTCCGGCCGCTTCGGGCCCTTTACCGAACTGTCACGTAACGATGGCCAGGGATGTCCGATCCAATCTGTCCGCCGGAGCGTGACGGCGGTAAGCCATGCTGTGCCTGACGAGATTGGGATGGATCGGTGATTCGGGGGAGTTGGAGATTGCTCGGTGCCAGCTCGGGGGGCGGCCGGTGGGCCACTCTCGGCTGCTGCCTGATGCTCAGCCTGCTGGCCGCCTGCGCCTCGCCAGTGACAGTCGATCGGATCGACCAGCAGACCGATTACCGGACTTTCACCCGCAACACCATGTCCTCCAACGAGCTCAGCGAGGACAGCCGCAACATCTTCCGGCAGCTCTCAGTGCTGGCCTCCTTCGACCGTGCCCCCGCGGCGACCCTGGCGGTGTTGCACCAGCGCGTCGCATCCGGAACCGCCGAACCGCAGGAACTCTTCGCCCTGGCGGAGGCTTCCTATCTCTTCGGCCGGCGTGGGGGCGGGCGGCCCTATCTCCTGGCCTCGGCCCTCTATGCCCAGGCCTTCCTCTTCCCGAAGGACCACACCAGGGCACCCGACGCCTTCGACCCGCGCTTCCGGCAGGCCTGTGATCTCTACAACCTCGCTCTTTCCGAGGCCCTGATGGGGGAGGACGGGGTGCATGTCGTGCTGCGCGGCGGCCGCTACGACCTGCCCTTCGGCACCATCGACATCAGTCTCGACGATGCCAGCCTCGAATGGGGGCAGGGACGCTTGACGGACTTCCTGCCAAGCACCCGCATGGGAGTGCGGGGGCTGAACAACATCTATCGCCATGCGGGGCTGGGGGCACCCCTGGCCGTGGCCACCCCGGCCCCCCTGACCGATGTCGCCGGTGGCGATGATCCCCGGGTCCTGCCTGGCGGGCAGGGCGATACGGCGGCGCTGCGCCCGGGGCAGGTGGCGCGCGGCATCATCCGCGGGCGCTTCCGCATTCCGGGAACGGTGCTGCTCGACGTGGATGCACCCGCGGAGCAGATCAGGAAGAAGCACCTCCAGGGGCGCCTCAGCCTGCACCTGATCTTCGACGAGCAGAGCGCGGAAGTGCATGGCCGGACGGTGCCGCTGGAATACCGGCAGAGCGCCGCTCTGGCGCAGGGCCTGCAGGAAGCCAATCTCTGGCGGCAGGAATTCCGGGCTTTCTTGTTCGGTGATCTGCTCAACGGCTTGCCGGCGCGCCTCGCTGCGCTGACGGAACACCGGCAAGGCCGCATCCCCGTCGTGCTGATCCACGGGACGGCTTCCAGCGAGGCACGCTGGGCGGACATGGTGAACGACCTGATGGCCGACCAGAGGATCTCGCAGCACTATGAATTCTGGTTCTTTTCCTACGCCACCGGCAATCCCATCCCCTATTCGGCCATGCAGCTCCGAGAGGCTCTGAATGCCTCCATCCAGCGCCTCGGAGGACCTGGCGCGGACCCGGCCCTGGGACAGATGGTCCTGATCGGGCATAGCCAGGGTGGCCTCCTGGCAAAGATGATGGCGGTCGATCCGGGTGACCGGCTCTGGGCACAGATCAGCCGGCGGCGGCCGGAGGACCTCCAGCTCAGCCCGGCCAGCCTGGATCTCATCCGCCGGTCCTATTTCTTCCGGCCGGTGCCCGAGGTCCGGCGCGTGATCTTCATCGCCACGCCGCATGGCGGCAGCTTCCTGACGGAATTCGCCGTGACGCGCCTGCTGTCGCGGCTGATCACCCTGCCGCTGTCCGTGGCCGAGGCCAGCGCGGAGGTCCTTTCCGGCAACGCCGATGCCGTCGCGCTTAATCTGCATGGCGCCCGGCTGGGCAGCCTGAACGGGATGACGCCCGGCAGCCCCTTCATCGCCTCCATGAGACCCTTGCCGCTGGCGCCCGGCGTCACGGGAAACTCGATCATCGCGGTCCAGGGCAACGGACCCCCGGAGAGTGGCAGCGATGGCGTGGTGCGGTTCGAAAGCGCGCATCTGCCGGGTATGGAGTCCGAGTTCATCGTACGCTCGGGCCATTCCACCCAGAACAACCCGCAGACGATTGCCGAAGTCCGGCGCCTCCTGCTGCTCCACTGGCGGAATGTCTGCCCCGTGATCCACCGCGGTACCGCGACAGCCTGCTGAGGGCCCAACTGGCCGGAAAGGCAGGCCGAGCGCTCCGGCACGCCCTGGGTCCCGCCAGCCGCCCTGCCGCGTCCAACTCCATCCGGGTGATCCCGATCGCCGCTGCTATCTCGCCCTCTGCTTACGTCGAGACACAGCGAATCACAGCCGGCATCCCTCCGAAACCCCAGCGACTCAGGATAGGGGAGCAGGCATATAGGCTCAGGACCTATTGATCGCTTCAATCGCTTGAAGCGACGCGGAAGGCGTGATTCTGGTGTCGTGGAGGTGTCACCATGCCCACGCTGCCATTCCTGCTTTCAGTCGCCCAGATGCGGCGCTTGTCGCCGCACTTTCCACTCTGCATGGTATCCCGTGGGTGGACGCCGACGGGTCCTCGGTGGCATCATCTACGTCATCCGCCACGGCCCCTTCAGTGGCGTGACGCCCTCACCTCCTATGGCTCGCACAAGACGCTCTACAACCGTTTCATCCGTTGGGGCCGCATGGGTGTGTTCGATCGGATCTTTGCCGTCTTTGCTGGAAAGGGCGGCCTACTGGGGTGGCTGATGATCGACAGCACCCACCTCAAGGTGCATCGCACCGCCGCCAGCCTGCTCCAAAAGGGGCTTTTCCCCGCTACATCGGTCGCGCCAAGGGCGACCTGAACTCCAAGCTCCACGCCGCCTGCGGCGGACAGGGCCGACCCGTCGTGCTCCTACTCACCGAAGGCCAAGCCAGTGACCATCGCAGTGCGGGCCTCATGCTGCCGCGGCTTCCAATCAGCGCGCAGGAACTGATCGCCGACCGTGGCTATGACGGTACCCGCTTCCGCGACGCCCCGACAACTCTCGGCATCACGCCCTGCATTCCCATCAACGCGCAGTCGCAAGCAGCCAATCCCCCACGATGCGTTGCTCTATCGCCAGCGGCATCGCATCGAGGTCATGTTCAGCAGGTCCAAGGACTGGCACCGCATCGCCATGTGCTACGACCGCTGCGCGCATACCTTCTTCAGCACTATCACTATCACTCTCGCCGTCACCTTCTGGCTCAATCAGTGCGTCCTGAGACCGGATATCAAACATTGTTGCCCTCGATTCTGAGGAGCATACAACATCGGGGGCAGTTTCTGCGCGCTAATGTTTCGGGATTGCAAAATCATGAAATGCCACGAAGATCGGGAAAACGGCCTGTGATTGTGCGCCTTCTTGTCTTCTGGCCCCGTGGTTTTCTTTCGATCGCCTTCATCGCCCTTGTCTTATTGAGTGGCCAGGCAGGCGCACAGACACCCGCTGTGAGCGTCACGCCTGTGCCTGTCGAGAACGTTGCGCCAGGTGCCGACTTCATGGGGCGCGTGGAGGCCATCAATACGGTCGATATCCGGTCACGGGTCGAGGGGTTCCTGGAAGCGCGCCCATTCGATGAAGGCCAGGTCGTGCAGGCCGGGCAGATACTCTTCCAGATTGAAAGTGCCGGATACGAAGCATCACTGGCCGCCGCCAGAGCTGCCCTTGCGAGCGCACAGGCTGATCTCCGCGATGCGGAGGGGAGATTCCAACGCAACCAACAGCTTCGCCGGACTCAGGCAGCTTCCCAGGCTGCCCTTGAGGAAGCTCAGGCCGCGCGCGATCGTGGCCGCGCCAATGTGCTTTCGGCGGAGGCTGGTGTCCGGAGGGCTGAACTCGATCTCAGCTATACCACCATCAGGGCACCGTTCGCGGGTCGGATCGGTCATACGGCCTTCGCGGTGGGAAGTCTCGTTGCACCCTCGTCGGGACCGCTGGTCCGGGTCGTTCAAGTTGATCCGGTCCGTGTCGTCTTCTCGGTGAGTGACCAGAGCCTCCTGGAGTATCGCACCGGCCTGGTAGCCGGCCAGGAAAGCAAAGCATCCGTGCCCACCCTTGTCCTGGCTTCCGGCCAGGCCTACCCTTATCGAGGCGAAATAGAGTTCATCGGGAATGAATTCGACCCTCGGACCGGTACCATCCCGGTGCGCGCGCGCTTCCCGAATCCGGATGGCCTTCTGGTTCCGGGCCAGTTTGTCACACTGGCGATGCACCCCGAAGCTCCGGTTAAGCACCCCATGGTCCCACTCGGCGCGGTGCAACTCGACCGGGAAGGGCGCTTCGTCCTTCTGGTAGATGACGATAACAAGGTCGAACTCCGGCGTATCCGCGTCGGCTCCCAGGTCGGGCAGAACTGGATCGTCGAGGACGGCTTGAAAGGCGGGGAGCGCATCATCGTTCAGGGCTTCCAGAACGCACGGCCCGGTGTGACGGTGCGGGTGATGCAGGCTCCGGATTCCGCGGCCATACCGGGCGAAACCTCGGCACCCGCCCTTCCGGCGCAGCCGTGACATGATATCTGGTCTCTTCATCCGACGGCCACGTTTCGCGAATGGTCATCGCCATCGTGACGGCGATTGCCGGTCTGATCGCCCTCACCATGATCCCGGTCGCGCAGTTTCCGCCGATTACGCCACCCGAGATCCAGGTGAGCGCCAGCTATCCCGGCGCCAGCGCCGATGTTCTCACGGAGAGTGTCGGTGCTCCGATCGAGGAGCGGGTCAACGGCGTCGATGACATGATGTACATGTCATCCTCCAGCGGCAACAACGGCAGCTATTCGCTGACGGTCACCTTCCGCGTGGGCACGGACCCGGCCATCGCCCAGGTGAACGTGCAGAACCGGGTTGCCCAGGCCACGGCCAGGCTGCCGCCTGCGGTTACGCAGACGGGTGTTTCCGTCCGCAGCCGGTCCACCAGCATGCTGCTGGGGGTCGCGGTCTATTCGCCACGTGGCACGCGGGATGGAATCTTCATCAGCAACTACGCCTCGGTCAACCTGCGGGACACGCTGGCCCGCATTCCCGGCGTGGGAGAGGTCGGCGTTTTCGGCCCGGCCTACAGCATGCGGGTCTGGATGAATCCCGATCGCATGCAGGCCCTGGGCATCACCGCGGCGGACATCACGGCGGCCATCCGCTCCCACAATGCGCAGGCCTCCGCAGGGTCGATCGGGTCTCCCCCGATGCCGGCCGGGCAGGAACTGCAGATGACCATCATGGCGCGGGGACGGTTGTCAACGCCGGAGGAGTTCGGGGACATCGTGATCCGCACCAATGCCGATGGCGCGATCGTCAGCCTCCGTGACGTGGCGCGTGTCGAGCTCGGTGCCGAATCCTACGATATCCGCTCACGCTTCAACGGACAGCCGAGTGCCACCGTCGTTGTCTATGCATCGCCCGACGCCAATGCCCTGAACGTCGCCGGGGCCGTGCGAGCAGAGCTGTCGCGCGTCGCCGCGCAGTTTCCGGACGATCTGTCGGAGACGGTCGTGTTCGACACCACGGCCTTCGTGAACGAGACAATCCGGGAAATCGCTATAACGCTCGGCATCACCTTCCTGCTTGTCGTCCTGGTCACCTATATCTTCCTCCAGGACTGGCGCGCCACGCTGATCCCGATGCTGACGATCCCGGTTTCGCTGCTGGGCGGCTTCGTCATCCTCTATGCATTGGGTTACTCGGCCAATACCATCACTCTCTTCGCCGTCGTGCTGGCCATCAGCCTGGTGGTCGACGATGCCATCATCGTGGTGGAGGGCGTCCAGCGGGCGATGCAGGAGAAGGGCCTGCCCGTCGCCGAGGCCACGTTGGACACGATGGGGCAGGTCACTGCACCAATCGTCGTCACGACGCTCGTGCTCGCCGCGTTGTTCCTTCCCATCGGCTTCCTGTCGGGTATCACGGGCCAGCTTTACGGGCAGTTCGCGGTGACGATCATGTCGACGATCGTGCTCTCGACCATCAACGCCCTGACCCTGAGCCCGGCCCTTTGCGTGATGCTCCTGAAACGGCCGGGTGGGCGGCAGGGCCGGTTCTTCTCGGTGCTCGATACGGCCCTCGACCGTTCGCGGCAGGGCTGCCTGGTCATCCTGACACGTCTCGGAAAGCGACTGGCCATGACCGGGGTGATCATGGTGGCGGTCCTGGGCGGCGTCTTCGGCCTGTTCCGTGCGCTGCCGACGGCCTTCATCCCCTCGGAAGATCTGGGCTACATCTTTGTGAATCTCCAGCTTCCCGGCGCTGCCTCGCTGGACAGGACCGAAGCCGCCCTGAACGACGTGGTCCGCACCGTGCGCGACACGCCGGGCGTTGGCAGCGTCATCAGCATCGCCGGCAGCAGCATGATCGGCGGTGGCGGTTCCGATGCGGGCATGGTCATCGCTTCGCTCCGGTCATGGCGGGAGCGCAGGGGACCTGCCGAGAGCCTCGAAGGCATCCTGGCGCATCTCCGGAGCCATTTCGCGGAGATGACGGCCGGGACGGCCGTGGCCTTTGTGCCACCTGCCATCCCGGGACTTGGCAACACGGGGGGCTTCGACATGCGCCTGCAGGCCCGCGCCGGACAGAGCCCGGAGGATCTCGCCGAGGCGATGCGCGGTCTGATTTTCCGGGCGAACCAGACGTCGGGACTGACCGGCGTGTTCAGCACCTTCCGGTCGGATACTCCCCAGATCTACCTGCAGATCGACCGGCGCCGTGCGGAACTGCTCGGCGTGACGCCAGGTGCCATCTTCGAGACGTTGCAGGCTCATCTCGGCTCAGCCTATGTGGACGACTTCAATATCCTGTCCCGGGTGTTCCAGGTTCGCATCCAGGACGAGCCGCGCTTTCGCAGGCGCGTGGCCGATATCGGGCGCCTGCATGTCCGAAGCAGCGCGGGCGAGATGGTGCCGCTGCGTGCCCTGGTCGTCACCTCGGATATACTCGGGCCGAGCACCATCAACCGCTACAATCTCTTCCCGGCTGTCTCTATCAACGGTCAGGCATCCGCCGGCACCAGCAGCGGCGCGGCACTGGATCGCATGGAGGCCCTGGCACGGGAAACCCTGCCGGAAGGCTTTGGCTTCGAGTGGACCGGCCTGGCTTTGCAGGAGCGGCAGGCGGGGGCGGAGACGATCCTGATCATCGTGATCGGCACGGTTTTCACCTACCTCTTCCTCGTGGCCCAGTATGAGAGCTGGAGTGTCCCGATCGCCGTTATGCTATCGGTTGCCATCGCCGTGCTGGGTGCCCTCGGCAGCCTGGCCGTGACCGGCAGGCCGATCGATCTCTACTCCCAGATCGGCCTGCTGCTGCTGGTCGGCTTGGCAGCGAAGAACGCTATCCTCATCGTGGAGTTTGCCAAGAAACGCCGGGAGGAGGGGATGGGCATCCTGGAGGCCGCCCTGGACGGGACGAGGCAGCGCTTCCGGCCGCTGGTCATGACAGCCTTCAGTTCGATCCTGGGTGTTGTACCGCTGGTCATCGCAAGCGGCGCCGGGGCGGAAAGCCGCCGTTCCATCGGCATGACGCTGTTCGGCGGCCTTCTGATAGGAACCTTGCTCGGTTTGCTGATGATCCCTGCTCTTTATGTCGGGGTTCAGACCTTGCGCGAAAAAGCCAAGACCTGGATTTCCTGACCCGATGAAGAATGCCGAGCGGCAAAAGGTCTTGGCACCGCCATCCTGACGCATGCAACTGCCCTTTTGGTTTCGGCCGGTCCCACGCCAGCAGCGGTGACTCCACCTCGCAAAGGGCGTCAGGAACGAGGAGTGCCATCCCTCATCAACGCCTCGCCTCTGGTTTTTCCTGAACGAGCACTCCGCAGTTCCTGCTGTGCCCCCGGGTCCGCTGGTATGATGCTTCTGCCTGCCTGGCATCCGGGTCTGGGCCACCACGTCGCGGGCATGAAGACCGAGGTCACGCTCTTCGTCATCTTCGCGCTGCTCTGCGGCGCCTATACTTGGCATGCGCGGCGGGTAGCCAATCCGGTGATCGACCTGTCGTTGTTCCGGGTGGGCAGTTTCCGGATCGCGACCCTCGCAGGGGGTGTCAACCGTTTCTCGATCGGTGCGGTGCCCTTTCTGCTGCCACTGCTGTTCCAGCTTGGTTTCGGTCTGGGAGCGCTGCAATCGGGGATGCTGACCTTCGTGACCAGTATCGGTGCGATGGTAAACAAGACGATGGCGCGCCGTATCCTGAGCCGCACCGGCTTCCGCCGCCTGCTGATAGTCAATGGCGTGCTGCTGGGTTTCATCCGGTCGGTGCAGGTGACCAGCGTGAACGCCCTGGGATATGCCGACCTGACGCCCGAGATCATGAGCAAGGGGACCAGCATCGCCAGCGTGGCGCAGCAACTTTCGATGAGCCTGGGCGTCGCAATCGCGGCAACGCTACTGAGTTTGGTGGTGGGCGCGGGCGGGCATATCACGACGGCGGATTTCCCTCCTGTCTTCGCCGCGATCGGTGCGCTGTCCGGATTGGCGGCGGCCGGCTTCCTGGGATTGCGGCCGGAGGCCGGCGCCCATGTGACGGGACAACGGTGAGCATTGGACGCCGAGACAACCTCAGTACCCTCCACCGGGCCGCAGGCCAACCGGTGTTGAACCCTCTCTTTGTCCCGGCGAGGGATGGCTGTGGTTCAGGCCGTCATTCCCTGTTTCGTGTGGAGCGTGGCCGGGCCGTCCTGCCTCCTGGACGAAAGCCTTGATCAAGGGAAGCCGATGCGAAGCCTTGAGCCATAGCGCGCCGATGTTGCGCAGGGGCGCCTGGGGCAGCGTCAGGCGATGGACCCTCACGCCTTCGGGCCATGGCGGAAGCCAATCCGGGATCAGCGCGACGCCAAGACCACGGCTGACCATGATGGTGATCGCCTCAAGGGAGTCGAGCTCATAGTGTTCGCGGGGCCGGACCCCAAGGCTGCGCAGGTAAAGATCCACGATCCTCCCGCCCCAGTTGTTGCGGTCATAGCGAATGAGCGGTTCCTGTTGCAGAACGCTGAAGGGATCGGCGTCCTCGACATGGGCTGGCGTAATGAGCAGCAGTGGCTCCTGCCGCAACAGGAACCATTCCAGTGTCTTGGGTTGCGGGAAGTGAGGCTGCACGACGATAGCCACATCCAGCCTGCCTTCGACGACATCGGCATAGAGATTGTCGGAGGTGCCGGGCTGAATATAGAGTTCCATGCCAGGGCGGCTCCGCTTCAGTTCCACCAGGAGGTCCGGCAGGAAGCCGGTCAGTGCGGTGTGAATGACGCCCACGCGCAGCAAGCCGGTTTCAAGGTCCGCGGAGGCAGCTGCCTTGACCGCTTCCTCCGCAGCAAGCAACCGGCCAACATCGGCCAGAATGGCTGCGGCGGCCGGCGTGGGCCGCATGGCTTGCCCGGAACGCCTGATCAGCGGTTGGCCGATCTCGGCCTCCAGTGCTCTGATCCGCTGTACGACCGCTGAAGGTGTGATCCCGAGCCTACGGCTGGCTTGTGCCAGGGAGGAAGTCTCCACCACCGCCAGGAAGGTCCGCAGGAAGCGTGTCTCCAAGATTCGACTCCTTCACCACGCCCGGACCGCAGCCGGTTCTCCCTGTAGCAGCAGAAAGCAGATTTCCTGAGCTTTGAAAGCGAAAGAAAGCGTATTTTCTCATGCTGGAAAACCCGCAACCTCGGTGACGCGTGTTCCGGCGGACCGCACTCGATGGCGGGCTTGCCGGGACCGTGCCGGCTTCAACCATACGCGGCTGGCATGGCGAGCGGGCCGTCAGGTCCAACCGGCATGACCTGCGACAGTACAAGGCTCCACATGGCCACTGACAGCCAGATCATCGAAACCCTGTCCCGGGTCACGACGGCGACGCTTACTACGATCCTGCTCAAGAAGGGGCTGCGGAACGTCTGGCTGCGCGGCACGAAACCACTCCGGCCTGGTCAGCCGCGCCTCGTCGGAAGAGCCTTCACGCTGCGCTTCGTGCCTGCACGGGAGGATCTGGCCACGCCGGAATCCTGGTCCTCCCCGATTTCCACCCGTGCCGCCATCGAGGCGATGCCGGAAGGCTGCATTGCCGTCGTGGATGCGATGGGCGTGCAGGATGCGGGGATCTTTGGTGACATCCTCTGTGCCCGCATGGCCAAGAAGGGCATTGCCGCCCTGATCACGGATGGGGTGGTGCGTGACCTTGCGGGCGTGCTTTCGACAGGCCTCCCGGTCTGGTGCAACGGCGCGGCGGCACCGCCCTCGGTGGCAGGTCTGACCTTTGTTGCCTGGCAGCAGCCGATCGCCTGCGGCGGGGTGGCTGTCTTTCCGGATGACATCATCGTCGTGGACGATGATGGCGCGGTCCTCATCCCGGCTGCCCTGATCGATGCCGTGCTCGAACTGGCGCCTGAGCAGGAACGGCTCGAAAGCTGGATCATGAAGGAGGTGGAGGCCGGCGCATCCTTGCCTGGCCTCTACCCGCCCAATGCGGAGAACAAGGCACGCTACGAGAAGGCAAAATCCGAGTCCAAAGGCTGATTCCGGGCCGGACTTGTATCGTCCAGCTATCGCTTGGCAAGAGAGCGGCGAGCGATCGGCCCGCCGCCATGAGGTGGAGGAAAACCCGGTGCGTGCACTCCGGTGTCCGATCCTCCGCCTTATCATCACGGCGGCCGCCTCGAATTCCGGTTGACCCGATGATCGGCCGATCGGGATCGTGGCTCCGTTTTCCGCGGCTGGTACCACCTGCCCCGAGTCAACCGATCAGGGCGCTACCCCTTCCGATACCGCTGCCCAGAAAGCCGCTGCGGTTCGTGATTGTCGCCGCAAGGGGCGGAAAAGCCGGATTTCCAACCCGATCGCGGAACCTTCGTCGCCAGCATGGACCAGATGCCCGGACGCGAGATCTTCGGCGACCATGGTCTGTGGCAGCCATGCCATTCCCTGGCCTTGGCGTGCCATGGTCTGCAAGGTGGCGGCGAGCGGCGAGGTGAACACCGGATCGAGCGACAGCGCATCGCGGTTCGACCTCCACATCGCCTCCAGGATTCGGCCGAGGCCGGAGGCTCCGCTATAGGCCAGCAGGCGCACTGGCATGGCCGGCGTGCCCGGCAGTGACCAGCGGGCCGCACCTGAGGCGTCAGGTGCCGAGACCGGAACGAGCAGGTCGGTGCCGACGCCGACACTGGTGAAGCCATCAGGCGCGAGGTCGGTCGGCACGCCGGCGCAGGTATGGCAGAGCAGGAAATCCGCATCACCGGCCAGCAGGATACGCTCGCAGGCAGCCATGGTGTCGGACACCAGGTTCAGTGTACCAAGATCCTCCAGACGGGCAAACGAGCGGAGCCAGCCAGGAAAGAAGGTGAAGGACAATGCGTGGGTCGCGGCGATCGTCAGCGCGACGCCCTCCCGCCCGGCTGCCCTCAAGGCACTCCGGCGCAGTTGGTGGAGGTTCCAGGTCAGGTCCGCAGCGCCTTCGCGCAGAGCCTCCCCGGCGGCGTTCAGCATCACCCCTTGCGGTGAGCGCACAACCAGTGGCGTCCCGACCCAATGCTCCAGCGCTCGGATGCGGCGGCTGAATGCCGGCTGGGTGACGTTCCGTGCTTCGGCTGCCCGGGAGAAGTTGCGGTGCTCGGCAAGCGCCAGGAAATCCTCGAGCCAGTTCAGCTCCATGGCCGATGCCGAACACGCATAGCAATTGTCACTCTTGGCATTGGAGATCACCCCACACGGGACCGTATCTCAACCTGATGTCACGGGGAAGAAACCCCGGGAAGCCGGGGGCAGGGCCCTGACCCCCAAGGACCGTGGAGGCATGCCAGATGCGTATCGTCGAAGTTCGTGAAGTCACCAAACCCATCGCGTCCCCGATCCGCAACGCCTACATCGACTTCAGCAAGATGACCGCGAGCCTCGTCGCGGTGGTCACGGATGTCGTGCGCAACGGACGGCCCGTGATCGGCTACGGCTTCAATTCCAATGGCCGCTACGGCCAGGGTGGGCTGATCCGTGAACGCTTCCGCGACCGGATCCTGGAGGCCGATCCTGCGAGCCTGCTGGACGAGGCACGCGATAACATCGACCCGGCCAAAGTCTGGGCGGCCATGATGCGGAACGAGAAGCCGGGCGGGCATGGCGAGCGGTCCGTGGCGGTCGGGACCCTCGACATGGCGATCTGGGATGCGGTGGCCAAGATCGAGGACAAGCCGCTGTTCCGCCTGCTGGCCGAGCGCCATGGGCGTGAGGCGGACCCGAGCGTCTTCGTCTATGCGGCCGGCGGCTACTACTACCCTGGCAAGGGGGACGAGCAGCTACGGGCCGAGATGCGTGGCTACCTCGACCGTGGTTACAACGTGGTCAAGATGAAGATCGGCGGCGCCTCCATCGAAGAGGACCAGCGCCGGATCGAGGCGGTGCTGAAGGAGGTCGGCAGCCAGGCGCAACTGGCCGTGGATGCGAATGGGCGCTTCGACCTGGAAACCGGCATCGCCTACGCGAAGATGCTGCGCGGCTACCCGCTCTTCTGGTACGAGGAAGCGGGTGATCCACTGGACTACGCCCTTCAGGCCGCACTGTCCGAATTCTACCCGGGCGCCATGGCCACCGGCGAGAACCTGTTCTCGCATCAGGATGCACGCAACCTGCTGCGCTATGGCGGCATGCGCCCCGACCGTGACTGGTTGCAGTTCGACTGTGCCCTTTCCTACGGGCTGGTGGAGTACCTGCGCACCCTGGAGGTGCTGAAGCAGTTCGGATGGTCGCCGTCACGCTGCATCCCGCATGGCGGGCACCAGATGTCGCTGATGATTGCAGCCGGGCTCGGGCTGGGTGGCAATGAAAGCTACCCGGACCTCTTCCAGCCCTATGGTGGCTTCCCTGACGGCGTGCGCGTCGAGGGCGGTCGCGTGACCATGCCGGAGCTTCCTGGCATTGGCTTCGAGGGCAAGTCCGACCTCATCAAGGTGATGCGCGAACTGGCGGCCTGACCACCTCGGGGACCCGGCGGGAGGCGGAGACGGACTGTTCCCTCGCCCGCCGGGGACCCGCCGGCCCGTTCACGCGGCCCGCCCGCGATGGCAAACCCAGCGCCCGATCCGTGGTTCATCCATCAGGTAGTTGCGCTGCGTCGCGGAGCCTTTATTCCGGTTGGTAATTCACGCTCCGGAGCAGTTCTCCGGCACGCTTGATCTCGCTGGCAATGAAAGCCTTGCTGTCCTCGGTGCTTTCCGTCACCGGTTCCAGCACCTGCTTTGTCATCCGCTGGACGATTTCGGGGTCCCGCATGGTTTCCTGCATCAGGGTATTGATACGCTGGCAGATCTCGGCGGGTGTTCCCCGTGGCGCCCAGACGCCATACCACGACTGGAACTCGTAACCCGGCAAACCGCTTTCCGCCATTGTCGGCACGTCGGTCGCGAGAACCGAGCGCTCCGCAGTGGCAATGCCGACCGCGTTGACCTTGCCGTCGCCGCGTGCCGGCAGCAGCGCGAAGCACGGATCGATCAACAATTGCACGCTGCCACCCATCAGATCCGTCAGGGCGGGCTGCGTCCCGCGATAGGTCACCATGTCGAGGTCGAGACCGGTGCGGCGGAGGAACTCGATGGTGGCCAGGTGCCCTGCGGAGCCAAGCGAGGAGATGGCGAAGTTCCACTCCCTGGGCTTTTCCTTCGCGGCCGCGATGATGTCCTTCAGGCTCTTCTGCGGACGGAGGCCGGAAGAAACCATGACGAGCGGTGCCTTCGCGGTGCGCGCCACGACTTCCAGATCCCGCTGCGGATCGAAATTCGCCCCCTTCAGCACCAGCGGCATGACCGCGGTGTTGAAGGCGGAGGCGAGCAGCGTGTAGCCGTCGTTCGGTGCCTGTAGCACGGCATTGGTGCCCACCAGCCCCGCGCCGCCGGTGCGGTTCTCGGCCACGGCCGTCGCGCCGAGCTTTTCCTGCAAACGTTGCGCCAGCAAACGCCCCAGCGTGTCGTTGGCGGCGCCGGGTGGCCATGGGATGATGACACGGATGGGCTTGCCGTGCGGCCAGGAGCCCTGGGCGTGGATAGCAGGGATGGACAGCGTGCCGGCACCCACGGCACCGGCGGCCAGAAGCAGGCCACGTCTCTTCATTGGCAGATCCTCCGGATGTTCTGTTTTTATCCCGCCGGCCTTCCTGGCCGGTCGTCGCTTGTCCCGCATCTCACGGGAGGCCGGCGAGCGTGGGCACGCCGGCCACCATCTCAGCCGCCGAGAAGGCTTGTCTTCTCCTCCGCGCTGAGGGCCATCAAAGGCGGCCGCATCCGCATCCAGCCCGTGTGACCGCTCCGTTCGGCGGTCAGGGCCTTCAGCGATGCCATCTGCGCGAAGCGCGAGGCCCGGTTCCGCATCGTGACCACGCGCTCCTGCGCCGCCTCCACTTCGGCCGAGCGGCTGTCGTCCAGGGCGTGGCGGTAGATGAAGGCCAGGTCTCGCGCGACGAGATTGGACGTGGCCGTGATGCAGCCAGCCCCACCCTGCCGCCGCAGCGGCAGGAGCAGCGGATCGGCGCCCGCGAGCACGGAGAAGCCCGGAAAGCGCTCCACCATGGCCAGCATGTTCCCGATGTCGCCGGCGGAGTCCTTGATTCCGACCACCGTCCCGGGGAAACGCTCGATCAGCCGCGCGATCACCGCGAGGGAGAGAGGCACCGCCGACATCTGCGGGATATGGTAGAGCACCACCCTGAGCCTGGCGTCGCCCAGACGTTCGATCACCTCGGCATAGGCAGCGAAGACCCCGTCATCCGAGACGTTCTTGTAGTAGAAGGGCGGCAGCATCACGACCGTCGTGACGCCCAGGGACAGGGCATGACGGGTCAGTTCCACTGTCTCGGTCAAGGCGGCGACGCCTGTCCCGGGCAGGAGGCGATCCGGCGCGATACCGGCGCCGATGGTGGCCTCCAGCAAGGCCTTACGCTCGCCGACAGAGAAGGAATTCGCCTCGCCCGTCGTGCCGAGCATGGCGATGCCGTCGCATCCCTCCTCCAGCAGCCAACGCGCATGCTCAGCGAAAGTGGCATGATCGGGTGCCAGTTCGGCAGTCAGCGGGGTCAGCGCCGCGCAGAACACGCCGCTCGGACCTTTGAAGGCCGCGGCCGAGGCATGGATGGGCTTGTCGAGAGTCGCGCTCATGCGTTGTTGCTCCGGATCCAGTCCTCGGTGACGGTCACGTATTTGATGGCCTGACGGTACACGGTGTAGGCGATGTGCAGACGTCCATCCGGACCCTGCACGATGCTGGGGTAGGAGAACTCGCGATTCAGCCCTTCGCGCGAGTTGTTGGTCATGCAATAGCCGTCGCCCGTCTCCAGATTGCGCCGGATCGGCCAGGTTCGGCCTCCATCCTCGGAGATCGCCACCGTCATCGGTGCGCGCGGCACACCCCAGAAGGTGCTGCGGCGGCTGTGGTCGATCGGCGCGACGACCTTGCCGTCATCGCTCTCATCCTCGATATCATCGTAGAGTGACAGGCGGCGCTCGGTGGCATCCACCGCACTGCTCTCATTGAACACCATGGCGAGATGGCCGTTCTTCAGCCGCGTCACCTGGATCGAGGAGTTGTTGTTGGGCAGTTCCGTCGGCTGAGGCGCGCTCCAGCTCCGCCCCCGGTCCTGGGAGTGGGAGACATAGACATTGTCGGCCCAGCGGCTGCGGTAGAAGGCGGCGAGCGTTCCATCACGCAGATCGACGATGCTCATATGCACGCAGCCCAGGCTGTCCGGTACGGCCACTTCGGTCCAGCTCCGCCCCTGATCGGAGGAGATCATCACGGCACTGGTGTCGTCATCGCCGACCCACTTCTTGCCCGGCGTGCTGGTGCAGATCCAGATCGGCAGGAGCCAGTCGCCATTGTCCAGCACCACCACCGGCTGGCGCATGAAGGTGCCACCGCCCTGCCGCGGGCCGAACAGCGTCTCGATGGGTCCCCAGGAGCGGCCGTTATCGGTGGAAACGCGCTTGCGGACGACGGCGGTGTCCTGGTTGCCGGAAATCTGCGCCGTCCAGATCAGCCAGAGCTCGCCATTCGGCGCAGGGAAGAGCAGGGGGTTCTGCTCTGACTTCGTTGGGTCGTCCGACAGCCGCACCGGCGCCGACCATCGGTCCGATCCTTTCTCCAGGCGGGAGAAATAGGCGGAGATATCGGGCACGCCCTCCTGCGTGCCACCGAACCAGACGCAGCCCAGCGAGCCATCGGGCAGAGGCATCAGGTTCGCGGCATGGCTCTGCACCGTGGCCGGGGGCAGGAAGGCCTCCAGCCGTGCCGGATCGTCCTCGGCCGGACGTACACGGCCTACCTCGCCCAGCTCCAGCTTCCCGTTCTCATTCGTTCGGATCATGGTCCGGGCCTCTCAGTAGGCGGAGTCGTAGATGGCCAGGATCTGGTCCTGGGTCAGGTCGCGCGGATTGTTGTCCAGCAGGCGGCGGATGGCATGTGCTTCCCTGGCCATCGTCTCCAGGTCGTCGCGCGGCACGCCCAGGGCGGAGAGGCGCATCTCGATCCCGAGATCGGCACAGAAGCGATGCGTGGCGCCCCGCACCACGGCTTCGTCCACGCTCTTCGGCAGGCCCAGGGCCTCCAGCACCAGCGCGGTCTTCTCCGCCGTCACCGAAGCATTGAAAGCGAGGGTGTGGGGGAAAATAAGAGCGCAGGCGAGGCCGTGCGGGATGTGATGGCGCGTGCCAAGCGGATAGGCGACGGCGTGTCCGGCCGTCGTGTTCACGGGGCCGAGGCAGAAGCCGCCATACATGGACGCCACCGCCAGGCCGGCACGCGCCTCCCGGTCCGAGCCATCGGCCACGGCGCGCTTCAGGAAGCGCCCGACCAGGCGGATGCCCTCCAGCGCATAGAGGTCGATCAGCGGGTGCGCCTTGCGGCTGGTGAAGGCTTCCACGCAATGCGCCATGGCGTCCACGCCGGTGGCCGCGGTGACAGCGGGCGGAACCGTCAGCGTCAGGTCCGGATCGATGATCGCGATATCCGCCAGCATATGGCGGCTTTGCACCGCGGCCTTGTTCTGCGTCGCCGGGTCGGTGACGAGGGCGCGCGTACCGCCCTCGCTGCCTGTGCCGGATGTCGTTGGCACCTGGAAGAGCCCAAGCTTGCGTCCCGCAACCTTCTCCGGCCCTACCACCTGCCCGAAGCTCTGCCCGCTGCCCGGTAGCACGGCCACGAGCTTGGCGAGGTCCATGGCACTGCCGCCGCCAAATCCAACAACGAGGTCCGGCTGCACCTGCTCCGCGAGGGCCAGGGCTTTCTCCAGGTTCGGCAGATCGGGTTCCGGCTTCACCTCGCCGAAAACCGTGACATGGCCAGGCAGATCGAGCAGTTCCACGCGATTGGCATTGAAGGCGTCAGAGATCACCAGCGGCCGCCTGTAGCCACGCGCGCGCGCCCAGCGGCCGGCGGCCGAGACCAGACCACCGCCGAACTCGACGATGGGCGGACGGACGATCTCGATGGGTGTCAGCAGGTCATTCATGTTCGGCTCTCACGCATGGAACTCGGTCTGAAGTCAGATTCCGCTCTGGGTCTTCGCCGGTCGCGGCTGGACGGCCCTTCGTGTCAGCAGCATGGCCTTGGTCAACTCGTCTGCCACGCCGCGCAGGCGCGGCAGGCCGGCTGCCACGAAGTCTTCCAGTTGGTCTCGGTTGGCATCGATGGTGAGGCTGACGCCGGAGACAGGATGCCCCTCTTCGTCCAGGATAGGCACGGCGACGGTGCGCAGCCCGTAGGCGTTCTCGCCATCCGAGATCGCGAACCCGCGTTCCTTCACCTGGGAGAGCCGATCCAGCAACGCGCCCAGATCGGTGATGGTCCGATCGGAGAGCTTGACCCGTTCACGGCGCTCCAGGTGGTCAATCTGCTGCGCGCGAGGCAGGTAAGC
Organism: Roseomonas gilardii subsp. gilardii; assembly: GCF_023078375.1. Classification (NCBI taxonomy): domain Bacteria; kingdom Pseudomonadati; phylum Pseudomonadota; class Alphaproteobacteria; order Acetobacterales; family Roseomonadaceae; genus Roseomonas; species Roseomonas gilardii. Next base: position 126,039 of record NZ_CP095555.1, on the reverse strand, counting down.
CAGCATGGCGTGGCCCAGTGCTGTCGCATAAGCGCCAACCCGGGTGCCTGGATGGCGCAGGATGTTGTGGCGGTCGAGCCCAATCTGGACGCGCGCCAGATATACGACGTCCCCCGCATCGATGGTGCCGAGGGAAGCGGCATCTCCGGCTTCGGGCACGAGCTCACGCAACAAGGGCACGGCATGGTCGGAAAGGCCGTTCGCCGAGAGGGCCGCGAAGCCGAGCTCAAGGCATTGCAGTGTCAGGCGGAAACGCCGGGTGCCTGGCACCGCGCGAAGATAGCCCAGGGCTTCCAGGGTATGGATCAGACGAAATGCCGTGCCTCTGTCCAAACCGGCGCGGGTGGCCACCTCGGCCAGGGTCAGTTCCGGGTATTCGGGGGCGAAAGCCTTCAGGACGGCAAAGGTCTTTGCCGCGGACTGCACCATGTTCTTCGGGTTGTCGGCAGCGGTTTTTCCCCCGCCCTTAGGGACGGAGGCGATGTCCGCCGGTGCGGGCTGTCTGGCCACAGCGGTGTTCACCGCCTCTCCCTTTATGTTCGGATTGCGAACTTGTGTTCGTTTGGCCATACAGTCGCCCTCTGCCCGATGTCTGTCAACTCATCTTTGCTGCCGGTTCCGGAAGCAGCCCCGGTATCGGCCCCTTCTACCGGCTCAGAGTGAGCTCCCCCCGCATATCACGATGTTCTGCCCTGTGATGGCGGCTGCATCGCCCGATAACAGGAAGGCGACCGTCCCAGCGACTTCCTCCGGCCGGATCAGGCGCCCGATGGGAGGAATGCGCGGGGCCGATGAAACGCGTGACGGGTCGTTCAGCATGGGCGTATCGGTTGCCGCTGGTGACACGAGGTTCACCGTGATTCCCCGGGGCGCCAGCTCCGCAGCCCAGGAGCGCGCGAGCCCGTTGAGCGCCGCCTTGGTGGCCGCGTACTGGCTGCGCCCCGCCGCCCCGGTCGCGGTCCGGCTGCCGATCAGGATGATCCGGCCACCCGGGCCCATGCCATCGAGAAGCCTGTCAGCGAGGATGCTGGCAGCCTGCACATGCAGCTGCCACATCGCCATTCCCGCTTCGGCCTCCAGATGGCCCAGGGGGTTGGTGCTCATCAGTCCGGCGGCATGAACGAAAGCCTGGACCGACAGGTTCTCGGTCGCATCCAGGAGGCTCCGCGGAGAGGACAGGTCCGCCGCACGGTGCTCGAAACCCGGATCATCGATCCGGGGACGACGCCGGCTCAGCCCTGTGACGCGCCAGCCTCTGCTGAGCAGCAACCTCGAAATGGCCTCGCCGATCCCGGAACTTGCGCCGGTGACGAGGGCATGGGGTGCCGTGGCCTGAACTGTCGTCATGCTGCTTGTGCTCCTCCTGCTGGAAATGCGGGCTGCTTCGAGAACGGCCTTTCCACTGATGCCCAGGCGCAAAAGGCTGTTGACGGCGTGGCCCACGCACCGATATGAGGCTTGTAAATTAGAGAACTAAAGTTCGCAATCCGAACATAAGAATAAACGCAAACAGGGCTTCAGGGGCGCTGGGGGGAAACGCCACGGACATGACGATATTCGCTGATCCGGGGTCCCATCGTTCCACCGAGCTCCTGCCGGGCCATCGACCGGGCTCTGAGAGCCTTCGTGTGCAGTAGGGGACGCAGGAATGCACCAGTTCAATGCCGGCGAGAGCGCGATCATCATCGCGATCATCGTCGCCTACATCGCTGTCACATCCTGGCTGACGATAAAACTGCGCAGCCGGAACAGCTCGCAGTTCATGGTGGGCTCCAGAGCCATGCCGGCGGCCGTGATCGGCGTTCTGCTGATGAGCGAGTTCATTGGTGCCAAGTCCACCGTCGGCACGTCGCAGGAGGCCTTCAACTATGGGATCGCCGCCGCCTGGTCCGTGGTCGGAGCGGCCATCGGCTTTCTGCTCTATGGCCTCTTCTTCGTCCGGCGGCTTTATGCCTCCGGCGAGTTCACGATCTCCGGCGCCATCAATCAGAAATTCGGCCGTTCCACCAAGCTCACCGTCTCCCTGATCATGATCTATGCGCTGTTGCTGGTGAATGTGGGGAACTATGTCTCGGGTGCGGCCGCGCTCTCCACGGTGCTCAAGGTCAATCTGACACTTGGCATGTTCATCATCGCGATCGTCAGCACCTTCTACTATGTCTTCGGCGGCCTGAAAGGTGTCGCCTATGTGACGATCCTCCACAGTGGGGTAAAGGTCATCGGCATCGCGCTGATCCTTGGCTTCGCCCTGTCCATGACCGGAGGTATCCGCCCGATGGTGGAGGGGTTGCCGCCGGAATACTTCAGCATGACCGGTAAGATCGGCGTGCCCACGATCATTGCCTGGATCATCGGCACGGTGGGCGCGATCTTCTCGACCCAGTTCATCATGCAGGCCATTTCAGCCAACAAGGATGAGGCGTCGGCCCAGCGTTCGGCTTTCTATGCCGCGGCATGGTGCTTGCCGCTGGGCATCGCGCTGGGGCTGATCGGCGTCGCGGCGAAGTTCCTGCAGCCGACCGGCAACAGCCTCTATGCTCTGCCGATGTTCCTCCAGGCGATGAACCCCTGGCTGGCAGGCCTCGTGACCACCTCGCTCGTGGCCTCGGTCTTCGTCAGCGTCAGCACCGTTGCCCTTGCCATGGCATCGCTGATCGTGAAGGACTTCTATGTGCCTTATGCGAAGCCGACGCCTGAGCACGAGTTCCGGATGACCCGGTGGATTTCCCTGGCCATCGGTTTCGCACCGCTGATCTTCGTGTTCTTCGTGCCGGAGATCCTGAAGCTCTCCTTCTTCACGCGTGCCCTGCGCCTCTCCATTTCCATCGTCGCCGTGATGGGCTTCTATCTCCCCTTCTTCAGGAGCAATCGCGGCGCCACGCTGGGGCTGCTTGCTGCTGCCGTGGCCACGACGATCTGGTACGTACTGGATAACCCCTATGGCATCGACAACATCTATATCGCGGCGGTGGTGCCTGCGGCGGTTCTGGTGGCCGAACGCGTGCTGAGCGGTCTCTTCCCGGTACGCTCCGCCACGCCTGCCTTGCCAGAGCACTGAGGCCCCATGGAGCGCTGGCTGATCCTGGCGGACGACCTGACGGGTGCCGCGGACTGCGCGATCGCCTTCGCGCGGCGCGGGCTGGAGGCCGGGGTCGGCTGGCATGCGGGCCTGGGGCAGGGCGGTGTGGCGGAGCGGGCGGACGGCACGGTCCTGGCGGTGGATGCCGACAGCCGCCGCCTTTCGCCCGGGGCCGCCGCCGCCCGGCACGCGGCCCTGCTGGCCCGTTTGCACCGGTCCGGGCAGGGGTTGATCAAGAAGATCGACTCCACCCTGCGTGGCGAGCCGATGGCGGAGCTTGCGGCCACGCTCAGAACCCTGCGTGCCGCCTCCGGCCCTTCCCTGGCCCTCGTCGCCCCGGCCTTCCCTGGAACGGGCCGCACGACCATGGAGGGGCGCATCCATCTCGACGGCATACCGCTGGAGCAGACCCCGCTCTGGGCACGCGATCACACCTATGCCAGCGCGCATCTGCCGGAGGCGCTCCGGACCGAGGGGCTGCGCAACGCCGTCCTGCCACTGACCGTGCTGCGGGATGAGGCCGCCCTGGCCGCAGCGCTGCGCCATGCTCTGGATGAGGCCCTGGCCGGGAGGCTGGACGCGGTGGTCTGTGATGCCGAGACAGCTGACGATCTCGGTCTCCTGGCCCGTGCCAGCCTGCCCCTGGCCGGACGGCTGTTCTGGGTCGGGTCGGGCGGCATCGCCGCCGCCTTGGCCGAGGCCCTGCCGGCGACAGGACGGACACCCCCATGCCTGCCTTGCCGCGCAACGATGCCGGCATACTGCTGGTGGTCGGCAGCGTGGCCGAGGCCTCCCGCAACGCCGCCGCTCGACTGGTCACGGAAGGCGGCGCCATCCCCTTCACTGTCGCGCCGTCGCTGCTGCTGGCCGGCCCAGCCGGCTCAGGCTGGGCGCCTTTGTCGGCGGAGATCGCCGCCTCCCTGGACCAGGGGCACGACACGCTGGTGCAGATTGCGCCCGATCCCAGCGCCAACCTGCGCCAGGGGGCAGCCCTGGCCGAGGCCCTGGCCTTGCTCCTCGCCCAGGCGGGCACCCGCATGGCCGGCCTTTTCGCCACCGGCGGCGAGACCGCCTGTGCCCTGCTCACCACCCTCGGCGTACACGGCATCCGCCTGCTGGAGGAGGTGGAACCCGGCGTGCCGCTCGGCATCACCCAGGGTGCGCTGCGCGTGCCGGTGATGACCAAGGCCGGTGCCTTCGGCCATGAGCGTAGCCTGCTGAACAGCCTTGCCCGCCTGCACGACCTTCTCGGAAAACGGACATGACCCAGAACCAGGACAACCTTGCCCAGGACCGCCCCATCATCGCCATCACCATGGGCGACGCCTCGGGCATCGGGCCGGAGATCATCATGAAGGCCCTGGCCCGGCCGGAGGTCCACGCCCTGTGTCGCCCGCTGGTGGTGGGCGAGGCGGTGCGGCTGCGTGAGGCCGGCGCCATCATCGGGTCCAGCCTCACCGTGCGGCCGCTCGCCGAACCCTCCGGAGCGCGCTACGAACCCGGCACGGTGGATGTGATCGATCTCGGGATCATCCCGGCTGGCCATCCCTTCGGGCAGGTCCTGCCACTCTCGGGGGAGGGCGCCTACCGCTACATCGAACGCGCCACACGGCTGGTCGAGGCGGGCGAAGCGGACGCCATCTGCACCGCGCCGCTGAGCAAGGAGGCGCTGCACGCGGCCGGCCACAAGTACCCCGGCCATACCGAGCTGCTCGCGCATCTGACCGGCACGCCGGAGGTTTCGATGATGCTGGTCGCACCGAAGCTGCGCGTGATCCACGTCACCACGCATATCGGGTTGATGGACGCGATCCGGCGGATCGAGCCTGGCCTGGTCGAACGCGTCATCGCCCGCGGCCGTGCCACGCTGGTCAAGGCCGGCATCGCGGAGCCCCGCATCGGCGTCTGCGGCATCAACCCGCATGCCGGGGAGAACGGACTCTTCGGCCAGGGCGAGGAGGAGGAGAAGATCATCCCCGCCGTGCAGGCGTGCCGCGCCAAGGGATGGCAGGTCGAGGGCCCGCTGCCCGCCGACACACTCTTCTTCCGTGCCGCGCGTGGCGACTTCGACCTGGTCGTGGCGATGTACCATGATCAGGGCCACGGGCCGGTGAAGGTGATGGGGCTGGAAGCAGGGGTGAACATCACCATCGGCCTGCCGGTGATCCGCACCTCGGTCGATCATGGCACCGCCTTCGACATCGCGGGCCGGGGCATCGCCGATGACGGCAGCCTCGTCGAAGCGCTTCGGCAGGCTGCGGACCTCGCCCCGCGCCGACAGCAGGCCGTCATGGCCTGATCGTCCCGCGGCAGCCTGTTCGGGATCCTGGCAGGGCGGCTCCGGCGCGTGGCGAGCGACGCTACGCCCCGGCGCAGCAAAGAACCTGTCCAACTGCGAGGATCTTGGGGCGGCTCTTCGCTGCGGGATCAGGGAGTTCCGCTTGGCAGTGCGGCAGGCGGGAACCGCGCGCCCGCCCGGAAACGTCAGGCGTGCTGGATCTTCCGCTCCTCGCTGAGCCTGCTCCAGCGGGCGGTCTCGCGCCTGACGAATTCGGTGAATTCGGCTGACCAAGGTGAAGCACCTTTGGACCAATGGTCAGGTCGAGCGCATGAACCGGACCATCAAGGACGCGGCCGTCAAGCGCTTCCACTACGATGATCACTCTTGGTTGCGGCGCCAACTCGCCGACTTCCTTGATGTCTACAACTTTGGCCATCGTTTGAAGGCCCTGACGCCCTATGAGTTCATCTGCAAGCAGTGGACAGCTGAGCCAGAGCGGTTCAGGTTCAATTCGCTCCATCAAATGCCGGGACTGAACACTTGGTGGGCCATACTGTGCATCAACGGCATTAACGTTCCCGCAAGCCTTATGATTACGATGTCTGTATGACGTGTCTCGGCGAGGGCGATCGGATGGGCACGGCTCTCCACTCTGCGCCATCCTCCCAGGAACCCCAGCAAAACCCATCAGAATGCCGCGACCTTCCCCCGGGCCGAGTCAGCCAGACGCTCCGGGGCGTATGGGGCGGGGTCCACGATCGGCGGCGCCCCGGTCAGCAGATCGGCGACCATGTGACCGGCGCCGGTGCCGATCCCGAAGCCGTGACCGCTGAAGCCGGCTGCCAGGATCAGCCCTGGCAGCCCGGCAACCTCGCCGATCGCTGGCACGCCATCAGGGGTGCTGTCGATATAGCCCGCCCAGCGCGCAGTCACGGGCGCATCCGCCAGCGCGGGCAGGAGGCGCCGGGCGCGCGCCAGGGTCTCCTCGATCTGCCGGGGATCCGGGCTGGGGTCGAGGATACGGCAGGCTTCCATCGCGGTCGGTGCATCGAGGCGCCAGCGCCGCAGAGTCTCATGCCCCGCCGCCCAGGCCTGCCGGCCGCCGAGCGAGAGGCTGCCACGCCGGCTGAGGAACATGGGGACGAACTGCCGCGCAAAGCGGAGTTGTTGCGGCGTCGGATCGACGCGGGCACCGCCGCTGATGGCCAGGGCATAGCTCCCCTCGCTGCGTCGCGTGACCGAGACGCCCGTGGTGTGCAGTGCCTCCGGCAGGCCGGCACGCGACGCCACCGCCAGGATCGAGGCCCGCACCGAGGCCTGCGGAAAGCGGATCGCGTACTGGTTCAGGAAGGAGGAGGCCCAGGCCCCGCCCGCGAGCACCACGGTGCCGGTGCGGGTCACCCCGGCCTCGGTCACAACGCCGCTGACCCGGCCGCCCGCGCGCTCCAGTCCACGGGCCGCGCAGAACTGATGAACCGTTCCGCCCGCGCGCATCACACCCAGCGCCATGACTGGCGCTGCTCGCTCCGGATCGGCGACGCCGTCGGTCGGCGAGAAAACGCCGCCCTTCCAGCTCTTGCCCGTGGCGGCACCCCGCGCCGTTGCCTCGGCGGCCGAAAGCATCTGCGTGTGGACGCCGGCGCCACGGGCGAAGTCATGCCACTTCGCCCATCCGGCAATCTGAGCCTCGTCGTCGCTCAGATAGAGGAGGCCGCAGCGGCGGAATCCAAGGTCCACCCCGATCTCCTCCGCGAGGCGATCCCACAGCGCGAGGCTGGCCGTGGCCAGCGGAAGCTCCCGCGCATCGCGATTCTGCTGCCGGCACCAGCCCCAGTTGCGACTCGACTGCTCGGCACCGATCCGGCCTTTCTCGACCAATGCGACCGAGACGCCGCGACGCGCCAGGTAGTAGGCTGTGGAAACACCCACGATGCCGCCGCCGATGACGACGACCTCCGCCTGCCGCGGGAGGTTGGGCGTGGTCTCGATGTGCAACAGCGGCGCCGGCATGCAGTCCTCCCATCCAGTGCCATTCTAGCCACTCCTGCCGTGGGACGAAGGCTGGTGTCCCGCCATTGGCGGCAGATTGTTGCGTGGGATGAGGGTGGTACAGGTCATTCTGCGCTGCCCGGCTGCCCCTGGCCCCTGATTGTCGGACCTGCGGGCTTTCGCCATGATGACCGGGTGGACCGCCGGAGCGACGCGCGGGACGAGGAAGCACCCGGAACGATGGCTGCCATGAAGCTTGACCAGATCGATATCAAGATCCTCCACGAGCTCCAGAAGAACGGGCGGATCACGAATGTCGAACTGGCCGAGCTCGTGAACCTGTCACCGAGCCCCTGCCTGATCGCGTCAAGAAGCTGCAACAGGAAGGCTATATCATCGGCTACTCGGCGCGGATCAACACCGCCAAGCTCGGACAGGCGCTCACGGTCTTCACCGAGGTGACTCTGAAGAATCATCGCCCCTCCGACTTCGCGCGCTTCCTGGCCGCCATCGAGAAGCTCGAACAGGTGGTCGAATGCCATCTGGTGTCCGGCGGCTATGACTACCTCGTGAAGTTCGTGACCAGCGGCATCAGCGAGTACCAGGCGCTGATGGAACGCCTGATCGAACTCGACATTGGGATCGACAAGTACTTCAGCTTCGTGGTGCTGAAGTCGCCGATCAGCAAGCCGAACATGCCGCTGTCGAGGCTCTTCGCCGCCGGACAGTAGGCGCGCCGCCCGCCTCAGCGCTGGGAGAACGCGGCCACCAGCTCCGGATCGCGTTCGAGCCCGTCCAGCCAGCCGGGATCGAGTCGGGGAACCGAGGCCGTCAGCAAGCGGGAATAGGCATGGCTCTCCGCGGCCCCGATCTCGGGGGCGGGGCGCTGCTCGACCTTCTGACCCTTGTACATCACGGCGACCTCGTCGCAGATCGCCTGTACGGTCGGGATGTCATGGCTGATGAAGAGATAGGACAGACCGAGCTCGCGCTGCAGCTCCTTCAGCAGGTCGATGATCGCGGCGGCGACCACAGTATCCAGCGCCGAGGTGATCTCGTCGCAAAGCACAACCTCCGGCTCCGCCGCCAGGGCGTGGGCCAGGTTGACGCGCTGCTTCTGCCCGCCTGACAACTCGGGCGGATGGCGGTGCCTGAGGGCGAGGGGCAGGTGCACCATGTCGAGCAACCGGTCAACGCGGGCTTCACGGGCCGCCCCGCGCAGGCCGTGGTAGAAGGTGAGAGGGCGGCCGAGGATCTCGCCCACCGGTTTTGCGGGATTGAGAGCCGTATCCGCCGACTGGAAGACGATTTGCAACCGGCGAAGCTCCTCGCGGCTGCGCTTCTGCGCGAGTGGGGCGAGCGGCTTGCCGTCCAGCAGGATCTCGCCCGCCGCGCCCGGCCATAGCCGGCGCTGACGCCGCGGACCTCCAGAGCGGGCTTTCGCTCCTCCGCCGCGGCGGGGGCAGCGGCCGCATGCAGCGTGGGGCGGAAAGCGGCCAGAAGCTCTTGCGCATAGGGGTGCTGCGGAGATGAGAGGATCTGCGCCGTGGTGCCGACCTCCTGCACCTCGCCGCCGCGCAGAACGACGATGCGGTCAGCGACCTGCGCCACCACGGCAAGGTCATGGGAGACGTAGACGCCGGCAATCCCGCCCCCCCGCATCACCGACTTGAAGGCGCGCAGCACCTCGATCTGCGTTGTGACATCGAGGGCGGTGGTGGGCTCGTCGAACACCACGAGTTTCGGATCGCCGATCAGCGCCATGGCGGCGGACAGGCGCTGCAACTGCCCACCCGAGACCTGGTGCGGGCCGGGCGGGGTGCCGCCCTGGCAGGCGCTGCTTCAGCGCATCGCCGCGCGGATGGCGGGATCGGCCAGGGTCTGGTCCAATGTCCGGCGGGTGCGATCCACGATGGCGTCGATCTCCCTGTCGGTGCAGCAGAGCGGCGGGGCATAGCCCAGGATGCCGTTACCGAAGGCGCGGATCACCAGCCCGTTGTCCCAGGCGCGATCGAAGATGCGGCGTGCCGGATCGGCTTCGGCCGGCAAGGGCGTCTTGCGCGCCTTGTCAGTGACGAGTTCCACCGCCGCGAGCAGGCCCCGGCCGCGCACTTCGCCCACCAGCGGGTGGTCGCGCAGCCTCCCGAGCCCTTCCATCAACCGGGCGCCGGCACGCCGGCCGTTCTCCAGCAGCCCGCTCTCATAGAGGCGTAGCACCGCCAGTCCGACAGCCGCGCTCACCGGATGCGCGGAATACGTGTATCCATGGCCGATCGCGGCCGCGCCCGCGCCGTCGGCGATGGTGTTGTAGACGTGTTCCGACAGAAACACCGCACCCATCGGCACGTAGCCGGAGGTCAGCCCCTTGGCGGTGGTCATCAGATCCGGAACGATCCCCTCCTCCTCGCAGGCGAAGAGGGGGCCGGTGCGGCCGAAGCCGGTGATGACCTCATCGGCCACGAAGAGGATATCAAGCTCGTGGCACAGTTCCCGCATCGCCTTCATCCATCCTGGCGGTGGCACCAGCACGCCACCGGAGCCCTGGATCGGCTCACAATAGAACGCGGCCACGCGATCCGGCCCGCCCAGCTCCGCGACCTTGCCGCGCAGGCTGGCGGTGGAGGCCGCGATGATCGCCGCCGGATCGCTGCCGGCCGGATTGCGGTAGGAATAGTGTGACGGAATCTTGTGCTGCCAGTCGAAGGGCACGCCGAAGCCGGCATGGAATGCGGGCAGGGCGGTCAGGCCGGCTCCCACGGTGGAGGAGCCGTGGTAGCCCTGCTCGACCGAGATGAACTGGTCCTTTTCCGGCTTGCCGCGCGCGTGCTGATAGTAGCGGATGAAGCGCACCGTACTGTCCACCGCGTCAGAGCCGCCCAGCGTGAAGAAGACGTGATTAAGGTCCCCCGGCGCATGCTCCGCCAGCGCGGCGGCCAGGCGGATCGCGGGCTCCGAGCCGAGGCCGAAATAGCCGGTGGCATAGGGGAGGATACGCATTTGCTCGGCGGCCGCCTCCACGATGCTCTCGTGCCCGTAGCCGGCATTGACGCACCACAGGCCGGCAAAGCCGTCGATCATCGTGTGACCGGTGCTGTCCGTCACCGTGGCACCCTTGGCAGAGCGCAGGACGCGCACCCCGGCTTTCTCATGGCCGCGATAGGAGGCGACGGGGTGAACCAGATGGGCCCGGTCGAGTTCGACCAGTGAATTGCTCAACATGATGATCTCCTGAGCTAGCCCAGAGCCTGGCTGGCCAGGGCGAAGGTCTGGAAGGGGAGGGCGGGGGGCGGCGGCTGCTCCGGCCCGCGCCGCATGGCGATGCCGCCATCGACCTCGACGAGGCCGCGATCCGCCAGCCAGGGGCCGAGGCTGGGATAGGCCGGGGTGTCCACCCGCAGGAAGGCCCCCGGTCGTGCGTCGAGAAGGAAGCGCAGGATCGCCCGCGCCGAGGCTTCGGAATCCGCGACAACCGGCCCGGCCACCTCGCCCCGGCCGAAGGGGCGGATCGCGCCGTAGCCGGCCGCCTTTCCGTCGCGGCGCAGGATCGCGAAGCGCCCATCCCGGGCGATCCGGGACAGCAGGGCACTCCGGTCCATGCCCAGTGCCGTCGCGTCCATGGTGCGGATCTCCGCGAGATCGGCCTCCTCGGCCCAGAGCGGCCCATGCCTGTCCGCACCGGTGGCGGACGCCTCTGCCGCGGCAAGCACGATGCCCTGGTGCTGGCGGATCTCATGCGTTTCACGGAATCCGAGCTTCCGGTAAAGCGGCAGTCCGTCCGGGGTGGCGATCAACCGTGCCACGCGCGCTCCGCAGGCGCCGATCGCCGTATCCATCAGGCGCCGGCCCAATCCGTGCCCGCGCAGCGCGGTGGCCACGATCACCAGGTTGATCGTCGCGGAAGTGCCAAAGGGCGTCATCATGGCCGTGCCGACCACCGCGCCGTCGCGCAGCGCCACGATCCCCTGGCTGAGCGACAGCACCATCGCCCAGTCCTCCCGCCGGTGTGGCCACCGGGCTTCGCGCGACAGCGCCAGCGCGCCGTCGAGATGGGCCTCGCCGAAATCGGTGAGTTCGATCGCGTCCGGTGTCATGGAACCCTCCGCCGCGCGTGTTGCGACAACAGCATGAATAGGCACAGTGGGGCCGCAGTTGGGCCTCAAGGATCGTGGCGCCGTGGTATCTTCCGCCGTATGACCGGGCGGCGACCGCATCTCATGCCGGGAAAGGGGCTTCGCCGGCCCAGCACAACTCTCTGCCGAAGCCCTCCGGCGATACGGAACAATCTGCTTTCCGGTGCCGGCAATGCGATGTGCGGTGCGACGCCCCGCGGCTATGATGCCTGCCGTTCGGATCAGCCGCCATCCCACGAGGACCCGCACGCATGACCGCTTTCAGGCCCAAATACGTCACCTTCGATTGCCACGGCACGCTGATCAACTACCAGATGGCGGAAGCGGCCCGCGCGCTCTATGGCGAGCAGTTGGACGAACCCCGGATGCAGAAGTTCATCCGGAACTTCTCCGCCTATCGCCTGGACGAGATCATGGGGGACTGGAAGCCCTATGCCGAGGTGGTGCACAACGCGATCGAACGGACCTGCCGCGCCAATGGCGTCGCTTTCCGGCCCGAAAGCGCGCAGTGGGTCTATGAGCAGGTTCCGACCTGGGGCCCGCACCCCGACGTGCCGGAGGGCCTGGCCCGTGTGGCTAGGGAGATCCCGCTGGTGATCATCTCCAACGCCATGAACTCGCAGATCCACGAGAACGTCGCGAAGCTGGGCGCGCCCTTCCACGCCGTCTACACGGCCGAGCAGGCCAATGCCTACAAGCCGCGCTTCCGCGCCTTCGAGTACATGCTGGACATGCTGGGCTGCGGGCCGGAGGACATCCTGCACTGTTCCTCCTCCTTCCGCTACGACCTGATGTCGGCGCATGATCTCGGCATCAAGCACAAAGTCTGGGTGAACCGGGGGCACGAGCCGGCGAACCCGTATTACGGCTACACCGAGATCAAGGACATCTCTGGCCTGCCCGGCGTGGTCGGCCTGTAGGACCGGCCGCCGTGAAGTTCACCTCCTACTGGCATGATACGGCACCTCGCTTCACCGGTGCCGCGACTGGACCGGTGTCGGGGCACTACGATGTCGCGGTGGTGGGCGGCGGCTTCACCGGCCTCTCGGCCGCGCGTACCCTCGCCCAAGGGGGTGCCAGCGTGCTGGTGCTGGAAGGCGGCACGGTGGGGTCCGGTGTATCGGGCCGGAACGGCGGGCATCTGAACAATGGGCTGGCGCACAGCTTCCTGGCCGCCAAGGCATCGCTGGGCACCGAGCGCGCGATCGCCCTCTACCATGCCTTCGACGATGCGGTGGACACGGTAGAGCGCATCGTAGCCGAAGAGGGCATCGATTGCGCCTTCAGGCGCTCCGGTAAGCTGAAGCTCGCGTCGAAGCCCGAGCATCTGCCGGCGATGGCGCGTAACTTCGAGGCGTTGCACCGCGAGGTCGATCCGGACACCGCCATGCTGAGCCGCGCGGACCTCCCAGGGGAGATCGTGACGGAGCGGGCCTACGGCGGAATGCTCTCGCGCAAGAGCGCCATGATGCATATGGGCCGCTTCGTCACCGGCCTTGCAGAGGCTGCGGTTCGGCACGGCGCTGTCATCCATGAGAACGCGGCGGTGACGGCGCTTAGCAAGGCGGACGGCCGCCACGTCCTGCGGACGGACAAGGGCGAAGTGACGGCGGACGAGGTGCTGCTTGCGACCGGGGCCTATACCGGACCCTCCTTCCCATGGTTCCGCCGCCGGATCGTGGCGGTCGGGAGCTTCCTCGTCGCGACGCGGCCGCTCACCGCGGGCGAGATCTCGGCCTCGGTGCCGGGCAACCGGACCTACGTGACCTCGCTCAACATCGGCAACTACTTCCGCCTGGCGCCCGACAACCGGCTGATCTTCGGCGGCCGCGCCCGCTTCTCCGCGACCTCCGACCAGCGATCCGATGCGAAGAGCGGCGCGATCCTGCGTGCATCGCTCGCGGGGATGTTCCCGCAGTTGGGCGGCGTGGAGATCGACTACTGCTGGGGCGGGCTGGTGGACATGACCAAGGACCGCTATCCCCGCGCCGGACGAGAGGACGGGGTCTGGTATGCCATGGGCTACTCCGGCCACGGCGCGCAGATGTCCACACATATGGGCACGGTGATGGCTGACGCCATTCTCGGCCGGGCGGATCGCAACCCGGTCAAGGGCCTCGCCTGGCCAGCGGTGCCGGGGCATTTCGGCAAGCCCTGGTTCCTGCCGCTCGTGGGTCTCTACTACAAGGCGCTCGATCGCGTCCGGTAACTCCATCGCCTTTTGCCGGTGATACTGCCGCGCGCCGGCGAAAGCCGGTCGCGCCGGGGCTGCGCCCAGCCCCTGCCACGTTTCTGCGGCGGCCTCCGAAGAGAGGAAGAGCAGGAGAAGGAAGAATGGCCCCTCCTCCCCGAAGGCAGCGCCGCCCGAACTGCCGGGCTACCCCAGGCCGCCGACGTGGAAGGCCTTGGTTTCCAGATACTCCTCGATTCCCAGTTCGGCCCCTTCGCGTCCCAGGCCGGATAGCTTCACCCCACCGAAGGGCGCGACCTCGGTGGAAATGGCGCCGGTGTTGAGGCCGACGATGCCGAATTCCAGTGCCTCACCGACATGCCAGGCACGGCGGAGGCTCTGCGTAAAGAAATAGGCGGCGAGGCCGAAGGGCGTGTCGTTGGCGATCCGGATCGCCTCCTCCTCCGCGCCGAAGCGGAACAGCGGGGCCACAGGGCCGAAGGTTTCCTCCTGTGCCAGCAGCATCCCGGTCTCGGCCCCGCCCAGCACGACCGGCTGCGCGTATTGCGGCCCCTCCGGTACCTTCGCTGTGGCAAGGCGGCGCGCTCCCCGGCCATGCTCACGCCCATGATGTTCGACGAATCGATCAACGGCTCCCTCTTCCAGGATTATGTCGAGCAGGTGCTGGTGCCCGAGCTCTGCCTGGGCGACATTGTCGTGATGGACGACCTCGGCAGCCACAAGGGTGCGGGCGTCCGTGCCGCAATCGAGGCTGCGGGCGCGAGCCTGCTCTACCTCCCGCCCTACAGCCCCGAGTTCAACCCGATCGAGAACGCCTTCGCCAAGCTGAAAGCCATGCTGCGCACGGCCGCGGCCCGCACCGTCGAGGGCCTCTGGAACACCATCGGCCGCATCATCGGCACCTTCATGCCCGCCGAGTGCGCCAACTACTTCGCCGCCGCCGGGTATGACCCAGACTGATCGGAAACCGCTCTAGCACTACCTGGGCTACTTTGACGGTAGTGCTGTTGCCTATCTGTTGGGTGATGCGGCAGGAGGCGGGGCGATGGGTATCCGCGGTGGTGGCAGTGACCTGGACAACTGGCTCACGCCCTTTCTTGAGGTAATGGGGCGCAAGACGCGCCGGATCTGGGCTCCGCTCTACCTGCGCGGGCTACTCGGTCCCGGCGAGCGCAAGAGCCTGCAGCCGATGGCAGCAAGGCTGGGGCTTTCAGGCCATGACCAGCTGCAGCACTTCATTGCCAGTCCGGCCTGGGATGATGCGCCGTTGTGGGCGGTGCTGGCGCGCGAGGCGGACCGACTGGTGGGCGGGCCTGACGCGTATCTCGTGGTCGACGACACGGCGCTGCCCAAGCAGGGCACGCTGTCGGTGGGCGTGGCGCGACAGTACTGCGGCCAGTTGGGCAAGAAGGCGAACTGCCAGTCGCTGGTCTCGCTGGCCCTGGCCAGGCGTGAGGTGCCGGTGCCAGTGGCCCTGCGCCTGTTTCTGCCCGACACCTGGACCGGCGATGCGGATCGCTGTGCCCGGGCCGGCGTGCCGGAGGCGGAGGTGGTGCCCCGAACCAAAGGCGAGATCGCCTTGGCTGAGCTGGACCGGCTTGGATCCGCCGGCGTGCGGTTCGGCACCGTGCTGGCCGACGCAGGCTACGGCGCCAGTGCTGTGTTCCGCCAGGGGCTGTCGGAACGCGGCCTGCTCTGGGCCGTGGGCATCGCGCGTAACCAAAAGGTCTACGGCGCGGTCGTGCAACTCACCGTTCCTGCCGGGCGCAGGCGGCGCGCTGTGCCCAGCGAGGAGCCCCGCGAGGCCGAGGCAGTACTGGCTGCGCAGCCCTGGCGGCGGGTCACCTGGCGCCAGGGTACCAGGGGAGCGCTCGCTGCCCGGTTTGCCGCCATCCGTGTTCGCGTCGGCGACGGACCAGCCTGGGGCAACAACCGCCATCTGCCCGGCGACGAGGCCTGGCTGGTGGGCGAGTGGCGCTCCTCGGGCGAACGCAAGTACTACCTGAGCAATCTTGGACCACGCACGCCGCTGCGCGGGTTGGCGGCGGCCATCAAGGCGCGCTGGGTGTGCGAGCAGGCACACCAGCAGCTCAAGCAGGAACTGGGATTGGGCCACTTTGAGGGCCGCTCGTGGACGGGCCTGCACCGACACGCGCTGATGACCTGCATCGCTTTCGCCTACCTGCAGCACCTGCGCCTCGCCCAGCACCGCCAGGTGAGCCGGGGGGAAAATGCTGCCCACCGTTCCGGGACCGCCGCCGCACCCGAGCCTGCCTGCCGTGCGACAGGCCATCACCGCACGGCTGTTTGCTCACCTCGCATCACCCATGCGATGTCCACATTGCAGACGACGATTCTTGCCGCCCATCAAACCTAAAGTACCCAGGTAGTGCTAGGTGTCTGGTCGCAGAACATTGTTGGGACCCGGTGTGCTTAGCCATCGTAGACTATGCCTACTGCTTCGAGCGCCTGAAGGGCGCCGTGCCGGGAAGGAGATGAGCCATGCTCCAGATCCACCCCAATGCCCGCACTACCCCCGCCGTCCGGGCTGAGATCGCCCGCTCCACCGAGCCCTCGGGCGTGCTGGCCCGCCGCTTCGGGGTGAGCAGCGAGACCGTCCGCAAGTGGCGCAAGCGAGGTCCTGAAGATTGCCTGGACCACTCGGCCCGACCTCACAAGCTGCCCTGGAAAGCGACTGATGAGGAGCGCGCCGTGGTGTGCGCCGTGCGTCGGGCCACCAACTTTTCCCTCGATGACCTCACCTTCGTGGTGACCCACTTCCTGCCGCATCTCAACCGCGACAGCGTCTGGCGCATCCTGAAGGCCGATGGGCTCAGCCGCAGACGCCCTCCCGCGTCGGGGCGGCCTGTCCGGGGCAAGGGCACCTTCGGGGATTACGACCTCGGCTTTGTCCACATCGATATCAAGCACCTGCCCAAGCTGCAGACCGCCAACGGCGAGCGCCGCAAGCGCTACCTCTACGTCGCCATCGACCGCCGGTCCCGCTCCGTCCACCTGGCCGTCAAGGATGACGAGACCGAGCGCAGCGCCATCGCCTTCTTGCGCGAGGCAGCCAAGGCCTTCCCGTTCCGCCTCACCCACGTGCTGACCGACAACGGCAGCTGCTTTACACCAGCCTTCGCCCGCGTCTGCGCCGAACTCGGCGCCGAGTATCGTCACACGCGGCCCTACTCGCCGCAGACGAATGGCATGGTGGAGCGGTTCAACGGACGGGTCGGCAGCGAGGTGCTGGGTATCACCATCTGGTCCCACGCCCAACTCGAGCAGCTGCTCCAGGGCTTCAACGCCGCCTACAATGCCCGCCGCCAGCGCGTTCTCGACGGCAAGACACCCGACCAGGTCGTCAAGGAACGCCTCCGGGCGCGACGAAAGCTCGCCCGCCCCAAACCCGAGACACCTGAAGGACGTGCCGGACCAGAGGACATCGCTCGCGCACGCCTCATCGCCGAACATGCCAAGGACGTCTCACAACCAGACAGCTAGGCCGTCCCGGCAACAAGCTTGCCGCTACCGGCATCCCGGACCTGTTCGATCTGGCCGCGGCTTATGCTTACGGTCTCGCGGCCAACCATCCTTTCAACGATGGCAACAAGCGGACCGCCTGGGGCTGTTGCGTGCTCTTCCTCAAGGCCAACGGTATCGAACTCGACATCGCCGCGCCACAGGCCGTGGAGCAGATGCTGCGGCTGCTCGAAGGCAGGCTGGACGAAGTGATCTTCGCGGCGTGGCTACGGGTCAGCCGGCGCGGCTGATGCCGGGGCGGGACCGGTAGTACGAAACGGTCTTCGCCGCCATGAATCCAGGCTGAACCGGAGGTCCGATCCTCACCACGGCACGGTGCGACCGCGGTAGTCGAGGTATTCCAGCCCTGGCCGCTCCCGTTTGGCCAGAAGCACCTCCACGAGGCTCGGGATGCTGTCCCCGATGCTCAAAGGGGCCTCCGCACCGCCCAGGGCGGTGCGGATCCAGCCGGGTGCCATCAACGCCATCGGACGCGGCGTCGCGCCCTGGCGGGCCGCGTAGCTGCGCATGAACATGTTCAGCGCGGCCTTGCTGCCGCGGTAGAGTTCCCGCTGGCCGCGCTCGTTGTTGGCGACGCTGCCCTGGCCGGAGGACATCGCACCGATCAGGCCAGCCGGGGCGACACAGGCCTCCAGGCGCTCGATGACCCGCATCGGGCCGAGCGCGTTGGTGAACATGACCTCCACGAACTCCTCGGTCGATACCTCGCCGATCGTCTGCGCCGGATCGCGGTTGGTGGTCCCGGCATTGACGAACAGCATGTCGAACACCCGGCCCGCCAGGCGTTCCCGCAGTGCCTCGATCTGCTCCGGCATGCGGATGTCGAGGGTCTCGATGCCGACGCGGCCCTCGGCCTCCTCCGCCAGGTCGTGCAGCAGGGTCCGAGTGCTCCCGTCCCGGACGGTACCGGTGACGTTCCAGCCTTTCCGCAGGAACTCGGCGGCCATGGCGTGGCCGAGGCCGCGCGAGGCGCCGACGAGGAGGATCGAGGACGTGGGTTGGTCGGAGGTTGTCATGGATGGATCATCCTTGGCTGACGGATCGGGCCAGGATGTTGGGCAGCGTCCGGTCCGGGCGCCACGCGCATCCCATGCAAACTGTTGTTGCATAGGACGCTAGGGATGGCCGCGCAGGGCGGGTAGGCTGCCCCGATGGACGATGTGGACCTGAACCTCCTCGCCGCGCTGGACGTGCTGCTCGCGGAAGCCAGTGTGACGGGGGCAGCCCGCCGCCTCGGACTGAGCCCATCGGCCATGAGCCGCACGCTGACACGGCTGCGCACGGCAACGGGCGATCCGCTGCTGGTGCGCGCCGGGCGCGGCTTGGTGCCGACGCCGCGCGCGGCCGAGCTGCGGGACCGTGTCCACGAGCTGGCCCGGGAAGCACGGGCGGTCCTGCGGCCGCAGCCTGCCCAGGTGGACATCGCCTCGCTGGAGCGGAGCTTCACCATCCGGGCGAGCGAGGGCTTCCTGGAGGTCCTCTCCGCCCCGGTCGTCGCGGCCGTCGCACGGGCGGCGCCGCAGGTCCAACTCCGCTTCGTTCCGAAGCCGGACAAAGAGGCGGGCCCGCTCCGCGAGGGGCTGATCGACCTAGAGATCGGCCTGCGCGGCACCTCTGCGCCGGAGATCCGCACCCGCCTCCTGTTCCGCGACCGCTTCGTCGGCGTGGTCCGGACGGGGCATTCGCTCCTGGCGGCCGGGGAGGTGACGCCGGAACGCTACGCCGCCTGTCGCCACGTTGCAGCATCGCGGGAAGGGGAGACAGGCGAAGCAGTCCATGCCGCCCTGCGGCGGCTTGGCCTCGAGCGGAGGATCAGTGTCGCCGTGCCGGGCTATCCGGATGCCATGCGCATTGCGCGCCAGTCGGATCTGGTGGCGATGGTGCCGTGCTCCTGCCTCGGCAACGGGTTGCTGGGCGATCCAGCCGTGACGTCCGGCCTGGAGAAGTTCGGTCTTCCGGTGCCGGTGCCGGAGTTCCTGATCTCAGCGATGTGGCATCCCCGCCTGGACGCCGATCCGACGCATCGCTGGCTGCGCGAGACGGTGGTGACGGTCTGCCGGGAGGCCTATCCCGGGCGCTGAAGGGAGGGCCGCTGCCAGGGGGCCGCGCTCAGGCGCTGCCCTGGCGCGCGACGAGCGCCCGCTCGATGGCCTCGCAGGCCCAGTTCCCAACCTCCGCGTCGTCCGCCATCACGACGATCTTGCCACCGGCCCGCACCACCGCGGCGAGGCTGGCCAGGACGTGCTCTGGAAGGTCAGCGCCCGGTACCAGACCTTCGGGCAGGAGCCAGAGGCGATCCCCCGGCTCGATCGTGTTCCCCGGCTCGTCCAGGTTGTGCAGCACCGCCTGGAAGGCGCAATCCGTGACCAGGCCGAGCGAGAAGGTGGGACCACTGCCCAGGACCAGCCTGCCATCGCCGTCATAGACGGCGCCGGCCAGAACGCCCGTTTCATCGGCTACTGCCATCCGAGCCTCGCAATGTGATGGAGGATGGAGTTGCTGACGAGGGCAGACATGAAAGGCAGGATCTTCACGACGGTCTCTTGCGCAGCCGCACTCCGGCACCTCCACCATTCTCTGGAATGAACTCCACGCCTGCCACTTCGAGAGCGCCGCGAATGGCATCGATGGTTCTCTCTTTGAGAGTTTCGCCTCTTTCGAGACGCACAACTGTGTCCGGCGAAACCTTGGCTGCCTCAGCGACCTCTCGAACTCCCAAGCCCAGGGCAGCTCTAGCCATTCTGCATTGCACTGCTAGCATTTCGTTACCATGAAACGATTTTTCTTGCGCCAGTGAGGCCTTGGTTATAATCCTAGCAGTGTTCGGAAAAACGAACAGAAGTCAGATCGGCCAGCCAGGGTGTCCCAGTACCCTGGTCAGCCCGACCACAGCTGCTGAAGGGATCAGCCGGCTATGGCTACGCATGCCCGTATCACAGACCGCCACTGAAGCGGAGGCGGCCTGCCTTCCTGGCCAGCCGCGACTGGCTTGACCCGGATGAGCCGCCACTGGAGCGCGTCACGCGCGCGCGGCTGTGGGCGCTCTTTCATGAGCTGCGGCGGACGGGCAATGCCGACCACACGGTGATCGGACGCTTCAGCCACTTGGCCATGGCGCTGGCGGTGATCGTGCCGGGGGCGGACACCGGCTGGATCCGCCGGCCCGACGGCGTGTCGGTACACGCGCTGCTGCCCAGGACCGCGCGGCCCCTGGTGGTGCCGGACGGGCAGGTGATCGCCGACTAGGGCATCGGCCTGATGCGGCAAGCCATGGCGCGGCTGGAGCGGGGGAGCGATCCTAACGCGCTGGTCGCCTATCGCGACGGGCTGCTGATCGTCTTCTTTGCGCTGTGCGGCCGGCGGTTGCGCTCGGTGAGCCTGCTGCAGGTCGGGGGCTTCCGGGTGGAGTTCTCGCCGGCGCAGACCAAGACGAAGCGGCGGGACCGCTTTGGGTTGCACGTGGGCTTCACGCCGTGGATGCGGCACTACCTCGACGTGATCCGCCCGGCGCTGCTGGCGGGGCGGCGGCAGGAGGCGCTGTGGATCAGCGCGCAGGGCGGGCCGCTGACCACGCATGGCATCAGCAGCCGCATCCAGCGGCTGTCGCGCGAGCGTTTCGGAATATCCTTCGGGCCACACCGCATCCGGCACAGCATCGTCACCACCGTGGCACTGCGGCTGGGCGCGCCGCCGGTCCTGGCGGCGGCCCTGGTGGGCAACACGCCGGCCGTGGCGGAGAAGAGCTACAACCACGCCGGCTCATGCCACGCCGCCGCCCTCTGTATCCTGCGCGGATGCTGCAATTTCGGCAAACCAGGAAAGCGCGACATCCATGCGGCAGAAGATCGTCCCCTGGCTCGCCTTGTGCGCGCCCCTGGCCCTTGCCGTGCCGGCAGCGGCGCAGCCGGCGGCCGATCGCGTGCTGCGCGTCGCGCCGCATGCCGATCTGCGCAACCTCGATCCGGTCTCGGCGTCGATCGTCATCACCCGCATGCACGGGCGACGAGCGCTTCTGGAAGCGCTGCAACTCCTATTTCGTGTGCGGCAGTCCCAACGGCACGGAAGCCGGCGCCGAACGTTTCGGCCGGACGGATGTGGAGGCGGCGAAGCGGCTGCTGGCGGAAGCAGGGTATCGCGGGGAGAAGGTGGTCCTGATCTCCACCCATGAGATCCCGTATATGGGCCGCATGGCGGAGGTGGCGGCGCAGGCCCTGGCCCGGGGCGGCATCAACGTGGATCTGCAGTTCACCGATTGGGGCGCCGTGTCAGCGCGCCTGCAGAACCGCGAAACCAACGACAAGGGCGGATGGGACATGTTCATCACCTTCGCCTCCGGCCCGACGATGCAGAGCCCGATGACCAACATCGGCACCAACATGGGCTGTGCCCGCGGCTGGGTCGGCTGGCCCTGCGATGCGGAGGCGGAACGGCTGCGGGCAGCGGTGGTGGATGCCCAGGGCGACGCCGCCCGGATGGCCGCCACCGAGGCGCTGCATCGCCGGCTGGCGGACTTCGCCTGGCGGCCGGTGGAGCGGCTGGAGGCGGTGGTGCTGGGGCGGAACTGGCAGCCGGCCTCCACCGGCATAGCGGTGGCGCCGGTGATCTCGGCCACCGGCCGGGTCAGCGCCGCCTCCGTGCCGCAACAGGAACCCGAGCCGCTATACCGTGTGCCTGCGCATCGGGGATCAGGCCCCGTGTGCCCTGGTGCGGCCTGGACGCTACGAAGCGCTGCGGCCGGGCACGGCCGTCGCCGTGCTGGCGCGGCGCGGGCGGATCAGCGGCCGCCTGAGCATCGCCGAGGCGCTGGAGGGTACGGCTGGCACGACGGCCGCATCCCAAGGACTCAGGGGCTCGGAGCTTGGCCTTGCGGAGAAAGGACGAGCATGTGGGACCGCGCCCGGCAAGTAGAACAGGAAAACGGCAGGCTGGCCCGGTGCAGGCTGCCGAGTACGTCCGCATGTCCACGGATGATCAGCGCTATTCCACGGAGAACCAATCGAAGGCCATCCGGTGCACGCGGTATCGAGATCGTGCAGACTTATGCCCATCATGGCAAGAGCGGTCTCAGCATCGCCGGGCGTAGTGAGCTACAGCGTCTGATCAGCGATGTCCGCAATGGCAACGCCGGTTTCAGCACCATTCTCGTTTATGATGTAATATCAAGTTCCATCGATGCAGGCTGAAGCGTGCGGGAGAGTTGTCTTCCTGCCTTGTCCTGCCCCGGGGGCCGCGCTTCGCGGGATCGCGGGCGCGGTGGCGAAAGGCCAGTACCATGGCCGGGTCGGACCGGACAGGGAAACAGGCTGGACGGCTAGCGATGGCGTCAGGGGCTGGCCTCCGCCATGCGAGACGACGGTCCTGCCGTGGGCGCCCCCCATCCCAGGCCAGGTGCGATATGCGTGACGAAATCGCCCAGGATCTGCGCGTATTCGTGCCACTCGAAGCCATAGGGCAGTTCCAGGCGGAACTCGCCGACCTCCCGCATGACGGGATCGTCCCGCAGGGCCTCCAGGATCTCCACCCCCGTTCCCACGATGTCGCGCCCAAAAAGGGTGTGCCGTTCCCCCTGTGGCACCAGGGTGCGGGCATGGCGGGATGCCGCGTAGTCCTGGTACTTCCGCCTGGTCCCGGCCGAGGCGCTGTCGAGGGGAAGGATCACGCGTCCCAGGGCGATCCTGGATAGCGCGATCCCGGGCCGCAACGCCGGTCCGGCCGCATCGCGGAAGACCCTGACCTGGGCGAGCTGCGCCTCGAACAGAGAGTCCGTGCCCTCGCCGGAGGTCAGGCTGCCCAGAAGCAGGTTCAGGCCGTTTTCCCCGGCCCAGCGGGCCGAGCCGAGCGACCCGGCGCCGTACCAGACGCGATCGGCCAGGCCCGCCGCATGCGGGCGGAGCCTCGGCCGGTGGCTGCCCGCCGCCGAGGCGATCCGACGCCCGGCCTCGCCCAGGAAGGCGCCGCGCAGATGCTCGACGAGCTGCGCGACCGGCGCGTGGGTGAAGGCGCGGCTTTCCCAGCCGGTGCCGAGGATGCGCGGCCCGAGGAGATCCAGGTACAGGGGCGTGCTGGCGCTCACGCCGATGTTGAGCCGGCCGCGGGACAGCACATCGGCCATCGAGAGATCCTCGGCCAGTCGGAACGGGTTCTCGTAGCCCATCTGGATGACTGCGGTGCCCAGCGCGATTCGCGAGGTCCGCTGCGCCGCCGCGGCCAGGAAGACGGCGCCGGAGGAGATGCCGGGTTCGAGATGTCGCTGCCTGACCCAGGCGCTATCGAAACCCAGTTCCTCGCCGAGGGCGAAGAGGCGCAGCGTATCCTCCAGCCCGGCGAGGGGGTCCTCGTCCCGGTAGTTGCCGGGGGTCAGGAAGCCGATATGGCGGATGGCCGGAACCGTCATCGCTGCACCTCAGAACCTCGGCAGGCCGGGAGGATTGGTCTGCGAGCGGTCGAGCGCCTCCGCTTCCAGCCCCCAACGCGCCAGGACCTTCGCGTAGGAGCCATCCTCCATCAGCCCGTTGACCGCTATGGTCAGCGCCTCGGCCAGCCCGCTGCCCTTGCGCGTCGTGATGGCGACGTCTGAACGCTCCGGCCAGCCGGCGCTGACTGTGCCGACCGAGCGCGAGCGGCCATCCTTCACGGCCTGATAGGTCAGGTTGGGATTCGGGCCGATATTCACGTCGATGCGTCCGGACAGCAGCGCCAGGTTGCGGGCGGTGTCGTCGTCGAAATACAGGAACTCGGTCGGCTTCAGGCCGTTCGCGACATTCTGCCTGCTCCATTGCAGCAGGATGCGCTCCTGGTTCGTTCCCGCGCCCAGGGCGAGCCGGAGACCGGCCACGTCCTTCGGCTCGCGGATCGCGGTGATCGGGCTGTCGCTGCGGACGAAGAAACCGTGCAGGCCCTGGCGGTAAGTGGAGAAGTCGAACTTCTCCTTGCGCTGCTCGGTGACGCCGATGTTGGAGATGGCCGCGTCGAAGCGCCCCGATACCAGGCCCAGCGGCCAGTCGGCCCAGGCCACCGGCACGAGTTCAAGCCGGCGCCCCAGCGCATCCGCGATCAGGGAGGCGATGTCGGGATCGGCGCCGACCACTGTGCTGGCATCCGTGGCATAGGTGGCGATCGGCGGACCACCGGGCGCGATGGCCACGGTGAAGACCTCCTCCCGCACGAAGCGGAAGCTGGCGGGGATCGCCGCCAACGCCTGCTCGTTGCGCCGCCCGCGCGGCCGGTCCGGCTGCCCCGGGCTCAGGTCGATGGCCCGCGCCGGCGACATCAGCGCGGGCGAGGCGAGCAGCAGGGCGAAGCTGGCTGCGAGGGAGCCGAGATGCCGCCGGCTGCGGCGTGGACCGGTCTCCTCGGGGTGGTCGGTCATTCCTTGATATCCTGTCTCGAATGGCGCTGCCCCGCTCCGGCGAGGCTGGGAGCCGGCAGACCCGGGGGACGCATGCTGGCGCGGTTGGTCCGTCAGCTCTTCGGCAAGCCCGGCGGATTGGTGCGGGACTGCTCGATCGCCTCCTCCGAAAGGCTCCAGCGCGCCAGCACCTTGGCATAGGCGCCATGGGCGATCTGGGTGTTGAGGGCTTTCGTCGCCGCCTCCGCCAGGCCGCTGCCCTTGCGCGTGGCGACGGCGATCTCCGCCGTCACCGGCCAGCCGCCGCTGAAGCTGCCGACCAGCCGGGTCTTGCCGTCGCGCCGGGCTTCGTAGGCAGCGATGGCATTGGGGCCGAAATAGACATCCGCGCGCCCCGACTGGATGGCGAGCGCGCGCACCGCGTCGTCGTAGTAGTATTGCAGCTCCGCGGGCTTCAGCCCCTTCGCGGCATTCTGCTGGTTCCAGCGCAGGAGGATCTGCTCCTGGTTCGTGCCGGCGCCGACGATGATCCGCAGCCCCGCGATATCCTCCGGACCCTTGATGGCGGTGATCGGCCCGGTGGTCTTCACATAGGCGCCGAGCTGGTCCTTGCGGTAGGTGGAGAAATCGAACTTCTCCTTCCGTGCCTCGGTGACGGTCACGTTGGAGATGACCGCATCGTACTTGCCGGAGGCCAGCCCGAGCGGCCAGTCCGCCCAGGCCACCGGCACGATCTCGAGCTTCCTGCCGAGCCCGTCGGCGAGAAGCTGGGCGATCCCCGGCTCGGAACCCACCGGCGTCTTGCCGTCCGCCGCGAAGCCCGCGAGCGGCAGGCGTCCGACATTGATAGCGACGGTCAGGGTGTCGTCCCGGAGGAGGCGCACATCCTTCAGCAGGGCGATCGCCGCCTCGTCGCGCTCGCCGCGGATGGGCGGCGCCGTCTCGGCCGCGAGATCGACGACCTGGGCCCGCGCGAGGGAGCACAGGCCGGCCAGTGACAGGCCTGTCAGGATGAGTCGACGCCGGATCTGTGGCACTGCCTTGTTCTCCTACGATGCTCGTGCGGGCGTCCCCCCCGGTTCCGCGCGGGATGTTTCCGTGCCGCGGCGAGGGAGGGCCGTTTCAGAGGACCTTGCTCAGGAATTCCCAGGTGCGTGGGTGTTCGGGTGCGGACAGGACGCGACCGGGTGGGCCGGTCTCGATGATCCGGCCGCCATCCATGAAGACGATCTGGTCCGCCACCTCCCGCGCGAAGCCGATCTCGTGGGTGACGATCACGAGGGTGGTGCCGAGATGCGAGAGTTCCTTGATGACATCGAGGACCTCCCCCACCAGCTCCGGGTCGAGCGCGGAGGTGGGCTCGTCGAAGAGCAGCACCTTGGGCCGCAGCGCCAGCGCGCGGGCGATCGCCACGCGCTGCTGCTGCCCGCCCGAAAGCTGGCGCGGATAGGCCGCAGCCTTGTCCGCCAGCCCCACCCTGGCCAGCAGCTCGCGCGCTCGCGCGGTAGCCTTCGCGCGGCTCTCGCCACGCACCGTCACCGGCGCCTCGATGATGTTCTCCAGAACCGTGAGATGCGGGAACAGGTTGAAATTCTGGAACACCATGCCGACATCGACCCGCCGCCGCAGGATGTCGTGCTCCTTCAGCTCGTGGAGTGTGTCGCCCTGGACGCGATAGCCGATGAGTTGCCCGTCGATGGCGATGATGCCGTCATCGACCCGTTCCAGATGGTTGATGCTTCGCAGCAGCGTGGACTTGCCCGAGCCGGAAGGCCCCAGGATCACCGTGACGCTGCCGGCCGGCACCCGCAGGCTGACATCGTCCAGCACCTTCACATCGCCGAAGGACTTCGAGACGCCGCTCACCACCACCTCACCGGCGGGGGCGCGCGCCTCCTCCGCCCATCCGCTTCCGGCGGCGGGGGCGGCCTCCGCGACAGGCAGTTCTGGCGCCAGGCCGGTGGGCGCCTGCCTGCGCCCGCGGAACCGGTCGAACAGGCCGGGTGGGAGCTGGCGCAGGGCACCGCGCGCGAAATGCCGCTCGATATGGTACTGGGCGAAGGAGAGGACGCTCAGGATCACCAAGTACCAGACGGTCGCGACCATCAGGAGCGGGATGACCTCCAGGTTCCGCCGGTAGATCACCTGGATCGTGTAGAACAGCTCCGGCAGGGCCAGGATGTAGACGACCGACGTGCCCTTCGCGAGGCCGATGATCTCGTTGAAGCCGGTGGGAAGGATCGAGCGCATCGCCTGCGGCAGCACGATGCGGGTGGCCTGCCGCCGCCGGGGAAGGCCGAGCGCCGCCGCCGCCTCGAGCTGCCCCTGGTCCACCGAGAGGATGCCGCCCCGTATGATCTCCGAGCAGAAGGCCGCCTGGTTCAGCATGAGCCCCAGGACCGCGGCCATGAAGGGGCCCATCAGCTGCGTGGTCTGGTAGCGTGCGAAGGTGATGTCGGTGAAGGGAATGCCCAGCCAGATGGTCTCGTACAGATAGCCGAGGTTGTTCAGCACCAGCAGCAGCACGATGAGCGGGATCGAACGAAGCAGCCAGACATAGGACCAGGACAGGCCCGCCAGCAGGGGCGAGCCCGAGATCCGTGCCAGGGCGAGAAGCGTTCCGAAGAGGAAGCCCAGCGCCGAGCCGAGCACCGTGAGCAGGAGTGTGCGCCCCAGCCCCTCCAGCACAGGCGCGGAGAAGAACCATTCCGCGAAGACATCCCAGCCCCAGCGCGGGTTGGTGAACACCGATTGCAGCACCAGGGCGATGACGAGCGCGGAGAAGACGGTTCCGGCGACACGCCACGGATAACGTGCCGGCACGATCCGGTAATGGCCGGAAATGGGAAGGGCAGGGGCGGGCGGCTGCGTGGCCGTTTCCCTCAGGGCGGTCGTGGCGGACATGATGGGTCTCTCGGAGAGCTTCAGCGGCGCGGCGTCATCCTGTTCGCCGGCGGGCGGAACCGACCTCGGGTCAGTGGGCCTGTCGCGGACAACAGGCCTCTGCCATCCGGCGGGGATACGGCTGACCGATAGGCTTCTCGAAGGGCAGCTTGCGATGGACCTCCGGGTCCACCTCCAGGTCGAACAGCGCCCGGTAGCCGCTGCTGAGATAGAGGCCCGCGGCTTCCGGCTGGCGGAAGCCGGTCGTGAGATAGAGGCGGGAATAACCCTGGCGCGCCGCCTGCACCTCGAGCACAGTCAGGATGCGGCGTGCGAGCCCCTGCCGACGCAGATCCTCGCGCACCCAGACGCGCTTGAGTTCCGCGGTGCTCTCGTCATGGCGCATGAAGGCGCCGCCGCCGACCGTTTCGCCGTCGCGCAGCAGCAGCAGGAAGGCCCCGTCCGGCGGGGCGAAGAGCGCCGCCGGGTAGCGTTCCAGCTCGGCCGAGGCGCCACGCGGATCGAAAAAGGTCCCGTAGCGCCGGTCATACTCGGCCAGCAACGCGTCGAGCAGCGGCCGGGCCTTCGGGTCCAACGGCGTCGTATGGAGGATGTCCAGCACCGTCCCGGACGCCATCATCAGGCGCTCCGCCGCAGCAGCGGGGGCTCGGCCGCATGGACGCTCTCGCGGAAGGGCAGGCCGAGATGATCGCGGAGCGTGCGGCCCTCCTGCACGGGGTTGTAGCGGCCGCGTTCCTGGAGGATGGGCAGGACGAGGCGCGAGAAGTCGTCGAAGCCCTCGCCGATGACGGGGAAGCCGAGGATGAAGCCATCCGCGGCCTCGGCATCCACCCAGCGGATGATTTCCTCGGCCACCGCCTCCGGGGTGCCGACGAAATTCGTCTTGGGCGTGGCGGCTTCCAGCGCCGCCTCGCGCAGGCTCAGCTTCCGTTCCCGTGCATTGCGCTTGATGGCATCGGTGGTGGACTGGAAGCTGTTGCGCCCGATATCGCCCAGATCGGGGAAGGGCGCGTCCACATCGTACTGCGTGAAATCGTGGTGGTCGAAGAAGCGGCCCAGGTAGTTGAGCGCTTCCGGCAGGGTCACCAGGTCACGGATGACCCGGAGCTTCTCCTCCGCTTCCTGTTGCGTGGCGCCGACGATGGGACCGATGCCGGGGAAGGACTTGATGGCGTCCGGGCGGCGTCCATGCGCTTCGGCACTTTGCCGGATCTTGCGGTAGAAGGCCTGGCTTTCCTCTATCGAGCGCGCATTGCTGAAGACCGCGTCAGCATGCCGGCCGGCCAGGGCGATGCCGGCGGGGGAGGAACCGGCCTGGAAAATGACCGGCTGTCCCTGCGCGGAACGTCCGATGTTGAGCGGACCCTCGACGGAAAAGAAGCGCCCCTTGTGATTCAGCCGGTGCAGCTTCGCCGGATCGAAGAAGGTGCCGCTTTCCCGGTCGCGGACGAAGGCGTCATCGTCCCAGGAATCCCACAGGCCCTTCAGCACGTCGATGTATTCCGCCGCGATCTCGTAGCGGAGGGCATGCTCGGGATGGGGGCGGCCGTAGTTCTTCGCGGACCCTTCGAGCGGCGAGGTCACGGCATTCCACCCGGCCCGGCCCCCGCTGATCAGGTCGAGCGAGGCGAACTGCCGCGCCACGGTGAAGGGATCGCTATAGGAGGTGGAGACGGTGCCGACGAGTCCGATGCGCGAGGTCACCGCGGCGAGCGCGGACAGGATGGTGAGCGGCTCGAACCGGTTCAGGAAATGCGGGATCGACTTCTCGTTGATGTAGAGCCCGTCGGCCACAAAGGCGAAGGCGATCCCCGCGGATTCGGCCTTGCGGATGGTATCGACGAAGAAGCCCAGGTTGACGCTGGCATCCGGCGGGACGCTCGGATGCTTCCAGGAATTCATGTGGCCGCCGGGGCCCTGAAGCATGATTCCGAAGGTGATGGGGCGAGTGCTCATAGCGGTGGATTATCCTTGTGCTGAGATCAGGCCGCGGCCAGGACGCGGTCCTGGGCCAGCAGCTCGATCGTCGCGATGCGCGCTTCTTCGTCAGGCACAGGCAGGTCCAGGACGAATTCCCTGATCCCGTGGCGTGAGGCCAGATGGGACAGCTCCGTCCGAACCTGCTCCGCCGTTCCCGCCAGCACCGCCGGCCTGCGTTCCTCGGTGGTGTAGCGCGTGACACCGGCCTGGCGGGCGAACTCCGCGGCCTGCTCGGCGCTGCCCACATTCACCGACTGCCCTGTTTCCAGGGTGACGCGGTAGATGCGGTGCGCGGCGAGGCGCTGCCTGGCCTCCTCCTCCGTGCGGGTGACCAGGACGGCCAGGGCCAGCATGGGCGACTGGCCCGGTGCCCGCGCCGTGAATGTCCCAAGCGTTTGCGCGAGCTGGGCGGGGTCACCGTTGAAATGGCCCGCATAGACGAAGGACCATCCGAGCCGGGCCGCCAGGATCGCGCTTTCCGGGCTCGCCCCCAGCAGGAAGCGTTCCGCCGCCACCTCGGGGCGCGGGTTGGCCACCGCGCCGGCGAGGGCATGATCCGCCGGCAGGCTGTTCCGCAGGAAGCCGTCGAGCAGTTGCAGCTTCTCGTCGAAGCCCGCCGCATCATCCCGGCGTTCCCACTGGAGGGCGCGCGTCGTGAAGGGCAGGCCGCCGGGCGCCTTGCCGATGCCCAGGTCCACGCGGTGCGGCGCCAGCGCCGCCAGAAGCTGGAAGCTCTCCGCGACCTTGTAGGGGCTGTAGTGCTGCAGCATCGCGCCGCCGGAACCGATGCGGATGCGGTCGGTGTGGGCCAAGAGATGCGAGGCCAGGATCTCCGGCGCCACGCCAGCGAGGCCGGGGGCGCCATGATGTTCCGCCAGCCAGAAACGATGATAGCCAAGCTTCTCCGCGCGCTTCGCCAGATCGATCGTGCGGCGCAGGGCCGAACTGGCTGTTTCGCCGGCAACGACAGGGCTCTTGTCGAGAATGCTGAGCAGATAGGACATGACGGCCAGCGGCTTCTTGTCTCTGTTTCCGGTAAGGACAAATTGACGGGAGCGGACCCCGGAGACAAGAGAACCGGATTGTGTAGTTCCGCGCGCGGCAACAGACATATTCTCCGCTGCCGTCTTCAACGAGTTTGTTTGCATCGGCGTGAACGACGCACGCTGCGACAGCCCTCACGCCGGCATTGCATGGCATGTCCGGGGTTCTGGTGGGCGGGTAGCATCAGGCCAGCCGTTATGAGGACGTCATTCTCTCTCGATCCCGTCCTCTACCGTGTATTCCGGACGCCGTGGTGATCGTGGTTCGGTGAGACGTTCGGAGGATGGATGATGAGCGGCGGACCCGGCTATGTTCCCCCGGGTATCTGACCCTGGAACAAGCAGAAGATCGCGCGCCATGGGACGGCCATTCGATCCGTGACGAAGTTTGGACAACAAAACCCTCTCGGTTCGCAAAACTATGGAAAATCATTCTGTTGATCTTGTTCTTCAGCAGATTTACTTCAAAGGCGACAATAAGTTATTGCCATGAAGTCAACCCAGACGGACGTCGCCGGCAAGGAACCATACTGGCCAGCACGGATGATGCTCCCCTTGTCCAGCATGTCCCGTCGCTATGACAGCAACGCTGCCATTGGCCATGCTGCCACACAGCCTTCGCCACGCTGGGCGACGTGTGCGGCTACGCGCTGTCCGAGAAGAGATCAGAGATGAGCGAAACCATCATCCATTCCTCTTTACTCGCGGCTGAGGCCCAGGTCGTGCTGGACGGGCTCGTCGCCGAATTCGCCGATCGCTATGGCACTGATCGTCCCGGCGGTGCGCGTGCCGAGGTGGACCGCTATCCGCCCGCCGCCTTTGTGCCGCCGCTGGGCGATTTCCTGGTCCTGCTGCAGGATGGCCATGTCGTCGCGGGCGGGGCCTTCATGAGCCATGACGACGAGACGGTCGAAATCAAGCGCGTCTGGACGCATCCGGCGATGCGCCGTCAGGGCTTGGCACACCGGATCATGGCGGCGCTGGAGAAGCGCGCCGGCGATCTCGGCTATACCCGCGCCTATCTGACCACCGGCTTCCGCCAGCCGGAGGCGGTCGCCCTGTACCTGAAGCTGGGCTTCCGCCCGTTGTTCGACCTGGATGCCGCCCCCGCGCTCTACCGCTCGCTGCCGTTTGAAAAGCATATCGGTGTCAAGGCGGGCCAGCCCGGTTGCTCGCCCCTGCGCCGGCCCGCCCGCTCCTTCGAAGAGGCGACAGTGGAGGTCAACGCTATCAAATCCGAGCAGGAAGCGCGCATTCTCGGACGCCTCGCACAGTTCACGCCGGTTGGGTGAAGCGGCGGTCACAACGCCCCCGCCGCCGGCGGCGGACGCCTCAGGCGGGCGTAGTTTGCGTGGAGAGGTAACGCTCCCCGCTATCGGGAAAGATGACGACGATGGTCTGGCCGGCATGTTCCGGTCGGGCGGCGACGGCCAGTGCGACGGACAGCACCGCGCCACCAGACGTTCCAACGAGGAGTCCTTCCTCTCGGGCCAGGAGCTGCGCCACCCGTCGTGCTTCGGCCACGCTCACGGCAAGGGTCTCGTCAACCACTTCCGCGTCGAAGTTACCAGGAAGCAGAGTCTTCTCGACATCCGTGACCTTGTGCACGCCCTCGATGGTCTCCGCATAGGGATGCTCCTTCGAAGGAATGGAGTCCGGACTCGGTTCCGCGACGACGATCCTGACGCCAGGCTTCTGCGCCTTCAGGAAGCGGGCGGTGCCGGAGATCGTCCCCCCCGTGCCGACAGCCCCTACGAGGACATCCACCGTGCCGTCCGTGTCCCGCCAGATCTCGGGGCCGGTGGTCTCCTCGTGGATGCGCCAGTTGGCTTGGTTGCCGCGCTGGTCCGTGAAGTACGCGTCCGGATTCTCATTCTGGATCCGCGTCAGGATCGCGTCGATCGCACCCGGTTCGAGGAACTCGTGATTGTCGATCAGGACGACCTCGGCGCCATACTGGCGCAGCACATTGATCTTCTCCTGGCTGATGATGTTCCGAAGGTAGAATTTCGTTCGGTATCCCCGCGATGCCGCCACCGCCGCCAGCCCGATGCCCGTATTGCCGCTGGTGACATCCACCAGCAGGTCGCCCGGCTTCAGACGGCCGCTGTTTTCGGCCTCCCGGATGATGCCCCAGGCTGTCCTGTCCTTGATGCTGCCGGCGGGATTCAGGTACTCGATCTTGCCGATCAGGCGGCTATCGAGATTCCACCTCTGCCGGATGCGGTGCAGTTCCAACATCGGCGTGTCGCCGACCAGATCGGAGAGACTGTCATAGATCCTACCCATGCTGCATCCTTCGCGATGATGGCACTTCGACTTGGCAGTGCGATGTCGGTGAAATCGGATTGCCCCGGCGTCGCATCGGAGGGCGCGCGGCGGACTCTGCCCTTGGCGGAGACATGCGCGGGCAGCGCCATGCTCAGGCACCGACGGACGGTGTCAGGTGCTCGCCCCGGACTGCTGGCCCGCAATCATGGCTTGGCGCACCGCGCGGATCGCTTCCGCGGATCCGGCGAAGACCCGTCCCTCCAGCGGTTTCACGGCGGAATGCCTGGCGAGGACAAGTGAGTCCGATTTCCGTTGCAGCAGGACGCCGACGAAATGCCCACGGAAGCTGATGGGCTGCGAGGTATGAAGTGGGTTGAGCGGCTCCCGAGGGCCTCTCGTGATCTGGACGGATGCTGTGTGCTGTAGGGCTACAAGGGGCAGGCAGGACATTCGGAGTTTTCCAGGGCTTGGTTCTTGATCTGCGATAGCAGGGTGACGTCATCACAGCTCAACAACAGAAAGCCTTTCGTATGACGAGGATCTGCATGGGTCCGAACTCCAGTACCATGGAGCGACAAGATCGCCGGACCGGAAGATCCTGTCGATGAAATAGACTGATCGAAGTTGTCCGACCTTCGCTGGTTTCCTTCTGTGAAGACAGGCGAATAACCGAAAATCTTCTTGATGAGGCTGTGAGTGGTCGTTTATCGGCTCCGGTGGTCTTCACCGTGCTTGCTCTGTTGAAACGCTCATGCGGCTTCAGCGAGGAGCACGGGGTTGTGGGTGAGAACGCGGAGGGCGAGTTCGCGGTTCTGGGATGGCCTCCGGCTCGCTCTCCATCTTGAATTCGCGCTGGATCAGTCCCTGGGCGTCCACGATGCAGATGCTGCTCGTCTCCAGCGAGACGTCGATCCCGGCGCAGTGGGTCATCTCGGTGCCTCCCTCAACTCATGATTCCCGAGGGTCACATGGAAGAACATCCAGCCGCAGCAACCTCCGCTACCACGCCGACCCGATTACCGTATCTAGACTACCTGGGTATTTTGAAGGGGATGGTCGCCGCACCAGAAGGTCCCGCCAACCACGAACTTCCCCAGTTTCACGTGCTGCTCCATCCCGTGTGGGAAGTGACATTAACCGCGTAAGCCCTGAAGCTCCCCCTGCCCGTCACCTCCTGAGCGATCCGGGCCTTCTGCAGCCTGGCCAGGATCAGCAGCGCGCCCTGATGGGTCAGGCCGAGGTCCCTGGCCAGTTGCGGCGCGGTAACGAGTGGCCGGCGCAGCACCAGTTCCGCCGCGGTCGGCAGCGAGGAGGAGCGCCGCGCGCCTTCGGCCAGCGCGGCAAGTCGCTGCTGTGCCGCCTCCAGGCGATCCAGCACCTCCAGCCCCTTTCGCGCGGCGGCGGCCAAGCGGGTGAGGAACAGCCCCGGCCACGCGGCCGGATCCCCGGTGGGTCGCGGCAGCCGCTCCCCCGGCCCGGCCCCTGCCCAGAAGACCAGAGGCACGTGACCCAGCCGCCACCGGCGCTTCAGCAGCACGGCGGCCAGGAACAGCGCCTGTTGCGGCTCCGGTCGGGCGAGGTCGCCTTCCCCGGCCTCGCGCATCCAGCGGGCCACGGCTTCCGCGGCGAGGAGGGCCGGCACCCCCTCTCCCGCCCGCAGCCAGCCTCGCCGCCAGGCCGCGACCTCCGGGATTGCGGTGCCGGGCGGGCGGGCGGCCAGCATCAGCCGCAGCGCGTCCGGGCCGGCCGCGGCGGCTCTGCGCCGGGGCTGGGTGCCATGGCTGCGGGCGATGCCTTCGAGCACCATGGCCAGCCGCGGCTCGCGCGGGTCCAGCGCCACCCCGGCCAGGCGGTGGGCGGCCTGGATGGCGGCGAGGTGGACGCGCAGCGAGGCGGGGCTGAGGCCGCGGCCGGCGCAGGCGTAGAGGGCGAGCGTGTCGGCATCGCCCGAAAGCGGCTCGCGGCCAAACGAGCGGCACCAGCTTTGGCCGCGTGATCCAACCACAACAGCCTCCGGCGTGACGGCCGTCGGCACATCAGTGGTACCAGGAATTCAACAGCGAAGTCGACCGCCAACAACAGAGGAAGGCAAGCATCAACTTGCCTGCTGGCAAAGGGATTGCAACACTTTTGTTATGGTAAGCTGGCCGCGACGTGCATGTCACGCTGAGCTGGCGGAAGGACGGAGTGTGCTCATGGACACCGCAGCCCGAAAGGCTGACAAGATTGCGAGCGACGGCCCGGTCGCTGACTGGCACGCTGCCACCGCTGAGGCGGTCATAAAGGACCTGAACACCACGGCGGAAACCGGACTTTCCGTCGAGGAAGCGGGGAAGCGCTTGCAGCGGCATGGCCCCAACCGCCTTCCGGAAGGCCAGAAGACAGGGCCGCTGCGGAAGTTCCTCCAGCAGCTTAACAGCATACTCGTCTATGTCCTGCTCGCGGCCGGCTTCGTGAAGCTCCTGATCGGTCTCTGGCTGGATGCTGGGATCATTCTGGCCGTGGTGCTCCTCAATGCCCTGCTGGGCTTCATTCAGGAGGGCAAGGCGGAGAAAGCTCTCGATTCCATCCGCAACATGCTTTCGGCTGAGGCTCGCGTTCGCCGCGCTGGCAAGTTGCGGATCATCCCAGCCGAGGAACTGGTGCCGGGCGACATCGTGTTGCTCGAATCAGGGGACAAGATCCCAGCTGACCTGCGTCTGGTCGAGGTGAAGAGCCTGCGGACGGAGGAGGCCGCTCTTACCGGCGAGTCGGTGCCGATCGACAAGACTACCGAGATCTTGCCACGGCGGGCAACCGTGGGGGATCGGACAAACATGGCCTTCTCCGGGACACTGGTCGCCTCCGGGCGCGGGATAGGTGTGGTGGTGGCGACTGGCGCCGCGACCGAACTTGGCCGCATCAACCAGCTGATGTCCGGTGTCAGTGCCTTGGACACGCCGCTGCTGCGGCAAATCAAGAAGTTCGGCTATGTCATCACAACCGCCATCGGCATCGTCAGCGTCCTGGTCTTCCTCTTCGGCCGTTTCATTCGCGGCATGCCTTTCATCGATATCTTCCAGGCCGTGGTCAGCATCGCCGTCTCGGTGATTCCGGAGGGCCTGCCCGCAC
Organism: Roseomonas gilardii subsp. gilardii; assembly: GCF_023078375.1. NCBI lineage: Bacteria > Pseudomonadati > Pseudomonadota > Alphaproteobacteria > Acetobacterales > Roseomonadaceae > Roseomonas > Roseomonas gilardii. The sequence goes on along the minus strand of NZ_CP095555.1, from coordinate 90,169 downwards.
TCATCACGGTAACGCTGGCGATCGGCGTGCAGCGGATGGCACAGCGCCATGCCATTATCCGGCGCCTGCCGGCCGTCGAGACTCTGGGCTCGGTCTCCCGGATCTGCTCCGATAAGACCGGGACGCTGACACTGATGGAAATGATGGTTACCTCGGCCGTCACCGCCGGCGGCAGCTACACCGTGACGGGGCAGGGCTATGCCATGCAGGGTCAAATCCTGAAGGAGGGCGTGCCTGCGGGGGATGACGCGGCCCTGGAGGGGATGGGGCGCGTCTCCATCCTCTGTAATGACGCGGAACTGCTCGAGAAGGAGGGCACCTGGAAGGTAGAGGGCGACCCCACCGAGGCGGCGCTGTATCCCTTCGCGACCAAGGTAGGGCTGGGGCGGGAAGCGGTGCTGGCGGCGCACCAGCGCGTTGACATCATTCCCTTCGAGTCCGAGCACAAGTTCATGGCCACCCTACACCGCGATGATCAAGGGGTAGAAATGCTGCTGGTGAAGGGAGCACCGGAGGTCATCCTGCGCCACTGTGACCGGGAGTTGCTGGGCGCCGGGCAATCCGCGCCACTCTTCCTTAACACCTGGCTGGCGGCGGCGGATAAGTTGGCAGCAAAGGGCGAGCGGGTTCTTGCCCTGGCCTGGAAGCTGCAGCCTGGACTCCCGGGCGGGGAGCTGAAAGCGGCGGACCTGCCCCATGACCTCATGCTGCTCGGCCTTGTCGGCCTGCTCGATCCGCCGCGAGCCGAAGCTGTCTCTGCCGTGCGAGAATGTCATGGGGGCGGCATACGGGTCACCATGATCACGGGCGACCACAAGATCACCGCCGCCGCGATTGCTGCAATGCTCGGTATCGGAGATGGCAAGACCGCTGTGGCCGGGGTCGAGATCGAGCGGATGAACGAGGCTGAGCTGCAGGACTGCGTGCGCGACGTAGACGTCTTCGCGCGAGCCACTCCCGAGCACAAGCTACGCTTGGTCAAGGCTATTCAGGCCAATGGGCAGATCGTGGCCATGACCGGCGACGGCGTCAATGATGCGCCAGCCCTGAAGAAGGCGGATGTCGGCATCGCCATGGGCATCAAAGGTACCGAGGTGACCAAGGAAGCGGCCGAGATGGTGTTGGCCGATGACAACTTCGCCTCCATCAGCCTTGCTGTGAAGGAAGGGCGTACCGTCTACAACAATATCGAGAAGGCCATCCTGTTCATGCTGCCGACGAATGTCGCGCAGGGGCTCGTGATCATGGTTGCCATCCTGCTAGGCTTCGCACCGCCGATTACCGCGCCCCAGATCCTGTGGGTGAACATGGTGACTTCCGTCGCTCTTGGCCTCGTCATCTCTTTCGAGCCGCATGAGAAGGATGTGATGCGCCGCCCGCCACGTGAAGTCTCCCGCCCCATCCTCGACGCCTTCGGCCTGTGGCGCGTAGCCTTCGTTGGCGTAGCGCTGCTGGTGCTAACGCTGTGGGCCTTCGCCTGGATGAGGAGAGATGACGCCTCCGACGCACTCGCGCGCACCGCGGCTGTCAATGCCCTGGTGCTGGGGCAGGTCTTCTACCTTCTTAACAGTCGCTTCAAGGTCGAATCTTCACTGGATCTGAAGGTTCATCTCGACAACCGTGCCCTGCCTCTGGGCATCGGGGCAGTGGTGATCCTGCAACTGCTCTTCACCTACGCGCCGCCGTTGCAATTGCTGTTCGAGACCCAAGGCATGGGCCCCGGCACATGGCTTGGCCTCCTGTTCGCGGGAATGGTGTTCTTTTTCCTGGTTGAGACAGAGAAGATGGCCATCCGAAGGCTCTCGCGTCGCTCGGCCCGGCCTGCGCCGTGATGGTTGCTTCCGGTCAACGAGGAGACCAATTTCACTGTGGATTCAGGCCGATTTCTTGTTCAAGAGGACATGGGCTTTGTTGCCATAGGTGGACTTGTGTGCTAGGGCCGGTCCATCCTGGCCCTCAATCGCACCGGATGCTATTGTGCTGAACCAGAAGTTCGCGCTTGTATCCAGTTATTGGAAGGTGGGAGAGTTTCCGGCCAGTCCAGGAGGCCGGGATGGGACGTCGCGCGGTTGCTCTGGAGCTAAGTGAAGTGGAGCGGGCTGAGCTTTCGGCACTGGCGAGCCGTCGCCGCACCGCTCAGGCGCTGGCTGCGCGCGCCCGCATCGTGCTGGCCTGCGCCGAGGGCGAGCAGAACAAGGCGGTGGCAGCCCGGCTGGGCTTGGATGCAGCGACCGTTGCCAAGTGGCGGCGTCGCTTTGCCGGGCAGCGCCTGGACGGTTTGCGGGACGAGCCCCGCTCCGGTGCACCACGGACGGTCGAAGATGAGCGGATCGAGGCGGTGATCGTGCGCACGCTGGAGAGCCAGCCACCGGATGCGACACACTGGAGCTCACGCGGCATGGCGCGCGCGTCCGGCATGTCCGTCTCCACCGTCCAGCGCATCTGGCGCGCCTTCGGCCTGCAGCCGCACCGGCTGGAAACCTTCAAGCTCTCGACCGATCCAGACTTCGTGGCCAAGGTACGCGACGTTGTCGGCCTCTACGTCTCGCCACCCGCGCATGCCTTGGTGCTCTGCGTGGATGAGAAGAGCCAGATCCAGGCGCTTGATCGCAGCCAGCCGATGCTGCCGCTGCGTCCGGGTCAGCCCGCACGGCGCAGTCACGACTACACCCGCCATGGCACCACATCGCTATTCGCCGCCCTCGACATCGCCACCGGCCATGTGAACGGCAAATGCTACCCGCGCCATCGCGCGAGCGAGTTCCGCCGCTTTCTCGACGAGATCAAGGCCGCCGTGCCGTCCGGCCTCGACGTGCACCTCGTCATGGACAACTACGCCACCCACAAGGCACCACTGGTCCGGAGTTGGCTGGCCAGGCGGCTGCGCTGGCACGTCCACCTGACGCCCACCAGTTCCTCCTGGTTGAACCAGGTTGAGCGCTTCTTCGCACTCCTCATGGAGCGGCAGATCAGGCGAGGCATCCACCGCAGCGTCGCCGCCCTGTAGGACGCCATCAGTCGGTTTATTGACCACCACAATGCCGACCCGAAGCCCTTCCGCTGGACCAAGTCCGCCGACGACATCCTGGCCAGCATCGAACGATGCTGCGTCCGAAACACTCCACCATCTACCGAAACGGCGTGAACTTCAGATTCGGGACACTAATAGACCATAATATTAATAATGCTTTCTACATCACGTTGAGGAATTCGTTTTTCCCCGTCAATGTACAGATTGATCAAACCAAACGGTACAACCTTATCCCGAAGCGCGCGCGGCGAGGGCGCGAGCCACCCTGGAGGCTGGCTCGCGTTCCAGCGCGGCGCAGATCATGCGCCCGGCCGCGGCGAGGCGGGCGAGGTCCACACCGGTCGCGATGCCCATGCCGTCGAGCATGTAGACGACATCCTCGGTCGCGACATTGCCCGAGGCGCCCTTGGCATAGGGGCAGCCGCCCAGCCCGGCCACGGCGCTGTCCACCACCGAGACACCGAGTTCCAGGCAGGCCAGGATATTCGCCAGTGCCTGGCCGTAGGTGTCGTGGAAGTGCAGCGCCAGCTGTTCCAGCGGCACCTGCTCCGCCACGATCTCCAGCATCCGCCGCGCGGCGAGCGGCGTGCCCGTGCCGATCGTGTCGCCGAGCGAGATCTCGTAGCAGCCCATGCGGTGCAGCGCCGCCGCGACGCGCGCCACCGCCTCCGGCGCCACCCGGCCTTCGTAGGGGCAGCCGAGCACGCAGGAGACATAGCCGCGCACCCGCAGCCCGGCGGCGAGCGCCTGTTCCACCACCGGGGCGAAGCGCTCCAGGCTCTCGGCGATGGAGCAGTTGATGTTGGCGCGCGAGAAGCTTTCCGAGGCCGCGCCGAAGACCGCGATCTCCCGCGCCCCGGCGGCCAGCGCCGCTTCCAGCCCCTTCAGGTTCGGCACCAGCACGGGGTGGCCGACGCCCGGGCGCGGCGCGATCCCGGCCAGGACTTCCGCCGTGCCGGCCATCTGCGGCACCCATTTCGGCGAGACGAAGCTGCCCGCCTCGATGCTGCGCAGCCCGGCATCGGCCAGCGCCTCGATCAATGCGATCCGCGTGGCGACGGAAACCGGCCGCGCCTCGTTCTGCAAGCCGTCGCGCGGACCCATCTCCACAATGCGGACTGTCGGAGGAACTTTCATGCTCTCAGCCTGCGATCAGCTTGACGATACCGGGTACGGTAAGAACCGCGGCGTAGTAGCACATGAACTGTACGCCGGTGTTCAGTCCCAGCACGCGATACAGCGTGCCGCCGACCAAGCCCACTGCGAGGATGACCATCAGTGCCAGAAGCCCGCCTTCCCAGACGCCGATCACCAGTACCAAGCCCACGAAAGTGGCGATGATGGCCTCGTGGCTCAACCTGTAGGACACGAAGGCAGCCGCGCTTCGCGCGTAGTTCATTGCGAAGGGATAGGCGATCAGGGCCGCCAGAATGACGGCGATGATGCCATAGCCGAGGAACTGCCAGGGTGACATCATGGTGTGCAGGTTATGGATCTCTCCCGTGGCACTGTTGATGGTAAAGACCGGCGGAGCGTTGAACAGTGGTGCAGCTGGCCCTGCGGCAACCGGCGATAACGGCAGGCCGAAGGCAATCAACGGGATGAGCGCTTCGGCGATATAGGTTGCCTCGGTCACTCCGTTGCGGGCCGCCAGTACCGAAGTCAATCGGTGATAGGCGTGTTTGACGCGCGATCCTACAACCTCGCCCATCATCACCGTCATTGCCACCGGCGAGAAGACGAAAGTGGCTGAGGAGATAGCAGCGGTGGCGACCGTCCAGGCAGTCTGCGAGGGATCGAGCACGCGGAACGGGTTGGGGAAGTAGCCACCCCAGGACTTCACGTCCGGTGCCAGAACGAAACTCCGCGGCTTCTCCCGCAGCATGCGTGGCCGATCGATGGGCGACAGCACCGAAAATAGGTCGGCGACCAGGGGTCCGATGGCGATGCCAAGGAAGTAGCTAACCGACAGGCTAATCCCGTAGCCACGGGTCAGTGTCTGCAACGCGACGATCATCAGCACGAAGGGAACGAGTGCGGCAACAGCCGACCAACGGCCAGGCGAGAAGTATGCGACAAGAATCGCCGCAGCGAGGAAGATCCAGGGCGCAGCACTTGTAATAGCTGCACCGAAAGGTGCCAGCAGCACGGCAAAGAGCACAGCCAGTGGTACTGCCACGAAGGCGGCAATGATGGCACCCGATATCATCTTGCGTAGCGCTATGTGTGGAACACCAAGGTTCCTCAGACTGGTGGCCTGCTGCATCAATGGTACCGCCAGCGTGTCACCGGGAATGCCCAGCAAGGCCGTCGGCACCGCATGGGTCATGTGCTTGGACACGGCGGCGGCAAGCCAGAACGTGAAGACACCGACCGGAGGGACGCCCAGCAGCACGATGAGCAGGGTGATGGGCGCGAGGGTTGTCGTCTCGTCCGTGCCTGAGATCAAGCCGATAGCACTGAACAGCACCGCTCCAGCCAGACCCATGGCAACCGCGGTCACGATCTCCATAACCAGGTCGCCGGTCATACCCGGGCCCCTTCTGCCTGGGTCGTAAGCTTCGCCTCGTACCGCACGAAGCTGTCGTAGAGACCGAGTTCATGCATCTCTGCCTGCACGCTAGCAGGCAGATCGGCGATGCGGCCAAGTCCTTGCGCTTCCATCGCCAGTTTTTCCAATGTCGCCTCCCGCCAGGCGTCGTCATGCGCCTGTTCGCTGAGATCACGCTTGGGCACGAACAGCCGGGCACACACCGCGCCGGCAATGATGCAGCCGATCAGCCCGAAGAGCATCGCATAGGTCTTGGCGATTTGCGGCGTGGCAACGAAGCCCGACAGGATCCAACGAGCGCCGAAGTAGCACGCCAGCGCGATGAGCGCACCGATCACCACCGACTTCCCCAGATCCTTCAGAACAACGGTGTCGCCCCAGACCTCCGCGTAGGGCCATGCGGCACCGTCCGGCCTGGCACCGGACGGAGCGGTGGCACGGAGGGGGTGTGCATCCATGGTCTCATTTCTCCCCACGTAGCTTGGCCAGTTCGGCCAGGGCAACGTCCTGGCGGACTTGTTTCTTCTCGATCAGGATCCTCGCCAGCCTCGCCACTTCCTCTCCGACCGCACCAACCGCAATGGCCACGTTGTTGGCATGCAGCGACATATGACCCTGCTGGATGCCGACGGTGGCCAGCGCCTTCATCGCACCGAAGTTCTGGGCCAAGCCGATGGCGGCCATGATGCGCGCAAGCTCCTCGGCTGACGTCACACCCAGAATTTTGAGGCAGGCCTGGGCGGTAGGATGGATCTTGGTTGCGCCGCCGATGAGGCCCACGGCCAGCGGTAGCTCGATCGTGCCGACGAGATTGCCATCTTGGTCGGATTCCCAGCTGGTCAGGCTGGTGTAGCGTCCCTTTCGGGCGGCATAGGTGTGGGCGCCGGCCTCTACGGCCCGGGTATCGTTGCCCGTGGCCAGCACCACGGCGGAGATGCCATTCATGATGCCTTTGTTGTGGGTCGAGGCACGGTAGGGGTCCGCTTCGGCGAAGTGGTAGGCGGAGATCATGCCGTCTCGCACGGCAGAGCCACCGATCGCCTCAACTGGCCAGACGGCGCGTGCTCGTGCCAGGCGGCGGTCGGCAAGGTTGGACAGGATCCGGAGATAGACCTTGCCGCCACCCCAGGCCTCGATTCTCGGAGCCAGCCGCTCGGCCATCGTATTGACCGCATTGGCGCCCATGGCATCACGTGTGTCGACGACGATATGGGTGACCACCATTGGGCCGCTCTTGCTGTCGATCAGGCGGACCTCGACGTCGCGGAAGCCACCACCCAGCTTGAGCAGCATGGGGTCGCAATCGTTACAGATCGCGGCGATCTCATCCTTGCGCTCCAGGATGCGGATGCGGGCGTCCTCGGGGTTGGGAACGCCGACCATCTGGATCTGCGCGATCATGTCCATACCGGACATGGACGTGATGAAGCCGCCGGCGTCATAGCACTGGCGGGCCGAGTTGCAGACCGCCGCGACCACCGAGGACTCTTCGGTCGCCATCGGGACCAGCACGTCGCGACCATCGACTTTCACGTTCGTGGCGATGCCAACGGGGATGCTGATTGTCGAGATGACGTTCTCGATCATGTGGTCGGCCAGATGCGGGTCGATGTTGCCGGCTTTGCCAAGCTGCCCCGTCATGGCGGCATCGAGCCCGGCGAAGGCCGCGACCTGAGCCAATCGCTCTTCAGCCGACATCTTGTGGAACCCGCTGATGCGGGCGTTGCGCGGTGCGTTGGGAAGCTGGCTCGACATGATCACCCTAGCATCTGTCGCCGGCGTGATGGCCGGCAGGCCTTGAACACGGCCATGGGCAAGGGTGCGTCAACGCGCCTCGGACCTCCCCCATGGTTCTTTCGCCGCCATTCTGCTGGCGGTATGGTTATAAAGCTGTCCCAGGACGATTTCTGGAACAAGGGACGGTTGGCGACCATCATGTCAGGACTGTCATGGTAGAATCACTGGGTCAATTTCGGGGGAACGATCACCCCATATCCCGTGTCGAGGCTATCGTCCGGGCAGTGTCTCTTCGCATCGACGAGGGTGCCCTGCAGTCTGGCGACCGCCTGGCCTCGATCCGCAAAGCGGCCCTCGAGCATCGCGTATCCAAGAACACCATGGCGGAGGCCTACGATAGCCTGGTGGCCTTGGGACGGATCGAGGCACGGCCGGGCTCTGGCTACTACGTCCGGAGCAAGCCGTCGGCCCAGGCCGCCCAGCCCCGAAAACATGTTGTGGAGGCGTTGGACCTCGTCTCCCTGCTACGCGAGCAACTCGACCAGCACTATGAACTGAGGCCAGGCGACGGCCGTCCACCGGCCTGCTGGATGGAAGGTTCGGAAATCGGTGTGCAGTTCGGACGCGCCAACCTGTTACGTGGCAAGGCGGTCGAACACGGCTATGGCAGTTCCTGGGGATTCGGGCCACTGCGCGAGCACATCGCCTTGTCGCTGACCGAGCGCGGCATCCGTTGTGCTCCGAAGCAGGTGCTGATGACGCACGGCGCCAACCACGCTCTCGACCTGATCATGCGGCACCTGCTGGAGCCGGGCGACACCGCCTTCGTTGATGATCCGGGCTATTACCCGCTTTTCGGCAAGCTTCGGCTGAGCAAGGTGAGGGTGGTCGGTATCCGGCGCTTGGCTGACGGTCCCGACCTGATGGATCTGGAGGAAAAACTCGCTACCGAACGACCCAAGGTCTTCTTCACCCAGTCGCTGGCACATAATCCCACGGCTGGAACGCTGTCATTGCCCACTGCCTACGGATTACTACTGACGGCTGAGCGCCACGGCTTCCATATCGTGGAGGACGACCCCTTCGCCGATATCCTGCCGGCAACCAGGCCCCGCCTGGCAGGATTCGACCAGTTGAACCGCGTGCTTTACGTCGGAACCTTCTCCAAAACGCTTTCTGCCTCATTGAGAGTCGGATATGTCGCCGCTCAACCGGCGCTGGCGGATGCGCTGGCGGATATCAAACTACTGACCGCGGTTGCGACCTCCGACCATGTCGAGCGGCAAGTCTTTGGCCTGATTGCCGGCGGCCACTATCGACGGCACCTACGCCGGCTGCAAACTCGCGTGGAGGCGGCGACGGCGCAGGCTCTGGACGAACTGCACGCCCTTGGTCTGCCGGTGGCTGCGCCTGTGGATCGCGGCTTCTACCTTTGGCTTGAAATGCCACCAGGCACTGATGAGGCGCGACTATGCCGGATGGCAGCCGAGCGCAGCATCTTTCTCGCACCCAGCACTGTATTCCGACCAGATCGCCAGGCAGGTACCGCCGCCTTTCGGATCAACGTCGCGCATGCCAGTGACCCACGTTTGTTGGCGTTCTGGCGCGATGTCCAGCCTAGCTAGTGAGAAGCGATTATTCTTTACGCGCCGCAATACGCCGAACAGGAGGTTGCTTGAACAACGATGAATTTGTTCTGCTCCGTCTCGAGAGAGACTACCGCGAGCAGTACGGCATCCCGGACGCATATCTGCCTGTACCAATGCCGATGGCAGCCGATCTGCCACCCGAAGTGTTGCTGCGCCTGCTCCAGGAGCACGCAGCTTCATCGCCGACCTGGCAAACCTTCGAACCAGCTTGGTCACGTCTGGCAGAAGAGTTGGGTCGGGGCATGTCGGATAAGGCGGTGTTGGATATTGGCACAGAGGACTGGTGTTTGTCTCTACGCACGGTGGATCTGAGTCAGGAGATCGTCACGCTACAGCGAGGCGAGCACCTGATCGCCGCCATCACACCTCAGGAAGATGGCGGTCTGGGAGTAGCGTCGTACCGTCCGCTGGACCAACGTGCCCTGAGCCTGCTGACCGGCATGGCCATCCGGCCCTCCCTGGACGGTTCTGTCGCTATGCGGCCGAACAACTGGGAGTACGCCCGTGATCAATCTGCCGGCATAGGGCAGGCTTACGCCGCTGATGAAGGCATCACATACATCTCGTATTGGGAACACGGCCTCGGTCTAAGCCACAATGGCAGCATTGTGGAGATCTGGCACGAGCAGCGATCCCTGAATGCACGATCGTCAGCCGCGATTGCCGCAGAGCTGAGGACTTTCGCTCTCTGGCCCAAAATCCCACGTCTCAAGCTATCACTGGACGATCTCAGGCTTACCGAAACTTCGTCCGGTGACTTGGTGCCACGGTGACAATGCGGCGTTGTCCGGCGTGATCAAGCCGATCACTGCTACTGCGAAGCATGACCGCTTCCAGCATCATCCAGACCGCCCGCTCCATCGGCAACCCTGAGCTTGGTGCACAGATGCCGCTCAGGGCCGCCCGCCACATCAAGTCTGAGGCAGAGCCACCCCACCTCAGACTGACATCCGGCCTAGAGTCTGTCAGATTGTTTCTGAATCGAGAATTGACTTCTGCGACGCGGGGCGGCCGTGATTCAAGATGGCTGCTGGATGGGAGGCCAGCGGCGATGGCTCGAGCCCTTTCCCTGGATTTGCGGATCCGTGTGGCAGCTGCGTTGGCTGGTGGGTCGACGGTTCGAGAAGCGGCGAAACGCTTTGGCGTCTCGGTCGCCAGTGCGGTACGGATTGGTCAACTTGCCCGATCCGGGCATGGTCTGGCGGCCCGCAAGGTGGGGGGCAATCGTCGGCCGAGACTGCTGGATGCGACCGAAGCATTGACCAGCCGCCTTGCGGCGAAGTCGGATTGGACCGTGCGGGCACTTGCCGCCGACCTGAAGGCCGGCGGCATCGACGTGTCGCATGACACGGTCTGGCGTTTTATGCGCCGCCAAGGCCTCACCTTCAAAAAAAACTTTGCTGGCAAGCGAGACGGAACGGCCGAGCCTGGCGCGTCTGAGGGCCCGTTGGCGGACCCGTCAACATCGGTTTGATCCGGCCCGCCTGGTCTTCATTGACGAGACATGGGTGAAGACCAACATGACCCGCACACGAGGCTGGAGCCTGCGCGGGGCGCCGCTCCTGGCCAAGGTGCCGCACGGGCACTGGAAGACGCTGACGTTCCTGGCCGGATTGCGGCACGATCGCATCGTCGCCCCCTGCGTCATCGACGGACCGATCAACGGCTTGTCCTTCACAGCATGGGTGCGACAGTTCCTGCTGCCGACCCTCGGGCCGCGAGACATCGTCATCGCCGACAACCTTGGCAGTCATAAGGGAAAACCAGCCCGCGATGCGATCCGGAGCGTCGGTGCCAGGCTGCTCTTCCTGCCGCCCTACAGCCCCGACCTCAACCCGATCGAGATGGTCTTCGCCAAGCTCAAGACCCTCCTGCGAAAGGCCGATGAACGCTCCATCGATGCCACCTGGCGCAAGATCGGCGACTTGCTCTTGACCTTCACCGCCGACGAATGCGCCGCATACCTCCGCCATGCCGGCTATGCTTCTATTTGAACCTGACAGACTCTAGCTGCGCGTCGCCGGCACCTGGATCAGCAGGCAGAGCAGCGCCGCGAGGATCGGCCCCGCGGCGAGCGTAAGCAGCGCGGGGGTGAAGCTCTGCGTCGTGTCGCGGATCCAGCCAACCAGGTACGGACCCGCGAAGCCGCCGATCTGCGCGAAGCCGTTGATCGCCGCAAGACCGGCTGCCGCAGCCGCCCCCGTCAGAAACTGTGTCGGCAGTGACCAAAACACGCCCAGCACGGCCCATACCCCGAAGGCCGCGGCACAGAGGAGCAGCAGCCCGGTCATCGGGGACGGCGCGAGCCCGCTCGCCGCAAGGAACAACCCACCCCCAAGGGCGGACAGGGCAGTATGCCATTTGCGCTCCCCCGTGCGGTCGGAGCTGCGCGCGACCAGCAGGAGGCCGATTGTCGCGAACACGAAAGGGATTGCGGTCACGAAGCCAGTCTGCAGGTCCGACAGCCCGCCGATGGAACGCACGATCTGCGGCAGCCAGAGCACCACGCCATACACCGCCATGGCGTTGAACATGTAGATCAGTGTCAGCAGCCAGACCCGCCAATCGCGGAAGATCGCCCGGTACTCATGCGTGCCGACGGCCGCGATCTCCCGGTTCTCGCGCTCCAGCTCAGCCACCAGCCAGCCCCGCTCGGCAGCGTCGAGCCAGCGCCCGTCCTGTGGCCGGTCCACCAGGTAGAAGTAGGTGACCACGCCGAGGATGACGGCCGGCAGTCCCTCCAGGATGAACAGCCACTGCCAGCTGGCGAGCCCATGCCAGTTCGGCACGCTGGCCAGGATCCAGCCGGAGATGGGCGCTCCGATCACCGTGGACAGAACGGTCGCCGTCATGAAGCCCGCGGTCGCCCGGGCGCGGTCTCGCGCCGGAAACCAGTAGGTCATGTAGAGCAGGATGCCCGGCACAAACCCGGCCTCGGCGGCACCCAGCAGGAAGCGCAGGATGTAGAACGAGGTCTCGCCGCCGATGAAGGCCATGCCACAAGACAGGAGACCCCAGCTCACCATGATCCGTGCGATCCAGATGCGCGCACCGACCCGGTGCATGACCATGTTGCTGGGGATCTCGAAGGCGATGTAGCCGAGGAAGAACACGCCGGCACCAAAGCCGTAGGCCGTCGCTGACAACCCAAGGTCGCGGTTCATGTGTATGGCGGCGAAGCCGACATTCACGCGGTCCAGATAGTTTATGATGAACAGGACGAAGCAGTAGAACACGATCCGCCAGCGCAGCTTGCCCATCACCCGGCCGCGGATGTCCTCGCTGCTGCCCTCAGTCGCCACGGTGGCGAAGGACGACATCTGGTTTCCCCCTTTTTGTTCTGTTGGGTCGCCCGTCCGGGCGGGATCAGTAGGTCGCCCGCCCGCCCGAGACGTCGAACACGCCCCCTGTCGTGAAGGAGCATTCCTCCGAGGCCAGCCAGCAGATCAGGGCGGCCACCTCTTCGATGGCGCCGAACCGGCCCATCGGGATCTTGGACAGCATGAAGTCGATATGCGCCTGGCTCATCTGCTCGAAGATCGCGGTGCGCACCGCAGCCGGGGTGACGCAGTTCACCGTGACCCCCGACTTCGCGAGTTCCTTGCCCAGCGACTTGGTCAGCCCGATGACGCCGGCCTTGGATGCGCTGTAGGCAGGAGCGTTGGGGTTGCCCTCCTTGCCGGCGATGGAGGCGATGTTGACGATGCGGCCGTAGCCCTTCTTCAGCATGAACGGCACCACCGCCTTGTCGCAGTGGAAGACGCCATCGAGGTTGACCGCCATCACCCGCCGCCACTCATCAACCGGGTAGGTCCAGGTGGTGGTATTGGGCCCGGTGATGCCGGCGCTTGCCACCAGCACGTCGATGCTCCCAAGCCGCTCGGCCGTCGCATGAGCCGCTGCTTCCACCTCCGGCCAGTTGGAAACGTCCAGGGCGATCCCGACCGCTTCCGGGCCGAGCGCCGCACGCGCCACCTCGATCGCGGCGGAATCACGGTCCCAGGCCGCCACCCTGCCGCCCTCGGCGACGATGCGCCGGGCGACCGCGAGGCCGATGCCGGCCGCGCCGCCGGTGACGACCGCAACGCGGCCGGCGAAACGGGTGTCATCCGCCATCACACTGTCTCCCGATCGGGGCCAGAGGCGGACTGCGTATGTATGGCGGATAGAGGACATGCGCGGAAACGCATCGGATAGTCACTCCCATTTCTTTTATACCATAATATGGTATATTAATCTATTATGTGGTATATCTGACGGCCCGTGCACGCAGGTGTCAAGCAGGCACGCGTTGGGCGAAGGAATCATGGACAGCAAGAAACGGCATCCCGGCAGGCCACGGACCACACCTGCGACAGAAGGGGCGCAGACGCTGCTCCGCGGCCTCGACGTCATGGAGGCCGTGGCGGCGGGGGCAACGGATCTTCCTGCACTTGCGGAAGCGCTGGGCACCACCCGGACTACCACCCACCGGCTCGCCTCCGCCCTCGTGGCCCGGCGCTACCTCGGCTTCTCACCAGGTAGTGGCTACTGCCTCGGCCCCAAGCTCGGCGAACTCGGGCTACGCTTCCGCCGCACCCTGCCGCTGCACCAGGCGGCGCAGCCGTTCCTCAGCAGGCTCGCGGCACAGACGCTGGACACGGTGCAACTCGGCATCCTGGACGAAGGCAGTGTGCTCTATCTCGACAAGGTGCCCGGTGGCCGGCCGTTTGAGATCCGCTCGGCAGCCGGCGACCGGCATCCCGTCTGGAGTACGGGCTTGGGCAAGGCGCTGATCCTCGACCTGCCGGAAGCGCAGTGGGAAGAGTTCGTCGGCCGCGGTCGCGCCGGCCCGGTGCCGGTCAGCGGCAAGGCGCGGCGCGAGTGGTTGGAGCGCATGCGGCTCTACGCAGCCCGGGGGGTGGCCTTCGACCTCGGGGAGAACGAGCCGGAGCTGTTCTGCGTTGCCGCCCCCATCCGTGACGCGAGCGGCGAAATCGTCGCAGCGGTCAGCGTGTCCAGTCTGCTGCCCTACATGCAGCCAGAGCGGATGGAAGTGCTGTCTGGCGAGGTGCGTGCCGCCGCTGCTGAGATCAGCCGCTCCCTGGGCTGGCATGGGGAGGTGGTGAAGACAGTGCCGGACGATGGGGAGCGTGCGTGGAAAGCCTGAACGGCAACCGCCATTAGGAGGCGGGCACCTACGACGCACCGCGCTCCAGCACCTCGGTGGTGCTCAGGCGGCCGTTGATCCGCCCGCGCCGCGCCAGCACGGCGACGGGTATGCCCGGCCGTAGCGCTTCGGGCTGCACCGAGGCCGCCATCCACGCGGATGACGGAGCCGGTGATGTAGGAAGCCCTGGCACTGGCCAGGAACGCGACAGCATCCGCGTATTCCTCAGGCTTACCGTAGCGGCCGATGGGAATGGACCCGGTGCTCTCGCCGGACACCTCCTCCACCGTCCGGTTCTCGCGCTTTGCCTTCTGCTCATCCAGGAAGCGGATACGGTCGGTCGCGATGCGGCCGGGCAGGATGATGTTCGCGGTGATGCCGTCCCGGCCCACCTCGCGCGCGAGGGTCTTTGACCAGCCGAGCAGTGTCGAGCGCAGGGCATTCGACAGGCCGAGATTCGGGATCGGAGTGATCATGCCGGACGAGGTGCTGGTGATGATCCGCCCCCAGCCTGCCGCCCGCATACCCGGCAGCACCCGGTCGGTAATAGCGACGACGGAGAGGACCATGGCGTTGAAGTGCTTCGCCCAGATGGCGGGGTCCTGTCCTGACACCGGCGTCGGCGGCGGACCGCCGGTGTCGTTGACGAGGATACCCACCGGGCCACGCTGCTCCTCGATGGAGCGGATCTGGCTGTCGATGGCAGCCAGATCGGCCAGGTCTCACACCAGCGTGTGGATCGTGCCGCTGACAGCGGACACGGCCTGCCGCGTCCCTTCCAGGGCTTCGGCGCTGATATCGGCCGCCGTGACCTTCGCACCCTCGCGGGCCAGGGCGACCGCGATCGCCCAGCCGAGGCCGCCGCCCAGCACCAGAGCGGAGCGGCCCTCAATCCCGAGATCCATGTGCGCGTCCTTTCTCAGGCCACCAGCTTCGCGGCGCGTTGGTCCTGGCGTGCGAGACGGGCAAGCAGATACTCGACTTCGCTTTTCGCCTTGGCGGTCATGGCCTGGGCAGGCTTGCGCTGCGCGTCCGAGGCGATGATCCCGCGCCGCGCCATAACGTATTTTCGGATGGCGAGCCCGACGCCAGGCTGCTGCTCGTAGCGGAGCAGGGGAAGATGAGCATCGAACAGGTCGTGCGCCTCGTCCCGGCGCCCTTCGCTCTGCAGGCGGACGACATCCACCAGCATGTCCGGGAAGGCATATCCCGTCATCGCCCCATCGGCCCCTCGCTCTACCTCGAAGTCGAGGAACAGGCCGCCATTGCCGCACAGGATGGAGACGGGGCGCATCGATCCGTCCGCCTGCCAGCCGCGCAGGGCACTGATCTTCTCCAGCCCTGGCCAGTCCTCGTGCTTGAGCATGACGCAGGACGGCAGTTCGGTGACGATGCGGCGAATGACCCCTGGTGTCATCACAACGGAGAAGTTCAGCGGATAGTCCTGGATCACCCAGGGAATATCATCCCCGATCGCCTCGATGGCCTGGCGGTAGTATCCGACGATCTGGTCGTCGGTGCGAAGGGTGTTCGGAGGGGCGATCATCACCCCTGCCGCGCCGGCATCCATGGAGGCCCGCGCCAGGCTCCGCATGGCGGCGAAGCCAGGAGCCGAGACACCGACGATCACCGGGAGGTCCTGGGCCTTCCGGATGAAGCGGATCGCGACCTCCAGCGCCTCGGCTCCGTCCAGCTTCGGGGCTTCTCCCATCACGCCGAGGACCGTCAGCCCGGTTGCCCCGACAGACCGGTAGAAGTCCGTCATGCTGTCGATGGAGGTGAAATCGATACGCCCATCCGCGTGGAACGGTGTGGGAGCGATCGGGAACACGCCCCGGGCCGTGTGGTTCAGTGCCATGTGCCTGTCCAGGTTTCTCGTGCCTGAAGGCTAGACCAAGGATGGTGTCGGAAAAACCCCAATAAGGCACCATCAAATGATGGAAAATCCGGCGTTCTGGGCATAGCTATGCGGCGGACCCCTGACACGCCGACCACAGGTGCGGTACGCATGAACACGCGCTTCCTCGCGACCCTGGTTGCCATCGCCGAAACGGGGTCGCTGGCGGGTGCCGCGCGTCACCTCAATCTGGCAAATGCGTCAGTGAGGGAACAGATCCAGTCCCTGGAAAGGGATCTGGCGGTACCACTTCTGGTGCGGCGAGGCCGCGCCCTTGTGCTGACAGAAGCCGGTCAGGCCGTGCTCGATCAGGTTCGGGACATCCTTTCGAAGGTGGATGATCTGAAGCACATCGTTCAGCTTGGGAAACTGCGCGGCCAGTTGCGTGTGGGCTCGATCTCGACCGCCCTGACCAATGTCGTGCCTCAGGCGCTGAAGATCATCACGGAGCGACATCCTTCCGTCGAGATCAAGGTGGTTCCAGGCACTTCGGCACATCTCTACCGGAGATTGGAGCATGGCGAACTGGATTGCGTTCTCATGGTGCAACCACCGTTCGGCCTACCGAAGGGAATGACCTGGCACGAGATCCGCCGCGAGCCTCTTACGCTCTTCGTGCCCTCCGGCAACCGGCTGAGGAAGGTCGATGAAGCGCTTCGGTCAGCCCCGTTGATCAGGATGGATCGGGACGCCTGGACCGGCCATATCGTGACATCCTATCTCAAGGACCGGAACCTTTCCCTGCCGGAAATCTTCGAGATGGATGCGCTGGAGGCCATCATCATCCTGGTGGGGCAGGGCCTGGGCGTCACGCTGCTGCCGGACTGGGGTGTCAGAGGCCACGCCGCTTCCGGTGTCCGGAAGATCCCTGTCGATGAAGGCCGGTACTATCGCTCGGTTGGACTGGTCGCTCCCCGGGGGCCCCGTGACTCCCTCATCCTCCTGCTGGTCCAGGCCTTGCGCGAAGGGTTGAGCGAACAGCCATCTCCCGCGCGCTAGCCTCGCCGGACCGGGGTCGTGTTGCCACTTCCTGCGCAAGCACCGGGCGGCGAGTTCATGCCTTCTGCCCCACGTCGCCCGGGGGCGGTCGCTCATCGTGGGATTCACCGATCTCGGACTCGAAGGCGACGAGATTTTCGAAGACACGCACGAGATCCCGCTTCAGCCGCTCTGATTCTTCCCGGGTGAAGCCGCGCAGGGCCAGGGCCTCGTGCTGCACGGCCAGCGGCATCAGTTCCTCCACCAGGCTACTGCCTTGCGCCGTGAGATTGATCTCCACCGCGCGGCCGTTATCCTCCGGCCGCTGGCGGGAAACGAGCTTCCTCGCCACCATGGTGCTGATCAGCCGCGAGAGGGTGGACATTTCCACCGATGTCACTTCGGCCAAATCTCCCAGCCGCTGGTCACCCTGCATCCGGAGCGCGGCCATCACCCGGTACATCGGCAGGGTCACCCCATAGGCTTCCAGCCGGCGGGAGAAGACCTCTCCCATCCGGACGCCCACGCGGTTGACGAGATAGGGGAAGGATTCGGTCAGCCGGTACATGCGGTCCCCTCGGTATTAAAAAACATGCATAAGCAAAATTTGCATTTGCAAATATCAAGGTGCGGTGGTTAGGCTGCGTGCCGGAAAGACCTGCGCCAAGCAAGCATTCCGGAGGAAGATATGACGTCCCCTGCTGCCACGCCCCCCGGCGTGCCCGCTGCCTTTCGTGCCGCCATGCGGCGCTTCGCATCCACGGTGACCGTTGTCACGGCCTGCGACCATGCACGCCGGCATGGCATGACGGCCACCGCTGTCACCTCGCTCTCCATGGAGCCTCCATCGCTGCTGGTCTGCATCCACCGGCAAACCCTGTTGCACGACATCCTGCTGCGGGCCCCCCGTTTCTGCGTCAATGTGCTGCACAGTGCCCAGGGCCATGTCTCCGCGGCCTTCAGCGGCGGCGTGCCGCCTGAGCGCCGTTTCGATGGGGATGAGTGGCAGGACAGCGAGGAAGGCGTGCCCTTCCTGCTTGGCGCGCAGGCCAACCTGTTCTGTCGCAAGGCCGCCGCCATTCCTTATGGCACCCATCTCATCCTCGTCGGCGAAGTGGAGAAGGCAGAACTGCATGAAAGCAGCTCGCCTCTGCTTTACCACGACGCGGGCTATTGCGTCGCCGCGCCCGCCGCCTAGCGACCGGAGAAGACCCCCAATGAACCAGATCTCCCTTACACCCCGTCTCCCGCACGAGCAGGCCGGGGACATTTCCGCCGTGCTGAAGGCCGCCATCCGCCATCTCCTGCCGGAGATCCGCTCCCGTGCCGCGGAGGCCGAGCGCCGGCGCCAGGTGCCAGACGAGAACGTCGTCGCCCTGCGCGAGGCCGGGCTGTTCCGCACCGTGCAGCCACGTGCCTTCGGTGGCCTTGAGCAGGACTTCGCCATCCTCGCCGATCTCATCATGGATGTGGCGGGCGCCTGTCCTTCGACCGGGTGGGCCTGTGGCTTGTTGGCCGCGCACCAGTGGCTGATCGCGAGCTTCCCCGAGGCAGCACAGCGCGACGTGTGGGGGGGCAATCCCGATGCCACCGCCTGCGCCTCCTACGCGCCCACCGGCAAGGTGCGGCCTGTGGAGGGCGGCTTCCGCCTTGATGGCCGCTGGGCCTTCGCCAGCGGTTGCGATGCCGCCGACTGGGCCATCTGCTCCGTGCTCATCCCGGCCGGCGAGGAGGGAGTGCCACCCGTCCTTTCCTTTCTGCTGGTGCCGAAGGCCGACTTCACGATCGACGATACCTGGCACGCGGTGGGCCTCGCCGGCACCGGCTCCCGCACCGTGGTGGTAGAGGACGCCTTCGTGCCCGTCCACCGTGTGTTGCAGGTGCGGGATACCGGCACCGGCAGGACTCCGGGCCGCGACTTCCATGGCGTGCCGCTCTACGCGATGCCGATGCTCTGCAACATTCCCTCCTGCCTTGCCGCCACGGCGGTGGGGGCGGCCGCCGGTGCGTTGGAAAGCTATCTCGACATGACGAGCCATCGCATCACGCGCGGTGCGGTGGCCGGCGGTGGCAATCGCATGGCGGAATTCCCCACCATCCAGTTGCGCGTCGCCGAGGCAGCCGCTTCCGTCGATGCCGCGCGGGAAATCCTGCTGCGAGACCTCCGTGCCCGCGCCGAGACCGCCCGGGCGGGCGAGGAGATCTCGGTGGAGGACCGCATCGCGAGCCGCCGGGGGCAATCCTTCGCCACCGGCCTCGCCCTGCGTGCGGCGGAAGCGCTGAATGCCTCCACCGGCGGCCAGGGACTGGACCTCGCCAATCCGGTGCAGCGGGCCTGGCGCGACGTGAACGCGGTCGGCCGCCATATCAGCCTGAACTGGGATGCGGTGGGCAGCATGGCCGGCCAGTTCGCCCTGGGCCTTGAGCCGAAGGGGCAGTACTGACATGCCCTTCGCCTCCATCCGCGGCACCAGTCTCTACCATGAGGTTCTGGGCGAAGACGGTCCCTGGGTGATGCTGTCCCCGGGCGGCCGGCGCAGCCTGGACGAGATGCGGGACATTGCCGGCGTCATTGCCGACGGCGGCTGCCGCGTCCTGCTGCATGACCGCCGCAACACCGGCCGCTCCGGTGTCTCCATCGAGGACACGGCCAGCGAGTTCGAGGTCTGGGCTGACGACGCCGTGGCCCTGATGCGGGGGCTGGGTGCGGAGCAGGCCATCCTCGCCGGCTCATCCTCCGGTTGCCGCATGTCGATCCTGATGGCGCTGCGCCATCCGGGCATCGCCCGCGCCCTGTTCCTGATGCGCCCGACCGGCGGAGAGTTCGCCGTCCGACGCTTGGCCCGGCGCTACTACACGATCTTCATCGAGGCCGCCGAGCGCGGTGGCATGGCCGAGGTCATCCGCACCGATCATTTCCGTGACCTGGTCGAAGCGGAACCCACCCGCGCCGATACCCTGCTCGCGGTTCCGCCCGAGCGCTTCATCCGCATCATGCGCCAGTGGCGCGACAGCCTGGAGCAGGGCCTGCATACGCCCATCCTCGGCGCGACGGAGGCGGAGTTGCGGCAGCTCGATCTGCCCACCTGCATCGTACCCGGCAACGACAACACCCACTCTCGTGCCACGGGCCTGCTGCTCGCCGGCATCATGCCGGATGCGGAGCTGGACGAGCTGGAGACCCGCCACCAGGACGTGGACATCGTGCCGATGACGGCCTGGCTGGACGCGGAGACGCTGGGACGCTCGCTGCTGGGCTTCGTGCGCCGCCGCGCCCTGACCGGAGAGGCCGTGACATGAATGCCGCCTGTAGGAAGAACGAGAGGAACGCAAGGATGATCCTGATCTCCAATGGGGGCGAGAACGCGCATCGCGTCGCCTCCCCCGGTGGCAGCATGGCCATCGGCACGGTCGATGGCGTCTTCCTGCTGGAAAGCCGGAGCGCGCAGAACTGGTTCCTGCGCGGCCGTGCGCTGGAGGGGATCTTCGTCAGCGGGCTGACACAACTGGAGAATGGCGCGCTCTTCGCCGCCACCCATGGCTGTGGCGTTGCGCGGAGCGATGATGCGGGGCAGAGCTGGCGCTTCGTCAACAACGGCATCACGCAGTTCGACGCCTGGGCCATCCGCAGCGGGCGCCTGCGGGGTGAGGAGGTGCTGATCGCCGGCACCATGCCCGCCGCGCTCTTCATCAGTCGCGACGGCGGTGAAAGCTGGGCGGAGCTGACGGCGCTGCGCGAGGTGCCGGATGCACATCGCTGGTTCTTTCCGCCGCCGCCGCACCAGGGCCATGTGAAGGAGATCGTCATCCAGGGCGACCGCCTCTATGTCGGCATCGAGGTGGGCGCGCTGCTGGTTTCGGAAGATGGCGGCAACAGCTTCCGCGCTCTGCCGGTGGACCCAGACCCGGCCGAGGTCGATATGCACCGCATCGCCGTGCATCCCGACCGGCCCGGCCGGATCATCGTCTCCAACGGCCTGGTCGGCATGATGGAAAGCCATGACGACGGCGCCAGTTGGCAGCGCAACGCTTTTGCCGCGGAACTCGACTATCCAGAGCCGATGGTCGCGCATCCTGACCAGCCGGACCTGATCTTCGTCGGCGGCGCGGTGGGCTGGCCGCCGCACTGGTACCGGCTGGGCCGTGCCCGGGGCCGCATCGCCCGCAGCATCGATGGCGGGAAGAGCTGGACGACATTGCTGGGTGGGCTGCCGAATGGTCAGCGCGCCATGTGGGGCGGGCTGACGCTGGAGGCATGGTCCGATGGATATGCCCTCTATGCCGCCGATACGGATGGCCAGGTCTTCGCCAGCCGCGATGGCGGCGAGAGCTGGTGCATGATCGCCGAGGTCGCGCCCGTATCGAAGGGCGACTTCTATCGCGGCTTGGCCAAGGGGCGCCCGCGCATCGCCAATGTGGACGACATGATGTTCTTCGACGCGGCCAAGGAGCGCATGGGCAAGGTCGAGGTCTGACGACGACAGCCGCGCCCGTCATCCGCCGCAGAGCGGAGCGGGCGCGGTCACCCGCAAAAAGAACCAAAGGGAACGGACATGTTCAAGGAAGGCAGCAACCGGCGCGGATGGAGCATCGCGCTGGCTTCGGCGCTGGCTTTGATCGTCGGCCAGGGCTCCATCAACGTCTTTGCCGCCGGCGTGTTCCTCAAGCCTGTCTCGCAGGAGCTGGGCTTCGGGCGCGGCACCATGGCGGCGGCCATCGGCATCTCCAACCTCATGGCGGCACTGGCGACGCCCTTCTTCGGCCGCTTGCTCGATCTTTATGGCGTGCGGCGGCCGTTGCTGGTCTCCATCGTGCTCTTCGCCGCCGCCACGGCGGCCATGTGCTTCCTCAACGCCTCGCCGGCCATGGTGTTCTTCCTCTATGCCCTGGCCGGACTGTGCAGCGTCGGCCAGAATCCGACCTCCTATTCCAAGGTCGTTACGCGTTGGTTCGACCGGCAGCGCGGCCTTGCCCTCGGTGTCACACTGGCTGGCGTGGGAATGGGCACGGCGCTGGTGCCCATGGCCTCCGAATTCATGATCCGCAGCATAGGCTGGCGGCTGGGCTATGTCGGCCTCGGCCTCGGAATCATGATCCTGGCTTTCCTGCCGGCCTTGCTGGTGGTCCGGGAACCGACCGCGGTGGAGGCTCCGCACATGCATGGCGCGGGCAGTTCCGGCGCCAGCTTCGCCGAGGCGGCGCGGATGTGGCGCTACTGGGCCATGGTCGCGGCCTTCTGCATCGCTGCCTTTGTCATCAACGGCACACTGGTGCATGTGGTGCCGATGCTGACCGATCGCGGCATCCCGCCGGCACTCGCCGTGACCGCCATGACCGGGGCGGGGCTGGCGCTGATCGTTGGGCGGCTCTTCGCGGGCTGGCTGATGGACCGCGTCTTCGCCCCCTATATCGGCGTCTTCTTCCTGATCTGCCCTCTGGCGGGGTTGCTGCTTCTGGGCAGCGAGGCCGCCTATCCCTGGCCCCTGGTGGGGACGGTGCTGCTGGGCCTCGGTATCGGCGCCGAGATCGACCTGATGTCCTTCCTCATCGGCCGCTACTTCGGCACGCGCGCCTTCGGGGCGCTCCACGGCACGATGTTCTCCTTCGTCATGCTGGGGCAGGCAGCCGGGGCGGGGGCGCTGGGCTGGACCTTCCAGGCGCTGGGCTCCTACGAGACGGCCTTTATCGGCCTTGAGGTGCTGCTGGTTATCGCCTCCGCGCTGCTCCTGGTGCTTGGGCCTTACATCTACCCGCCCCCGGCACGCATCCTACAGACGACCAGGGTCATTGCTCCGCAACACTGAGAGCCTTGCTGGCCTTGCCAGGATGTAGATGATGAAGTCACTGGCCCATGCGCTGAAGATGAAGCACCGGCGCATCCAGTTCGCCCTCGACCTGTTGCCGGCTGACGCGGCCGGCAGCGAAGCCCACCATCAGGTCACCGAGAGCAAGGATTTTCCCCTGCTCGCAGCACCGGAGGCAGGCGTGGGGAAGAGACCCGACCCCGGTTGTCCCGGCTGAAAGACAGGCAATGAGTTGCGGGCGGCATGATGCCCTTCCCGGAACAGGCCTGCTCACCACCACGGATAGCGGTGCCGCCGGGGTTGCCCTTGCCCAGGCGGGCTGGGAGAAGCTTCGTGCTTCCCAGGGGAGAACGGTCGATGCCCGACCCCGCGCGCCAGCCAGTGCCCGATCCTCCTGCCCTCCAGCCGCTTTCCACGGCCGCCGGGCAGGAGGATGTCGCCCGCGAGATGCCGCTCACCCTCTGCGCGGCGATCCTGCTGCTGTTCGCCTTCGTGATCCGTGCTCCGGTCTTCGGCAATCCCGCCCTGGGTGTGGACGAGACCTTCTACCTCCTGGTCGGCGACCGTCTGTTGCACGGCGCGTTGCCGTTCGTCGATTTGTGGGATCGCAAGCCTGTCGGGCTCTTCCTGATCTATGCTGCCATCCGCCTGCTCGGGGGAGAGGGCGTCTACCAGTATCAGGTGGTCGCGACGCTCTTCGCCGCGGCGACGGCCGGCATGATCGCTGCGGTGGCGGCGAGTTTCGCGACGCGCGCCGGGGCACTCTGTTCCGGACTGGTCTACCTGGCCTTCCTCGGCGCCTTTGAGGGTGTGGGCGGTCAGTCCCCGGTCTTCTACAACCTGTTCGTCGTTCTGGCGGCGTGGCTGACGCTGCGCGCGGGTCGCCGTTCCCCAGCCGCGCGGCTCACCCTGGGCTGTACCGCCATGCTGCTCGCGGGCGTGGCCATCCAGACGAAGTACACGGCAGTGTTCGAGGGGATGTTTCTCGGCTGCGTCCTGCTCTGGCAGGGCTGGCGCGCCGGGATCCGCCCCACCGTGCTCATGCTCCATGGAGCCGCCTGGATCGCATGCGGCCTGCTGCCCACCGTGGCGGCCCTGGCCTTCTACCTGCTGCGAGGCCAGGGTGAGGCCTTCCTCCACGCGAATTTCCTGTCGGTCTTCGAGCGCAGCACCTTCGGCGAGGGCTCAAGCCTGTTGCGTCTGGGGTCGATCCTCCTCCTGCTCGCGCCGCTGCTGCTGGCCGCGGCTCTGAGCCGCTATCCCAGGCGACTGATCCGGCCCGGGAGTGGCCGGGATGCCGTGGCGGCACAGGATTTCGTGACGGCGTGGTCGCTGGCGGCCCTCGCCGGCTTTCTGGCCTTCGGGACCTACTACTCACACTACGCGCTGCCACTGCTCGTCCCGCTCTCGGCCATGGCCGCTCCGGCGTTCGGCACGTGCTGGAGGACCGGCCTGAAGCTGGGCCGCGCGGCCTGGACGCCGCGCCTGCCAGCGGCCCTGCCCGTGATCCTGTTCGGACTGGTCGCGAGCTTCGTCCTCGTCACGAAGCACATCCGGCAACGCGGCGACGGTACCGAGATCCAAAGGATCGTGCCCTTCATCCAGCCCCGGCTGAAGGGTTGCCTCTACGTCTTCGATGGGGAGCCGGTGCTGTACCACCTGACGGGCAGTTGCATCCCGACCCGCTACGCCTTCCCGAGCCACCTCAGCGACCGGAAGGAGGCAGGCGCCATCGGGGTCGATCAGGTCACCGAGATCCATCGGATCTTCGCGACACATCCGGGCATGGTGGTGACCTGGGAAGGGATGCAGCCCCGCAGCAATGCGGAAAGCCTGGCGGCCGTGGAGGATGAACTGGCCCGGCACTATCGGAAAGTGCTGGAGGTTCCCGTGGGCCGGCACAGGCGGCAGATCTACCAGCGCCTGCCCGATGGCGAGGCCGATACCCCAGGCGCTATGCGCTGAACGGGTCGAGGGGCGCGGCAGTCACAGCCCCCATCCGCCTGCGCTGCCGTGCTTCAACAGGCAGCCCGCCTCATTCTCCCTCAGGCGCGGATGGATGCCGGAAGGGATCGCGCAGCCAGCCGCCGCCCGGGCCGGGAATCAGCTTGAGGCGCGGATCGCCGGCGGTGGCGATGAGGCGGGCCAGACTGCCGGCGCCGCCATAGGCCGAACTCCGTAGCAGCGATCCCAGGCGCGCCTGCAGGCGCTTGCCCAGGGCCGGCAGGTGAAGCGGGGCAGGGGACTGGGAAAGCTCCTCCAGCACCAGCGAAAGGATGGCCTCTCGCGCCGCGGCAGGGTCCGAGGCCGCATCCGGCATGTCCCGTATCGGCGCTGGCACTTTCCCTCCGGGCATCGGGGGACCGGCCTGCGGGGCAGGGGGATCGCGCCGCTCCGGCGCCCAGCCCAGGGCCTGCCCGATAAAGACCTCGCTGCCGACCACCTCGTCGGCGGCGGCGCGGTAGGCCTCGGCGGCATTGCCGACCGCGACCACGGTGGTCCGCCGGTCATGCGCGCGCAGGCGTTGCAGCACCGGTGTGAAGTCGGCATCGCTCGACACCAGCACGAACTCGTCGAAGCGCGTCGCATGGCTGAGGGCGTCCAGCACGTCCATGACCAGCACGATATCGGCGCTGGTCTTGCCGCCACGGGTCAGCGGAGGGCAGTCGGTGATCTGGAAACCCGCGCGCACGAGCTTGTCGCGGAAACTGCCGAAGAACACGCGCTCGCCATCGGGCAGGACCAGGGAGCCGACCGGGTTGAGGTAGCAGCGCCGCACCAGGATTCGGCGCTGCACGGCGCGATCCGTCCCGCCACGCCCCGGCTGCGGTGCGTCGCGCTGCGCGATCCAGTCGAGCCAGTGCCCGGGTTCTGCGACGAAGATCTCGGCGGCTTCGGGTGCCTGCAGGCACAAGGCGCTGAAGACATTGTCGAAATCGACAAAGAGCGCGACCCGCCGTTCCATGTTCTCTGTCCTGCCGGATGGGGTCATTCGCTGATGGGTCGCGAGAGACGGCTCTGGGCGGTGTGGATGTTGGCGATCCGCATGGGGGCTCCGGCAACGTTCCTTCCTTCATGGACCGGACCAGGTCCAGTTCATAGAGACCGGAGGGTGTGATGTGTCCTGCCCTCGGAGGCCGCGAGAATGCCCCGGCCCGCCACTCGCCCGCGCATATGGGCCTGGGGGCTGCATCCCATATCGGTGCGGAAAGCATAGACGAAGGCTGCGGCCGAGCCATAGCCGAGTTCCATGGCGGTCTGTGTCACGCCCATTCCGCCGCCCAGCAGTTCGATCGCCTTGAAGACCCGCAGGCGCCGCCGCCACGACCGCAGACTCATACCCAGCTCCGCCTCGAAACGCCGCGCCAGGGTCCGCGCCGAGATCCCGGTTGCCCGCCCCCACTCCTCCGGGCCACGGGGATCGGACGGATCGGCGTAGAGAGCCTCGCACACGATCGCCAGGGGCCCCTCGCGCGGCCATGGGAGGGCGCCGAAGAGGGATGGTGCGCGTCGGAGCTGATCGAGGATCAGGCCCGCGACGCGGCCCGCATAGCCGTCACGGTCATCAGATCCCTCGATCTCGGCCGCCTCGACGATCAATGCCTTCAGAAGCGGCTTGACGGCGATGACAGTGGGAGTCTCCGGCAGACCAGCGCCGGCCTCGTCGGCGATCCAGAGGCTGCGGAATTCCGCTCCGAGCAACGAACCCACCCGGTGCGGCAGGCCGGTCGGGAGCCAGACCGCCTGCTCAGGCGAGATCGCGAAGGATCGCCCCTCCACGGCCACGGTCAGCACCCCGGAGATGGCATAGACCAGTTGGTTCCAGCCATGGGCGTGTTCCGGGAAGAAGTGACGCGCCGGAATGGACTGAGCACGCACCGTCATCGGCTTCGGGGCGGGCAGGCCGGGCGGTGCGGTGACCGTCCCCCAGATCATGATCCTCCTCCGGATTTGGCTGTTAATATACATGAAATGGCTGAACATCGAAATACAGACAAGGCGAGGCGGGCTAGTATCCGGCGAGGGATGGTGCCCTCTGGGCCGCCGCCCATGCCTTGACCTGTTTCCAGATGGGAGGAGCCTCGCCATAGCCCGCCTCGACCACCGCGGCCTGCCGCTCTCGACCACTTCAGACCGCGCGGCCGGGCGCTACCGGGAGGGGGTCGACCTCCTTCTCTCGGCTTGGCCGGGCGCGGCGGAGGTCCTGGAGGAGGCGGCCGCGGCCGATCCCGACTTCGCCCTCGCCCATGCGGCTCGCGCCCGCCTGCACGCGATACGCGCCGAGCCTGTGCAGGCCAAGGCCCGGATCGCGAAGGCGGCGGAGATCGTCAACCGGCATGGCACCGAGCGTGAGCGGAACCATGTCGAGATCCTCGCCCTGGCGATCCACGGCCACTCCGCCAGGGCACTGGAGCGGGCGATCGCGCATGTCGATGCCTGGCCTCGGGACGTCCTGATCTTCTCCCTGCTCCTGGGTGCCTTCGGGCTCCTCGCCTTCTCCGGCAGGGCCGACCACGATCAGGCGCGGGTGGATCTGTGCGAGCACCATGCCGCCCATTTCGCGGCCGATGACTGGTGGTTCCTCACCTATCGCGGCTGGTCCCATGCCGAGAACGGCGCGGTCGAGCATGGCCGCGACCTGACCCAGCGCGCCTATGGCCTCCGCAGCAACAATGCCAACGCGGTCCACGCGCTTTCGCACGCCATGTTCGAGGGCGGTGCCGGAGAGGAAGCGGACAGGCTGATCGCCGACTGGCTGCCGGGCTACGAACGCTCCGGCATCCTGCACGGCCATATCGCCTGGCACGCGGCCCTCGCCGCCCTGGAACATGGGGACACGGACCGGGCACTCGCGATCTATGGCGAGCATGTCCAGCCGTCGGTCTCGGCCGGCATGCCGATCAACGTGGTCAGCGACACCGCCTCCTTCCTGTGGCGGCTGCAGGCCTATGGCCATGAGGTGCCGGCGGGGCTGTGGCAGGCGGCCACCTCCTATGCCGCTCCAGCCTTTCCCAGGGCTGGATTCGCCTTCGCCGATATCCACATGGCACTTCTTGCAGCAGGCACCGGCGACAGGACCGCGGTCGAACAGCGCGTCACGGCACTGATGACGCTGATCGAGGCCGGAGCCTTGGCCGCCGGGCCGGTGGTGCCCGCGATCTGCCGTGCCGCTCTCGCCTTCGCGGAGGAAGATTACGCGGCCTGTGCCCGCCTCCTGGAACCTGTCGCGGCCGAGGTCGTGCGTGTCGGGGGCAGTGGCGCCCAGCGCGAGATCGTGGAAGACATGCTCCTCCTGTCCCTGATGCGCAGTGGAGAGGCCGAAAAGGCTCGTCGGCTCCTCGACCGCCGCCTGCATCGCCGCCCGTCGCCGCGTGACGCGCTGGAAAAGCCTTCTCACGGCCTGAGAGACATCATGACGCACGCCAACGCCGGCACTCTGGTGAAACAGTCTTCCGACCCGACCTACAGGCACGAGCGCGGCAACGTCCTGCGGCTGGCCATCGCCCAGGCGCTCGCCGGGGCGAACGCGACGGTCGTGTACGCAACGGGCGCCATCGTCGGCAACATGCTCGCGCCGGACAAGACGCTGGCGACCCTGCCCATTTCCGTCTTCGTGGTGGGGATGGCCGCCTGTACCCTGCCTGCCGGCCTCGTCGCCCAGCGTCACGGGCGCCGCGCCGCCTTCCTGGCGGGAACGGGATGCGGCATGCTCGCGGGCCTGCTCGCTGCCCTGGCCGTCGTCCTGGCGTCCTTCTGGCTGTTCTGCGTGGCAACCTTTCTCGCCGGTGCCTATGCCGCCGTGGTGCTGTCCTTCCGCTTCGCGGCCGCGGACTGCGCGCCGCCGGAACGGCGCCCGCGCGCCTTGTCAGCCGTCATGGCGGGCGGGGTCTTCGCCGGGGTCATCGGCCCGCAACTCGTCACCTACACCATGGATCTGTGGCTGCCCTACATGTTCGCGGCCAGCTTCGTCGCCCAGGCGGCGGTGGCGGCCGTGTCCGCCCTCGTCCTGCTCGGCATCCGGCTCCCCATGCCCAGCGTGGCGGAAACCGGCCGTGGCCGCCCTCTCGGAGTGATCGCGCGCCAGCCGCGCTTCATCACTGCCGTGATCTGCGGCGTCGTGTCCTATCTGCTCATGAACTTCCTCATGACCGCGGCCCCCCTGGCCATGCGGCTGTGTGGCCTGTCGCAGGAGGCGGCGAATCTCGGCCTGCAATGGCATGTGATCGCGATGTACGGTCCGAGCTTCTTCACCGGGCGCCTGATCACCCGCTTCGGGGCATCCCGCGTCGTGATGACGGGGCTGGCGTTGACCGCCGCCTCCGCCATAGTGGGGCTCCTGGGCGTGGACATCACGCATTTCTGGCTCACCCTGATCCTGCTCGGCCTCGGCTGGAATTTCGGCTTCGTGGGCGCGTCGGCCATGGTGCTCGAGTGCCACCGCCCGGAGGAAAGGGCACGGGTGCAGTCGCTCAATGATTTCCTGGTGTTCGGGACCATGACCTTCGGGTCCTTCCTGTCCGGCAGCCTCTTGGCGAATTATGGCTGGAACACGGTTCTCTGGCTGTCCTTCGCGCCCCTCGCCGTGGCCGTCGGTGCCCTGGCCGTCGCGGCGGCATCCCGCCCAAGGCCGGTGGCCGGGTAAGCCGGCCACCGATCATCCGTGCTGCTGTCCATTCCGGACAGCAGCACCAGCGGGCCGGGCCCTCTACCCTTCCACTTCAGAGTGCGTCACTGCTGCCGCCAGGCCGGGACGGAAACAGCGGTGACATCGATCCTGTCGCGGAGCCCTTTGCTGAACACCTCGACGGGGCAGGCGTCTTCCTTCAGGCTGTCCCGGCAGAAATCCGGCACCGCAACATGGCGCGACGGCTGGTTCTTGCCATCCAGCACCTGGGCACCGCGGATCTGGTCCGGCGTCTGCGCCAGGAACAGGCTGCGCACATAATGCTTGCCATCCTTCCCGCGCAGGAGCTCGAAGCTCAGACCACCCCCGGGCGGCGTCTCATCCTCCAGATAGCCATCGACGCTCCAATGCGCACCGAGCAGTGTGCCAAGTTCGGCAATCTGCGTATCGCTGCCCACGAACAGGACCAGCTTCGCCGGCGGCGGCCCCATATCGCTGTCATCCCGCTTGATGCCGCCCCCCTGTTCCAGC
This sequence comes from Roseomonas gilardii subsp. gilardii, assembly GCF_023078375.1. Taxonomy (NCBI): domain Bacteria; kingdom Pseudomonadati; phylum Pseudomonadota; class Alphaproteobacteria; order Acetobacterales; family Roseomonadaceae; genus Roseomonas; species Roseomonas gilardii. The sequence goes on along the minus strand of NZ_CP095555.1, from coordinate 60,217 downwards.
GCAAGGGCGATCTGGCGGGCAATGTTCGAGGCGCCATGTCGTGCGATGTAGGGCACGCCCTCCATGTAGCGGTACTTCAGCAGCCGGATGGCGGAAAGGCGGATCACATCCTCCCGTGTCGCGACCTGTCCCCAGCCCAGTTGGTCCGCCGGCATTCCCTCGAGATATTCCAGCAGCATGACCTGCGCGATGGTGGAGCCGACATTCAGCGGGCCCTTGAAATCGACATTCCCGTCATTGCTCGACGTCGCGATGCTCCAGGGCAGATCGCCGAACTGGCATGGCTTGGCCTTGTCCGGGCAGAGCGTGGCGGAGCAGCAATCCAGAACCGCCTGGAGCGGCGGCAGAAGCGCAGCGAGTTCGGCACGCGGCCGGTCGAAACTGCCGCCCATCTTCTCCATGATCGTAGCGCGTGCGGTGGCCGGATTCATGCGGCCGGTCTCGGTCTGCCGGGCCGTGAAGAGGGGATCATGGCCCTTGCCCGGCGCCACCCCGACCGTCAGGTCACAGCCCGGGAACATGGCGGCCAGCATGGCCTTGCCCGTGTCGATGGTGCGCTGATACCCGCGATTGGCCCAGGCGAAGACGCTGGCCTTGTCCGGACAACCCTGCGCCGGAAGCAGCCCGGCCTCCGCGTAATAGCCTCGTTCCCACTGCCCGAGCCGCGCAATGGCCTCAGCCCCGTGTGGCGTGAGCTGCCCATCGGCGACCGGCCAACTCGGCCAGGCCTTCTGTGTGTAATGCTTCAGTTCCTCGGATTCGGTCGGCGGGCGGACCCCATGCCGCATCAGGGTCACGGCCTTCTCCATGACCATTTCCTCGGCCTTGGCCATTTGCGGCATGGCCGCGAGTCCGGCCCACAAGGCCGCGGCGACGAAGCCTCGTTTTCCCCACATGTTTCCCTCCCGTTTCTTGCGATCCGTCTCAGGCAGGATGGCAGGCTGCCTGATCTCAACTCCCCTGCTGCGGCAGGAGACTGGTCCCCAGCATCCGGGCCAGGGACGCGCCGATCTCCGGCGTGGCGGCCAGCACCAGATTCCCCTGGGTCAAACCGCTCCCAGCCAGGAAATCGTTGGTCACGCCCCCGGCCTCCTGCACCAGGAGAAGGCCGGCGAGCACGTCCCAGGCATTGATATGAAGTTCCGCATAGGCATCGTTCAGCCCAGCGGCGACATCCGCCATGCCGAGCGCTCCCGAGCCGTGACGCCGGAACTCATAATTCGCCTCGGTCAACTGGGCGAGGAAACCACCATAGGAGGCGAGGCTCCTCCGCGCCGACCACCCGACCTCCACCAGCGGCGCGGCGCCATGAGACAGATGGCTGACACTCAGACGTTTCCCGTTGAGGAAAGCACCATGCCCGCGCCGCGCTGTGAAAAGGCGGTCCTCCCCCGGCTGGTGAATCACGCCCAGTTCGACCTGCCCCGCGCGGAGATAGGCAAGCGAGATGCACCAGCGCGGACCGCCATGGATGTAGTTGGCTGTGCCGTCGATCGGGTCCACCACCCAGACGCTGTCGGAAGCCTCCCCGCCATCCTCCTCGCCGATCATGCTGTCGCCGAAGGCCGCAGTGAGGCGGGCGCGCAGCATCTCCTCCACCGCATGATCTGCGGCAGTGCAGAAATCGATCGGATTCTTCGTCTCGACCGGCCCCAGTTTCGCCCGCATGTCCTGCGCGATCGCGCCGGCCTCGCGCGCGAGTTCCATGGCCGCTTCCAGGCGGCGGGCGATTCCGTCCGTCATGCCGGCACCACCACCGCACCGGCGGGGTCGATCCGAACCGCCACACTGGAACCCTCCGGGATCACCGCGGCGCAATCCGATGTCTTGACCAGAAGCTCCGCCCCAGAGCCATCCAGCACCACCTCGTATTCCATATGCTCCCCCAGATAGGCCGCCTTGCGCAGATGTCCCGGCAACTCGCCGCTTCCGGCCGTGCCGGGGCGCAGGGCCACGCTCTGCGGACGGACGGCCAGCAAGGCGCCGCCATCCGGCAAATTCCGATGCGGCAAGGCAAGCGCCAGCGAACCCAGGCTGACCTCCGCCAGCGCCTCGTCACGACGCAGAACCGTCACCGGAAGGAGGTTCGCATTGCCGATGAAGTCGGCGATAAAGCGGCTGTTCGGGCGCTCATACAGGTCGCGCGGATCGCCATCCTGGACGATGACACCACCGCGCATGACGATGATCCGGTCGGAGACGGCCAGGGCCTCCTCCTGATCGTGGGTCACATAGACGACGGTCAGGCCCAGCGATTGCTGCAGGTCCCGGATATCGGCCCGCACGCGCCGGCGCAGCTTGGCGTCGAGGTTGGACAGGGGTTCGTCGAAGAGCAGCACCTTCGGCTTCAGGACAATGGCGCGGGCCACCGCCACCCGCTGCTGCTGCCCGCCGGACAGTTCGGAAGGCAGCCGGTTCTCGAACCCCGAGAGGCCGACGGCCAGCAGCTTGTCCGCCGCCTGCGCCTCGGCTTCGGCACGGCGCATGCCGGAGGCACGCAGGCCGTAGCAGACATTCTCCATCACCGTCATGTGCGGGAAAAGCGCGTAGGACTGGAACACCATGGAAACGTCGCGTTCCGCGGCGGAGAGATGGGTCACATCCTGGCCGTCGATCAGGATGCGACCCTCCGACGGGTGCTCCAGCCCCGCCATCAGCCGGAGGGTGCTGGTCTTGCCGCAACCGGACGGCCCCAGCAACGTCACCAGGCTTCCGGGCGCGATGGCGAAGTCAGCCGCCTGGACCGCCGTGACCGGTCCATATCGCTTGACGACCCCCCGGAACTCCAGGGCCGGATGTCCGCTCATCTTCTCGATCCCGTGGCTGGGTTGGTCGCGTCGGATCTGGTTCACGCTCATGCTCCTGCCACTGCGGGCCGTGCCGGGGCGGCTGCCTCCGCAGCCTTGCGCCGCCCGATGCGGCGCTCACCCACCAGCGCCTGAATGGCCATCAGTGCGGCGACCATGATGACGATCAGCACCGCGGAATAGACGATGGCGATGCCGTACTCCCCGAACTCCGCGCGTCCGACGATGTAGACCGTGGCCAGGTTGTATTCGCCGCTGACCAGGAAGATCACCGCACTGACCGAGGTGATCGCCCGCACGAAGGCATAGACCATGGAGGTGGCCACGGCCGGCCGGAGGATCGGCAGGATGACCCGCCACAAGGTCGAGGCCGAGCGCGCGCCGAGCGTCAACGAGGCCTCGTCCAGCGACCGGTCCACCTGGCTCAGATTGGCGATGCTGGCCCGGATGCCCACCGGCATGTTCCGGAACACGAAGGCCACCACCATGATCAGCGCCGTGCCGGTGAGCTCCAGCGGCGGGACATTGAAGGCCAGGATATAGCTGATGCCGATCACCGTTCCGGGGATGGCGAAGCTCATCATGGTCAGGAACTCGAAGACTCCCCGCCCGGCGAAGTTCTGCCGGTTGAGCAGGTAGCCCGTCAGGATGCCCAGCGCCGCGGTTAGCGGCATGGCCAACAGGGCCACCATCAGCGTCGTGAGCAGCGAGTTCCAGGCCGAGCCGGCGAGGAACCATCCGGCCGCACCGTGCTGGATGGCGAAGGCGGTCAGGAAGTGCTGCAAGGTGAAGCTGTTGTCGTTCCCGATTGCCTTCACGAAGCCGCCGAGCAGGATGATGGCATAGACGGCCGCCGTCAGCAGGACCCAGGGCATCACGATGGCCAGGCACAGGCGCCGCAGCCCCGTGGGGAGTTGCAGGGGCAGCCCGGCATCGCCCTTGCCGGAAAGGGTCACATAGGAACGTCGGCCGATCCAGAAGCGCTGCAACAGAAAGGCGGACAGGGTGAAGACCAGAAGGACGATCGCCAGCACCGCCGCCTGTCCCTGGTCGTGCGAGGCACCGACCACGGCGAAGTAGATGGAGGTGGAGAGGACCCGGAAATTGCCGCCGATCATGATCGGATTGCCAAAATCCGCGAGGCTCTCGATGAAGGCGATCAGAAAGGCATTGGCGAGGCCCGGTCGGATCAGTGGCCAGGTGACATGGCGGAAGGTGCGCCAGCGCCCCGAGCGCAGCGTCTGCGAGGCCTCCTCCATGCTGGGGCTCACGCCCTGCAGAACGCCCTGGAGCACCAGGAAGGAAATCGGCGTGAAGGCCAGGAGCTGCGCGATGGTCAGCCCCGGCATGCCATAGATCCAGCGGGAACGCGGCAGGTCGAACCAGTCCTGCAACAGGTTGGAGACCATGCCGGCACGGCCGAAAAGCAGGATCAGCGCCAGGCCGATCACGAAGGGCGGGGTGATGACCGGCAACACGGACATGATGCGCAGCAGGCGCGGGAAGGGAAAGCGCGTGCGGGTCGCGACCAGGGCGAAGGCCAAGCCCAGCAGGGTGCTGAGCACGCCGACCACGATACCCTGGGCCAGCGAGTTCCACGCGACACCACAACTGCGGCCGCCCGCCAGGCAATCCAGGCTCCAGATGGATTCATCCGTGATCTTCCGGGCGAAGAGCAGCAGGTCCATATGCCCGTCATTGTCCTGGAAGGCAGAGGTCAGGATGGACAGGACCGGGTAGCCGACGAAGACCAGGATGGAACCGCAGACGAGGCCGATCGCGCCGACGGTGAAGACCTCACCCTTGCACCAGCCCTGCCACGCAAGCCCGTAGGCCAGGAGCATCATGGTGGCCACGGCATAGAGCAACGCACCCCAGCCCAGTGCCGGCTGGCTCGCGCTCCCTTCCAGCAGCGCGGACAGCCCGCCCAAATGCAGGCCGTGCTGCCGTAGGCCGAAGGCCTCAAGAACCAGCCAGGCCAGACCGGCAAGGCCCGCCATCACCAGGATCTTCGGCGCCCGCTGCCAGATGCCCCAGGCAGCCAGCAGCATGGGCAAGAACAGGGGCCACAGCCAGATACGGCCATTCAGCACGGCCTCCGCCACGGCCGGGAGCGAACTCCAGCGGCCCCCGAACAGGCCGTCTTCCAGGCCATACCAGGGCAGGAGGAACAGGGCGGCGGCCGAAGCCACCAGCCACCATACGGCGCCGCGACGCGACGCTCCCATCGGCGCCTTTCGCATGATGATGCCGGTCAGCGTGCGTTCTTGACTTCGCGGGTCCAGCGTGACAGGAGCCGCCCGCGTTCCTGCGAAGAGCCGTACTTCTCGAAATCATAGTTGATCAGCTTGATCTGGCTGATATCAGGGGCCTCCGGCGGCACGGGCGTCGCCTTGTTCGACGGGACCTGGAAGGAACCGTTGCTGGCCGCGATCTTCTGCGCCGCCGGCGTCAGCGCCCATTCGTAGAAGCGCCTGGCCTCCTCCGGATGGCGGGCGCCCTGGACGATACTCATCGAACCGATCTCGTAGCCAGTGCCCTCGCAGGGGGAGACCACCTTCACATGAGGGTTCTGCTTGGCCGCGTCGATGACATCATGCTGGAAAGCGATCCCGACCATGGTCTCGCCACGCGCCGTGGCCTGCGCCGGGGCCGCACCCGCGCTGGTGTACTGGTCAACATTCGCATCCAGCTTCTTCAGATAATCGAAGGCCGGGTCCTCACCCATCAGCTGCACGAGCGTGGCCAGCATGGTCCAGCTTGTCCCTGAGGCGTTCGGATCGGCGACCTGGATCTCCCCCTTGAACTCCGGCTTCAGGAGGTCGGCCCAACACTTCGGAGCCGCGATCTTCCGGCGCTGCAACTCGGTCTCGTTATAGCCGTAGCCAAGCGCCCCCATGTACAGGCCGACAGTCCGGTATCCGGAGCGCTCCGCCTGCTTGCGGGCCCAGTCCTGCAACTGGTCGAGGCTCTTGGATTGATAGGCTTCCGTGAGCCCTTCGGAAGCGGCCTGCAGATGCGGATCGCCCGTGCCGCCAAACCAGACATCGCCGCGCGGATTGTTCTTCTCGGCACGCAGGCGGGCGTAGATCTCGCCTGCGCTCTGGCGCGTCATATCGACGCGGATGCCTGTCTCTCCCTGGAAAGCGTTCGCGGCGGCACGGCACCACTGCTCATTCACGCCGCAATACATGACCAGACTGCCGCCCTCGGCATGGAGGCTGCCGCCACCCGCCACGAGAGCGCCCAGGAAAACAAATGTCTTCAGCGTGTTCTTGAGCATTTCCCGCTTCTTCCCCTTGGTTTTCTGTGTTGGTTGTTTGGTTATTATAATTTTTATTGATCGCGAAGTCGTTCGTGTATTTGAAATACTGACGAAGCGCGATGATTTCTGGTGCTAAGGAACAGCACATTCCTTCCCGTGGAGGAACGCGTACGAGCGGACCATGCAGATACGCTGGTCTAGCCGCGAAATGCCGAACGGGCATGTCGCTGTGCATCGCCGGAGGTGTGGTGCGAACTCGGTCGCGACACGATCGTGCTGCGTCTTTGCACGGATCATGAGGACATTCTCCCTCCTTGGATGCGGGCTCTGAGGTCCCAGGCCACGTCCTTTCCATCACTCTCCGCTCGGCCTGCTGAACTGTCAATTCCATTTTCCTGTGTCAGGAACAAAAATACCGAATGGTAATTCGCCTTCCTCGCGAGATGGAGACCCTGACCAAAGTGACGGGCAGTATCCATTAATGTGCTGATATAGATTAATTTTTCCAGGAAAAAGGCTCTGCGCAGGACATCAGTTGAGCATTGGAAGCACTCGGGGCGAGACGGGAGAGAGAACGATCAGCTCCGATCTCATCTTGCCAATACGGCATATTCATTCCATTATGATCCCCACGGAAGATAAATTACGGCTGATGCTGGGCCTGAGGGCCCGCCACGGGGGATGAGGATGAGGATCGCTGTTCTGGGTGCCGGTCGCATCGGTGCCATCCATGGCCTGAACGTGGCAGCTTCGCCGGCCGCGCATCTTGTTGCCGTGGCCGATCCGCATCGGCCGGCGGCCGAGAAGCTCGCGCAGATGACCGGAGCCGAGGTCCGCGACGTGGATGCCGCGATCGAAAGCCCCGATGTGGATGCCGTCATCATCGGCACGCCCACGACCACCCATGCCGGTTTCATCGAAAGGGCCGCGCGCGCCGGCAAGGCGATCTTCTGTGAAAAGCCGGTGGACCTGTCATCCGAAAGAATCGCCGCCTGCCTCGACGTGGTGGAGAAGGCCGGCGTGCCCTTGATGATCGGCTTCAACCGCCGTTTCGATCCGAACTTCGCGGAACTGCGCCGCCGCCTCGTGGAAGGCATGGTCGGCGAGGTGGAGATGGTGACCGTGATCTCGCGCGACCCCGCACCGCCCCCGGCTTCCTATGTCGCCTCCTCCGGCGGGATCTTTCGCGACATGATGATCCACGACTTCGACATGACGCGCTTCCTTCTTGGCGGCGACGAGGTGGTGGAGGTCCATGCCATCGGATCGGCCCTGGTGGACCCGGCCATCGGGCAGGCCGGGGATGCCGATACCGCCGCGGTGCTGATGAAGACCGCCCAGGGCCGCATCTGCCAGATCTCGAACTCCCGCCGCGCCAGCTATGGTTACGACCAGCGCATCGAGGTGCATGGCTCCAAGGGCATGCTGCGTGCCGGCAACATCCACAAATCCACCGTGGAGATCGCAACCGGCGCTGGTTTCCTGGCCGATCCGGTCCAGGACTTCTTCCTCCAGCGCTATGCCGATGCCTACCGCGAGGAACTGGCCGCCTTCCTGTCGCATGTCGAAACGGGAACGCCGCCTGCGCCATCCGGGCGGGACGGCCTTCTCGCCCAGCGCCTGGCGGATGCCGCGACGGCATCGTGGCAGACAGGGGCCCCGGTCCGGATCTGACGGGTGCACAGGATGAGCAAATGGCCGTCAGGACCAGGCATGCCGAAGCAGGCAGGCGCCTCGCCATGAACCAGGACGATCCCGATATTGTGGAGGACACGGCCAGTCTTCTTGGGGCTGCGGCACCGCCGCGGAGCTACCAGGAATTGCGCGACCTGCTTCTATCGGGTCGCGTGAAGCTGCCCAAGCGCCTGGCTCAGGTTGCCTCCTTCGTCGTGGCGGAGCCCGAGGAAGTCGCCCTTGGCACCGCGGCCGGAATCGCGGAGCGGGCAGGGGTGCAACCATCCACCCTGGTGCGCTTCTCCAAATCCGTCGGGTTGAACGGCTTCTCCGACCTCCAACTCCTGTTTCGCGATCGCCTGCGCAGCCAGGTCTCGAATTACGACGATCGCCTGCTCTCGCTGAAGCAGGCGGAGGGGCGGAGCTCGCTCGCGGCAAACATCCTGGACGGATTCTTCCAGGCCGCCACGCGCTCCCTGTCCCAGTTGCATGACCGGATCGATGTCGGCCAGATCGAGCGCGCGGCTGAGCTTCTCGCGGCCGCCGATACGATCTACCTGATCGCGCAACGCCGCTCCTTCCCGATCAGCGCCTATATGAGCTACAGCTTCGGCAAGCTCGGCGTGAAGAACGTGCTGATCGGCTCGCCGGCGGGAACCGACCAGGAAACCCTTTCCTTCGTCACGAAGCGCGATGCGGCCGTGGCGATCAGCTTCTCGCCCTATGCCTCCACCACGATTGCCCATGCGCACATGGTGGCGGAGCGCAATGCTCCACTGGTCGCGATCACCGACAGCCCCTTCAGCCCGCTCGTGGCGAAATCCTCTCTCTGGTTCGAGGTGGTGGAGGCCGATCTTCATGGCTTCCGCCTCCTCTCCGCCAGTCTCGCCCTGGCCATGACGCTGACCGTCATGGTGGCGGAGGTCCGGCGCGGTTCCTGATTCAGGCAAATGACCTCATGGCGGTCATGTCCTCCCGAAACAAGCAAGATGGAACGGAACGTCTATGATGGATGATACAGCCGAAACTCGCTTGCTCGACGTCATCGCGATCGGCCGTTCCTCAGTGGATCTCTACGGACAGCAGATCGGTTCGCGGCTGGAGGACATCGCCTCCTTCGCCAAGTCGGTCGGCGGATGCCCCGCCAATATCGCCATCGGTACGGCCAGGCTGGGGCTGCGTTCGGCCCTGGTAACGCGGGTCGGCGCGGAGCAGATGGGGAACTTCATCCGCGAGCAGCTCTCACGCGAAGGCGTCGAGACGCGAGGCGTCGTGACCGACCCGCAACGCCTGACCGCACTGGTCCTGCTGGCGGTGGAGGCGGACCATACCTCGCCGATGATCTTCTATCGCGAGGATTGCGCCGACATGGCGCTTTCCGAGGAGGATATCGACCCCGCCTTCATCGCCTCCTCCCACGCCCTGGTCGTCACCGGCACGCATTTCTCCCGTCCCAACACCGGGGCGGCGCAATGGAAGGCGATCCGCGCCGCGAAGGAGGCCGGTACACGGGTCGTGCTCGATGTCGATTACCGCCCCAATCTCTGGGGCCTCGCGGGACACGCGGAGGGCTTCGCACGCTATGTGAAGTCCGATCGCGTGTCCGCGCAGCTCCGGCCGGTCCTGCCCGAATGCGACCTGATCGTGGGCACGGAAGAGGAGATCCTGATCGCTTCCGGGGCAGAGGACCTTCTGGCCGCGCTCAGGACGATCCGCTCGGTCTCCGCCGCCACCATCGTGCTCAAGCGCGGCCCCATGGGCTGCATCGTCTATGACGGCCCGATCAGCGACAGGCTGGAGGACGGCATCCTCGGCCAGGGCTTCCCGATCGAGGTCTATAACGTGCTGGGCGCGGGCGACGCCTTCATGTCCGGCCTGCTGCGTGGCTGGCTCGGTGGCGAAAGCTGGTCCACCGCCGCCACCTGGGCCAATGCCTGCGGCGCCTTCGCCGTGTCGCGCCTGCTCTGCTCCCCCGAGATCCCGACCTTTCCGGAACTGCAGCACTTCCTGCGGCATGGCAGCCCGCATCGTGCCCTGCGGCGCGATGCCGATCTGAACCACATCCACTGGGCCACGACGCGCCGGCCGCAACCGGAAAGCATCCTCGCCCTTGCCTGCGACCACCGCGCCCAGATCGAGGCCCTGGCCGACCGCCTCGGTGTGCCGCGCCAGCGCATCGACAGGTTCAAGGCCCTCGCCGTCGAGGCCGCGGCCCGTGTGGCCGGGGGACGGGACGGCTATGGCGTGCTGATCGACGGCACCTACGGCACCGAAGCCTTCGCGAAGGTGCCGCGCAACTTCTGGATCGGGCGGCCCGTCGAGAAGCCCGGCTCACGGCCACTGGCTTTCGACGGCATGGCGGATCTCGGCAGCCATCTGCGCAACTGGCCGTTGAACCACACGGTCAAATGCCTCTGCTTCTATCACCCCGACGATCCGGCCGGACTGCGCGAGCAGCAGGAGCAGGCGCTGCTCCAGCTTCATGAAGCCACGCGCGGCGCCGGGCTGGAGCTGATGGTCGAGATCATCGCCGCCAAAACCGGTCCACTGGGCGACGACACCGTCGCCTTGGCGATCCGGCGCCTCTATGCACTGGGCATCCGGCCCGACCTGTGGAAGCTGGAAGCCAATCAGGGTCCGGCAGCCTGGCACGCCATCGATGAAGCCATTCTGGCGAATGACCCCTATTGCCGCGGCATCCTGCTGCTCGGCCTGGAGGCACCGGAAGCCGAACTCATGCAGTCCTTCCGCCAGGCCAGCCTGTCGCGGCTGGTCCGCGGCTTCGCGGTCGGGCGCACCATTTTTGCCGAAGCGGTGGAGAACTGGCTCGCCGGCCGGATCGGGGACGAGGATGCCATAGCCGAGATGGCCGCGCGCTTCGGGCGGCTCGTGGAGGGCTGGCAGGCCCTGCGCCAGGCACGGGCGGCCTGACGTCATGCGCCGGAGCACGGTATCCGCTCCGGGAAACAACGAAAGACCATCCGGAGGGGAAATGACCGGCACCATCCGCCTCACCATGTCGCAGGCGCTGACGCGCTTCCTGGCCAACCAGTTCACCGAGATCGATGGCCGGGAAGTGCCGCTCTTCGCCGGTGTCTGGGCCATTTTCGGCCATGGCAACGTCGCCGCGCTCGGCGAGGCGCTGTACCAGGAGCGTGAGCGTCTTCCGGTCCTGCGCGGGCATAACGAGCAGGGCATGGCCCATGCGGCCATTGCCTTCGCCAAGGCCAGCTTCCGCCGCCGCATGATGGCGGTCACCACCTCCATCGGCCCCGGAGCGCTGAACCTCGCCACCGCCTGCGCCGTGGCGCATGTGAACCGCCTGCCGCTGCTGCTCCTGCCCGGGGATGTCTTCGCCAGCCGCCGCCCGGACCCGGTGCTGCAGCAGGTCGAGGATTTCGGCGATGCCACCATCTCGGCCAATGACTGCTTCCGGCCGATCTCCCGGTTCTACGACCGGATCACCCGGCCAGAGCAGATCATCCCGGCGCTGGAACGCGCCATGGCGGTGCTGACCGATCCCGCCGAATGCGGCCCGGTCACGCTGTCCCTGTGCCAGGACGTGCAGGCCGAGGCTTATGACTATCCGGAAGCATTCTTCGGCCGCCGGGTCTGGAACAGGCGGCGGCCCCGTCCCTGCGAGGCCGAGGCCGCCCGCGCCGTCGCGCTGCTGCGGGCGCGCGCAAGCCGTTGATCGTGGCCGGGGGCGGTGTCCTCTATGCCGGGGCGGCTGGCGAGTTGGCGGCTTTTGCCGAGCGGCACGGGATTCCGGTGGCGGAAACCCAGGCCGGCAAGTCCTCACTGCCCTTCGGGCATCCGCTGGCCATGGGGTCCATCGGCGTCACCGGCAGCTCGGCGGCCAATGCGCTGGCGGAGGAGGCGGATGTCATCATTGCCGCGGGGACAAGGCTGCAGGATTTCACCACCGGCTCCTGGTCCCTGTTCCGGGGGGAGGGGCGGAAGATCCTTGGCCTCAACATCCAGCCCTTCGATGCCGGCAAGCACCGCGCCATGCCCCTGGTCGCCGACCTCGTCACCGGCCTCGCGGCGCTGGAGGAAGGGCTGCCGGACTACGCCGCTCCCGGAGCCTGGCGGGAAGGTGCGGAGGCGCTGAAGCGTGACTGGGTGGCGGCGGCGGACCGCGCCATGGCCCCGACGGACGGCGCGGCCCTGCCCTCCGACGCGCAGGTGATCGGCGCCGTCGGTCGTGCGCTCGACTGGAATGCCACCGTGGTCTGTGCCGCGGGTGGCCTGCCCGGCGAGTTGCACAAGCTCTGGCGCCCGACCGCGCCCGGCCGTTACCACCTCGAATACGGCTTCTCCTGCATGGGCTACGAGATCGCCGGCGGGCTGGGCGTGAAGCTGGCACGGCCGGAGGAGGAGGTCGTCGTCATGGTTGGCGATGGTTCCTACCTCATGCTGAATTCGGAGCTGGCGAGCGCGGTCATGCTGGGGTTGCGCTTCACCGTCGTGCTGCTGGACAATCGCGGCTATGGCTGCATCAACCGGCTTCAGGCCGGATGCGGCGGGGCCGCCTTCAACAACCTCCTTGCCGATGCGCGGCACGACACGCTGCCGGAGATCGACTTCGCGGCCCATGCGCGCAGCCTGGGTGCCGACGCCCGGCATGTCGCCTCCCTGGCCGAGTTGGAACAGGCTGTGCGCGAGGCCCGGAACGCGCCGCGCGCCACGGTGATCGTCATCGATACCGATCCGGCCATCATCACCCGGGAAGGTGGCCACTGGTGGGATGTCGCGGTGCCCGAGGTCAGCCAGCGCCCGGAGGTCGCGGCCGCCCGCTCCCGCTACGACGCCGCGCGGCAGGGCCAGCGTTTCGACTGAGATTCACAAGCACCGCGCCCGCCACGAGAGACGGGCGCCAGGGAGGACATGCATGATCCGCATCGGCGCCAACCCGATCTGCTGGTCGAATGACGACAAGCCGGAGATCGGCGGCCACATCACCCTTGAGCAGTGCCTGACCCAGGCCAGGGAAATCGGGCTGGAGGGCATGGAACTCGGCAACAAGTTCCCCTCCGACCCTAAGGCACTGGCGGAGGTGCTGGGCCGCCACGGCCTGGCCCTGGTCGGCGGATGGTACTCGACTTTTCTGCTGGAGCGCGATCCCGAGGCGGAACTGGCCGCGGCGCAGGCGCATCTGGCGAAGCTGAAGGCCCTGGGCAGCAAGGTCTTTATCACCTGCGAATGCACCCGCACGGTGCATCCGCTGGAAGGCACGCCGCTTTCCGCGCGGCCGGTGATGGATGAGGCCGAGTGGAACCGGTTCCTGCCCCGGCTGACCCGCTTCGCGGAGATGATCGCGGCGGAGGGCCTGGCCCTGGTCTATCACCACCACATGGGCACGGTGGTGCAGACCGAGGCGGAGATCGGCCGGCTGATGCAGGGCACGGGCGCGGCGGTGCATCTGCTGCTCGACACGGGGCATGCGACCTGGGCCGGTGCCGATCCGGCGGTCCTGGCCGCGCGCCATCGCGACCGCATCGCCCATGTCCATGCGAAGGACGTGCGCCTGCCGGTCGCGGGGCGGGCGATGGCGGAGGACTGGTCCTTCCTCCGCTCCGTGATGGAGGGGGTCTATACCGTGCCGGGCGACGGGTCGGTGGACTATGTCTCCGTCTTCCGCGCGATCCCCGACTATGCGGGTTGGGTGGTCATCGAGGCGGAGCAGGACCCGCTGAAGGCGCCGCCGGAGACCTATGTCCGCATGGGCTTCGACAGCCTCGTCGGCTTCCTGAAGGACGCAGGCTTCGGCCCGCGCCTGTCCGGGCCGGTGGCAACGCGCGCCGCTTGAAACGAGGGAGGCAAGGCATGTCCAGATTGCGCCTGCGGCCGCAGGGAAATTCCGGCCGCGTGCTCCATGTGACGCCCGAAACTGCCGGCTGGACCTATGTCGGCTTCGACCTTCACCGGCTGCGGCCCGGGGCCGAGGCGGCGGGTGGCGAGCCGGAGCGCGAGGCCTGCCTCGTCCTTGTGTCCGGCAAGGCGCGCATCGCCGCCGCGGGGCAGGATTTCGGGGTTATCGGGGGGCGGGCCTCGCCCTTCGAGGGCCGGCCGGATTCCGTCTATGTCCCGGCGGGCGCCCCCTGGACGGCCGTGGGGGAGGGGCCGGAGGAAGCCGTGCTGGCCGTCTGCAGCGCGCCAGGCGAAGCGGGCAGGCGCGCGGCCCGGCGCATCGCGCCGGACGACGTGACGCAGGAGATGCGGGGCAGGGGCAGCAACACCCGCCATGTCACCAACATCCTGCCGGAGACGGCGGAAGCGGATGGGCTGCTGGTGGTGGAGGTGATCACCCCCGGCGGCAACACCTCCAGCTACCCGCCACACCGTCATGACGAGGACGATCCGCCACGGCAGACCCTCCTGGAGGAAACCTACTACCACCGGCTCAACCCTCCACAGGGCTTCGCCTTCCAGCGGGTCTATACGGATGACCGCAGCCTGGACGAGACCATGCTGCTGGAGGATGGAGACCTGACACTCGTGCCCAAGGGCTACCACCCTTGTGCCACGATCCACGGTTACGACCTCTACTACCTGAACGTCATGGCGGGGCCGGTGCGGAACTGGCGCTTCCATAACGACCCCGACCACGAGTGGATCTTACAGGCCTGAGACACACGCCTCGGGCCGCCCCGCATGCTCCGGCTTCTCAAGAGGGGCTGGCGTCGGCCAGGATGTCCAGTTCCAGCATCAGGGAAGCGAGACATTTGCCATGGGCGTCGAGCGCGAGGGATCGTGTGACGCCGCCACCCAGCGCGCTCTTTCACCGGCCGCCCAGGCCTTCCTTGCGGTACTGGAACAGCAAGCCAGGATACACGAGTGATCCCGCATGGTGTCGTTGACCGGGCGCCGGTGACGATCCCCGTGCTGCCTCCGTCAACCGGACATGAGTCGGCGATAGCGGAGCTGGTCGGCATGCATCTGCTGGAACACGGCGTATTTCCGGGCATGGTATTGCTGCACCGGGCCGGATGAGGGCGCGATGGTGCCGCCGGCGCGGCTCATCGTCGCCATGGCGGCCGGAAGATCGGCCTGCGCCCTCCCCGCGACGGCGCCGAGCATGGCGGCGCCCAGCAGGATCGCCTCCGGCTCCCCGGGCAGCACGATCCGGCATCCGGTGGCGTCCGCATGTTCCCGCAGGAAGACCGGGTTCTTCGTGCCGCCGCCACAGGCCAGCACGGTATCGATGGCATAGCCCTCGGCGTTCAGCACCTCGATGATATGGCGTGTCCCATAGGCGATGGCCTGGATCGTCGCGAGATAGAGCAGCGCCAGGTCGTCTTCCGTCGTGGAAAGGCGCAGGCCCGAGACCATGCCGCGCAGCGAGGCATCGGCACGGGGCGAGCGGTTGCCGTGGAAGTCCGGCATGACATGCAGCCCCTCGGTCAGCAGAGCGGGGAAGGGCAGGGGGGCCGCCAGCACGGCGAGGCGCTCGTTCAACCGCTGGTAGACCGTCACCCCCGCCTGCCGCGCCGCCTCGGCGAGGGAAGGATAGGCGGCGTGGCCGGTGATCACATGGTCGATCAGCGCCCCGGTGGCCGACTGACCGCCCTCATTCAGCCACAGGCCGGGCTGCATGGCGGAGAAATACGGCCCCCAGATCCCCGGAACGAAGCGCGGCACCTCCGACACTGCCATGTGGCAGGAGGAGGTGCCGCCCACCAGGGCGAGGCGGTGCCGGAGCGCCTCCGCATCCGGCGCCCCGCCTTCCAGAGCGGCCCCGATCACCCCCAGACCACCGGCATGGGCATCGATCGCCGAGGTGCCAACCGGCGTGCCCGGCGGCAATCCCAGCTCGGCGGCGGCCGCTGGGCTGAGCCCGCCCGGCACGGGGGCGCCGACTGGCAGGATCGCTGTGCCGATGCGGCGGAAGCCCTCCTCGGCCAGATCCTCCAGTCCAACGGCACGGAAGAACCCCTCGTCCCAGCGCCCTTCCTCGCCGCGATAGGTCCATTTGCAGACGGTGGAGCAGAACGAGCGCGTCAGGCTGCCGGTGGCGCGCCATGTCAGGAAATCCGGCAGGTCGAGGAAATGCGCCGCCCGCCGCCAGCAGCCCGGCAGGTGGTGCTTGAGCCAGAGCAGCTTGGGCACCTGCATCTCCAGCGAGATGCGGCCGCCGACATAGCGCAGGACCTCGTGGGAGCCCGCATTGATTGCCTCGGCTTCCGCCGCGGCGCGATGGTCCATCCAGACGACGACATCCTGCTCCGCCTCACCATCAGGGCTGACGGAGACCGGCCCGCCACCGGCATCCAGCACCACGAGCGAGCAGGTGGCGTCGAAGCCGAGGCCACGAATGTGGAGATCCGTCCGCCCTGCCAGCACCTCCCGGACCGCCCGGCAGACGGCGGCCCAGATATCCGCCGAGGACTGCTGCGCGAAATCGGGCCGGGGCCGCCAGAGCCGGATCGGGTGCACCGCCTGGACCAACATCCTGCCGTCCAGCGTGAAGGCGCCGGCACGGGCACTGCCGGTGCCGACATCCACACCGATGACGATCTCCTGCATGGCGGAAACTCCTGCTCCCGGCTCAACCCTCGGCCAGGTCGAGGCGGGCCCCGGCCTGGCGTAGAAGGTCCGCCGCCGCAGCCTCGCGGGGCGGATTGGTGACGATTCGTTCGAAGGCGGAAAGCGGGGCGAAGCCAGCAGGCTTACGCGCGCCGAGCTTGCTGTCATCGACCACGAGGATGGCGCGCCGGGCACTGGCGATGGCCGCCTGCTTCACCGGCACCTCATGGGCATGGGAGCAGGAGGCACCCAGGGCTGCCTCCACGCCGCCGGCCGAGACGAAGGCCTTGTCGATCCGCGACCGGCGCAGGCCGGCCAGCACCTCGTCCGAAGCGAAGCTGGCCGAGGCGGGGTGGAACAGCCCGCCGAGCAACAGGAGCTGGGTGCGAGGCCGATGGCTGAGCAGGTTCGCGATGTTCAGCGCATAGCAGAACACGGTCAGCGCCAGTCCAGGTGCCAGGGCTTCCACCAAGTGCGGCGTGGTGGTGCCGCAGTCGATGAACAACTTATCTCCATCCTCCACCAGCGCGGCGGCATGGCGCCCGGCCTGGCGCTTGGCGGCGGCATGGCTGTCCTGCTCCCGCTCCAGCGCATAGGGGCTCTCGGCGGGTGGGCCACCTTGCAGCAGCACATGTCCTCCCAGGAGGGTAAGCCCGTGCCGCGACTGCGAAAGATCCCGCCGTAAGGTCATGGAGGAGACGTGAAGGGCCGCGGCCGCATCACCGAGCCGCAAGGGGCCGCTGCGCCGCAACATCTCGGCGAGGCGCCGCAACCGGTCCTGCCGGCGTGCTTCTCCCACCGCTGTGTCGCCCTGGATCATCCCTCTCCTCGCGGGGAAGTCTTGACACCCGACCCCATGATGTGACGATTTTAACAAAATTCAGAAGACTGACAAATACGGGACCAACCCGGCCCGCTCTGACGGCCCGAAGGAGGCCGAAGTGACGACACAGCACACCGCCCTGCCGCGCAGGCCCGAAGACCTCGCCCCGCTGATCGACCATACGCTGCTCCAGCCCGGAGCCGGCGAGGCGGATCTGCGCCGCCATGGCGAGGAGGCGCTCCGGCACCTGTTCTGCTCGGTCTGCGTCAACCCGGTGAACGTGCCGCTGGTGGCCCAGCTTCTGCGCGGCAGCGCGGTGAAGACCTGCTCCGTGGTCGGCTTTCCGCTGGGGGCCACGACCGCCTGGGACAAGGCCGCCGAGACAGCGAATGCCGTGCATCATGGCGCCGACGAGATCGACATGGTGATCAATATCGGTGCGCTGCGGGACGGGCGGCTGGAGGTCGTGCGCGAGGACATCGCCGCGGTGCGCAAGGCCTGCGAAGGACGGGTGCTGAAGGTCATCATCGAGACCTGCCTGCTGACGGATGAGCAGAAGCGCACCGCCTGCCGCCTTGCCGCCGAGGCGAAGGCCGATTTCGTGAAGACCTCCACCGGCTTCTCCACCGGCGGCGCCACGGTGGAGGATGTGCGGCTGATGCGCGAGACCGTGGGGAGTGCGCTGGGTGTGAAGGCGTCCGGCGGCATCCGCGACTGGGATACGGCGCTGGCGATGATCGCCGCCGGCGCGAACCGGATCGGTGCCAGCTCCGGCGTTGCCCTGATCACGGGCGCGCCGGCCTCCGGTACCGGCTACTGACGCAAGAACGAGAACAGGAGAGGAAGCGATGAACGGAATCAGCAGGCGCCATTTTGGTGCAATGGCGGCGGGCGGGCTGCTGGCCTCTGTCGCCGGCGGCCCGGCCTTCGCGCAGGCCGCGGCGGTGGATGCCAGCAAGGTGGCCGCCGACATCAACGCCAAGGCCGGCAAGAAGCGCAGCATCGCCACGGTGGTGAAGGTGGACGGCATCGCCTGGTTCGACCGGATGCGCGTCGGCGTCACGCAATTCGGCAAGGACCAGGGCCACGACACCTGGATGGTGGGCCCCAGCCAGGCGGATGCGGCGGCGCAGGTGCAGCTGGTCGAGAGCCTGATCGCCCAGGGCGTGGACGCGATCTGCATCGTGCCCTTCTCGGTGGAGGCGGTGGAGCCCGTGCTGCAGAAGGCCCGCCGCCAGGGCATTGTGGTGATCTCGCATGAGGCTTCGAACCTCCAGAACACGGATTACGATATCGAGGCTTTCGACAATCACGCCTACGGCGCCAAGCTGATGGAGGTTCTGGCGCGCGACATGGGCGGCGAGGGCAAGTATGTCGCCACCGTCGGCAGCCTGACCTCCCAGTCCCAGAACGAGTGGATCGACGGTGCCGTCGCCTACCAGAAGCAGCACTTCCCGAAGATGCAGGAGGTGACGAAGCGCATCGAGACCTATGACGACGCGACCACCGACTACAACAAGCTGAAGGAAGTGCTGACCGCCTATCCGGACCTGAAGGGCATCCTCGGCGCGCCCATGCCGACCTCGGCCGGTGCCGGGCGGCTGATCGCCGAGCGCAACCTCAGGGGCAAGCTCTTCTTCTCCGGCACCGGCCTCGTTTCCGTCGCCGGGCAGTACCTGCGCAATGGCGACATCAACTACATCCAGTTCTGGGACCCGGCGGTGGCCGGCTATGCCATGAACGTGATGGCTGTGATGGCGCTGGCGAAGAAGGACATCAAGGCGGGCACCAATCTCGGCCTCGCCGGTTATGAGAACCTGCAGGTGCCCGATGCCAAGCGGCCCAACGTGCTGGTCGGCCAGGGATGGGTCGGCGTGACCAAGGACAACATGGCCCAGTACAACTTCTGAGCCGCATCCAGGTCTGGAACCCGCCGGAGGCCCCGTGCCTCCGGCCCCTCGTGACGCCTGTGGCGACGGAAGGGCATGACCGCTCCGCTGATCGAACTCCGCCATATCGGCAAGAGCTTTGCCGCCGTGCGCGCCCTGGACGACGTTTCCCTGACCATCGGCCAGGGCGAGATCCACTGCCTGGCCGGTGAGAACGGCTCCGGCAAGTCCACGCTGATCAAGGTGATCTCGGGGGTCTGGCAGCCGGACCAGGGGGAGATTCTGATCGACGGGCAGAAGGCCGAGAGCATGACCCCACGCTCGGCCATCGCCCATGGCGTGCAGGTGATCTATCAGGATTTCTCGCTCTTCGGGAACCTCACGGTCGCCGAGAACCTCGCCCTCAGCACCGAGCTGCAGGCACGGCGCAGCCTCGTCTCCTGGCGCCGGGTGCGCGCCATCGCCGAGGCCGCCACCGCCCGGCTGGGCGTCGAGCTCGACCTCGACGCGCTGGTGGAAACCCTGCCGACCGCGGGCCGGCAACTCGTGGCCATCGCCCGCGCGCTGATGTCCGACCCGCGCCTGCTGATCATGGATGAACCCACCACCGCGCTCACGGGGCGGGAGGTCGAGGCGCTGTTCCGCGTGGTGCGCGATATCCAGTCGCGTGGCATCGCCGTGCTCTTCGTCAGCCACAAGATGCGCGAGATGCTGGAGATCAGCGAGCGCCTGACGGTGATCCGCAGCGGCCGCGTCGTGGCCGCCGGGCCTATCGCCGAATTCAACGAGGCCGCCATCACCCGTGCCATGACCGGGCAGGACATCGCCACCGAAGGCTATCGCTGGGCCGGGTCGGCCTCGGTGCCGGTGCTGGAGGTCAACGGCCTCGGCATCCCGGGGCAGCTCCAGGATATCAGCCTGCGCGTCATGCCGGGCGAGATCGTCGGCATCTCCGGCCTGCTCGGCTCCGGCCGTACGGAACTGGCCCTGGCGCTGTTCGGCATGAAGCCGGGCCATGCCGGGGAGGTCCGCCTGAACGGCAGGCCCGTGCGGCTGGACAGCGTGCAGGCGGCCATCGCCGAGGGCGTGGCCTATGTGCCCGAGGACCGGCTGACCGAGGGCCTCTTCCTGACCCAGACCATCGACCGCAACATCCTCGCCACCTCGCATGAGCGGCTGAGCCGGTGGGGCGTGATCCGCCGCGATGCCGCCGCCCGCGACGCGGCGGCCACGATCCGCGAGATGGCCATCGCCACCCCGACCGGCGACCGGCCGGTGACGCAGCTCTCCGGCGGCAATCAGCAGCGCGTGGTGATCGGCCGCTGGCTGCTGAACGACCCGAGGCTGCTGATCCTGAACGGCCCGACCGTGGGTGTCGATGTCGGCTCCAAGGCCGGCATCCACCGCAAGATCCGCGATCTGGCACGCGAGCGCGGCCTGGGCGTCCTGATGATCTCGGACGACCTTCCCGAACTGGTGGACAACTGCAACCGCATCCTCGTCCTGCACCGGGGGCGCCTGGTGTCTGACCTGCCCGCCGAGGCGACCGACGAAGGGCGGCTGAGCGCGATGCTGGGAGAACTGGCATGAGCCGCCTCGCCGCCCTGCTGCGCCGCCACCCGGAATTCATGGTCGGCGCCGTCCTGCTGGCCGCCGTGCTGGTGATCGGCACGGTCAACCCGGTCTTCTGGCAGCCGGCCAACCTCTTCTCGCTGCTGCGGGCCAGCGTCATCTCGGGCATCCTGGCGCTCGCCGTGCTGATGGTCATGCTTTCGGGCGGCATCGACGTCTCCTTTCCCGCCTTCGCCATCGCGGCGATGTACCTGACGGTGAAGGCGATGATCGCCTGGGGCTTCGACGGGGTGGTCTTGCCCTTCCTGATGGCGACGGGCATCGGCCTGCTGCTGGGCCTCGTGAACGCGGTCTTCGTCCATTACCTGCGGATGATCCCGCTGATCGTCACGCTCGGCACCGGCACGGCCGTGCGCGGCTTCATCCTGGGCGTGGTCGGCACCAGCCAGATCAACATCGACCAGATGCCTCCGCTGCTGATCGGCTTCGCCCGGGGCGAGTTCCTGCATGTCACCCAGGCGGATGGCAGCCAGGCCGGGCTCTCCTCCATGGTGCTGGTCTATGCCGGCATCGCCCTGCTGGTGCATCTGATGCTCCGCCACACGATGATCGGCCGTGGCATCTACGCACTGGGCGGCGGCGAGGAAGCGGCGCGGCGCGTCGGCTTCAACACCCGCCGCATCACCTTCTTCATCTATGGCCTGGCCGGGGCGCTGGCGGGCTTCGCCGGGCTGCTGCACGGGGCGATGATCTGGACGGCCAACCCACGCGACATGGTGGGGCTGGAACTCGACGTCATCGCCGCGGTGGTGCTCGGCGGCGCCAGCATCTTCGGCGGGCGCGGCAGCGTCATCGGCACGGTGCTCGGTGTGCTGACCCTGGTGGTGATCACCAACAGCCTGATCATCCTGGGCATGGACACCACCTGGCAGCGTGTCGTCGTGGGCCTGATCGTGATCGCCGCCACGGCCGCCACGGCCTGGCGCGACCGCCGGCGCATCGCCTGAGCGGGAGGGAGGACACCGCATGAACGGCCTGACGAAGCGCCTCCGCATCGACAGCAACCTGCTGCAGCTCGTCCTGCTCACGGTGCTGATCTTCGCCGGCATGGCGGTGCTGAACCCGGAGCGCTTCCTGCGTCCCTATGTCTTCGAATCCATCACCTTCGTCGCGCCGGAACTGGGGCTCCTCGCCATCGCCATGATGGTGGCCATGCTGACCGGCGGCATCGACCTCTCGGTGATCGGCATCGCCAACCTGTCCTGCATCCTGGCCGGCCTCTTCTTCCACGCTGTCGGCGCCCCGCGCGGGCCGGAACTGGTGAACCTTCCCCTGCCGATGGTCGGGCTCGGCGTGCTGCTCGCCCTCTGCACAGGCATCCTGGCGGGTGCGGTGAACGGCTTCCTGATCACGAAGCTCCGGATCACCCCGATCCTCGCCACCATCGGCACGGGGCAGGTCTTCACCGGCATCTGCCTCGTCCTCACCGGCGGCCCCGCCGTGGTGGGCTTCCCGGCTCTCTGGGGGCAGATCGGCAACGGCACGCTCCTCGGCATCGCCGTGCCGCTTCTCGTCTTCCTCGTCGTCTCGGCCCTGGTCTGGTTCCTGCTGACCCGTACGGGCTTCGGCATCGACCTCGCCCTGATCGGCACGAATGCGCGGGCCGCGGCCTTCGCCGGAATCCGGACGGGGCGGCGGGTCTTCTTCTCCTATGTGCTGACCGGCGTGCTGGCCAGCCTCGCCGGGATTCTGCTATCCGGCCGCACCAATGCGGCGAAATCCGACTACGGCGTCTCCTACCTGCTCCAGGCCGTGCTGATCGCCGTGCTGGCCGGCACCAACCCGGCGGGCGGGCGCGGCAATGTGGTGGCGGTCGGCCTCGCGCTCCTGGCGCTGATGCTGCTGTCCTCCGGCCTGCAGATGATGCGTTTCAGCAACTTCCTGGTGGACCTGATCTGGGGCGGCTTCCTGCTGCTCTCGATCGCCCTGGCCGCCTGGCGCAACCGGGTGCGTTGAGCATGACCACGATCATCCCCCTCCATGAAAGCCTCGCCGGCGCGGCGGAGCGCGAGATCCTGGCCGGGGAGGGGCTGCGCGCCAGCCTCTTCCGCTTCCGCACTGGCATCGCCGCCCTGCGCCTCGCCAATGCCCGTGGCGAGGTCGTGGTCCTGCCTTGGATGGGCGGCATGGTCTGGTCCGCGAATTTCGACGGCGTGGAGCTCGCCATGGCCAGCGGCTTCGACGCACCGCGCCCGGCAAGGCAGATCGCCGAGACCTATGGCTGCTTCGCCTTCCACAGCGGGCTGCTGCACAATGGCGTGCCCACGGCGGAGGACAGCCACGCCGCCCATGGTGAATTCCCCTGCGCGCCGATGGACGGCGCTCTGCTGGAGCTCGGCGAGGATGCGGAGGGGCACTTCCTGCGCCTGCTCAGCCGGCGCGACCATGTCATGGGCTTCGGCGCACACTATCTGGCGCATCCCTCGCTGACCCTGCGGCCGGATGCGACGCTCTTCGACATCGGCCTCGCGGTGGAGAACCGCTCCGGGAAGCCGATGGAGCTGATGTACATGTGCCACATCAACTTCGCCTTCGTGCCGGGCGGCCGCTTCCGGCAGGCAGCGCCTTTCACGCCGGAGCGTGTCTCGGTCCGTCGCGCCGTCCCGGCGCATGTCGTGCCCGATCCAGCCTATCTCGCCCTGATCGACGAGCTGGCCGCGCATCCGGAACGCATGGAGGTGTTGTCAGAGCCTGGCCGTTATGACCCGGAGCAGGTCTTCTACCTGCATGGCCTCGGCGCCGATGCGGAGGGGCGGACGCATCTGATGCTGGAGCGGCCGGAGGGTGACGGCTTTGCCGTCTCCTACGCCACGGCGGATTTCCCACAGACCGTGCGCTGGGTGCTGAACGATCCGGACCAGAAGGTCGTGGCCCTGGCCCTGCCGGCAACCTGCTATCCGGAGGGTCAGGCGGCAGCGCGCCGGAATGGCCAGATCCGCTTCCTGCTACCGGGTGAGACGGCGCGCTTCACCGTCCGCACCGGCTATCTCGATCGCGAGGCCGCTCTCCGGACGGCCGCCCTGATCGCGTCGCTCGGCTAGGCCATGCCGCCTGGGGCGGCGCGGCTCTCCGGAATGGTCAGGTGTCCGCCTGGGTGCCGGGTTCGTGGATCGGGCAGCGGTTGAAGCGTTCGCGGAACCCGGTCGAATGCCTGTAGGCTTCACGCCGGGCCCGGTTGATGTTGCCCAGCGGCTGATGGGCGGCAAGGCCGGTCCAGACCATGAAATGCATCTCTTCATTCACAGCCTGCACGCGCGCGGCATCCCAGCTATCCTGACGCGGCACGGTGATGGTGGCCACCGTCCGGAAGGGCGCCTTCTCCTTATTCCACTCGACGGTCGGGTCCTCGACCGGCTGCTCCTCCAGATCGCGGCATAGCTGCACGCGAAACTCCCAGACACCGTCGATGCCCTTCATCTCGGCCTGTATCGTTTCGCGGATCGCATCCGGCCGGCCAGTGGCGTCGATCTCCTGGCCCTTCAGCGCCAGCAGTTCCGGCGCAACCGGGACGAGGCTGAACTTCGCGATGTGGTCCCCATAGCGGAACGGCGTGACGCTGTAATAGGTCTCGCCGAGGGGATCGACATTGGGCGCGCCGCCCAGCGACTGGACCTTGGTGCTCTCGATCCCCATGGCCTCCAGCGCGGTGTTCACACCGCGCAGCACGGAGGACATGACCGTCTTGGTGCCCTCCAGCCGATCGGTGGTCCTGGCCAGCATTTTCAGATTGCTCAGGAATTGCCTGGCGGTCTTCGTCTGGAAGACCGGGCCGTTCACCATGATGAAGTCCTGGGTTTTGCCCTCGGCGCCGGGCAGGCGCTTGCCCTCCACATCCAGCACCTTCAGCGCCATGCCGCGCGGAAGGGAGATCGCGTCCGGCAGAATGTCGCCTGCATTGGTCGAGATCTGCAAATAGACCTTGTGCTCGCCCGGCCTGGCGAAGAGCCCCTGGGCCAACTCCGGCGGCAGGTCGGCGGCAATCGCCATCCTGCCTTCGAGAACAGCATGAGCCTTGGCGTGGACGGAGCGGACGGCATGGCCATAATCCTTCGCCGTCGTCTCCAGGATAGTGTCGAAGGCCTCGTTCAGGCCCCGGATCGTATCCTGCTCGTCGGGTTGGATCTCCTCGACAGCGGGGGTGTAGCGGACCGGGGGGCTGAGACTCATCATCGGCTCTTTTGTCCAGGTTTCACGCCTGTCCGGACCCCCCCGCGACATCACACGGCGCCGGGATGGAGGGGGGACACCGGGACTGCCTGGAACAGGTTCTGTTTCACAACTAAGCCGCGATGGACCCCAAGGTTGCGGCAAGCCAAGCGAAGCAGGGTCGGGCGGCACACCGAGCCGGTTCAATGGGCGAACGATCCGCAGCTTCGCCGCGGCCAGGGAGGACCGGCCCACCGCGCGGCATGACCTAGACAGCAAGATAGAAGAATAACCTAAAAATCCCCGGCGAAACGATAAAGTCATTCCCTTTGCATCTTATAGAATAGGATACTCCAAGATAAATCCATTCCGACCCCTCACCATGGAGCCAGGGCCGTGGACGCCAGCGCCGTACAGCCTATAACCCGGCGCCAACCCAACGACTGTCCCAGATCCTCCTTCACAGGCTTCCGAGGGGCGCAGTGGCGCCATATCGACGCGATGATCCGTTGCCGGCCACCAGCCATGCGGCGCTTCATCCCATGCCGGGCGACCCCGCCGCCATCTCCGCTGTCCTGGGATCGAGACCGGAGTATCCATGATCCCACGTCGGACGCTTTTCCTGGCCCTCTGCGGCGCGGCCCTCTTCCTCGCGGCCCCTGCCGTTCATGCGCAGCCTGCCGAAGGCGGCCTTCCCTACCGGACCGGCTTCGAGGTCAAGCCCGACCCGGCGCTGGCGTCCAAGGTGCCGCAGCGGTACCGCCAGGCCGGCATCCTGACCGTCGCCACCAACCCCAACACCCCGCCCACCATCTATATCACCGAGGACAACCGCACCCTGGCGGGGCGGGAGATCGACGTGATGAGCGCAGTGGCCCACCGGCTCGGGCTGGAGCCGCGCTGGGTCAATGCCGGCAGCTTCGGCAACATCGTGCCGGGTCTCGCCAGCGGTCGCTATGACGCGGCCCTCGCCAATCTGAGCGTCACGCCGGAGCGGCTGAAGCAGGTGGATTTCGTCTCCTATTTCGACAACAACCGCCTCGGCCTGGTGCGGGCGAAGGACGGTTTCGACGGGAAGCCGGCCACGGACCTGATGAGCCTCTGCGGGGACACGATCGGCGCGGGCTCCGGCACCACGAATGCGGAGGTGCTGCTGCGCCAGAGCGAGGCCTGCGTGGCGGCGGGCCGGAAGCCCATCACCGTGCCGCTCTTTCCCGGACGCCCGGCCGGCGTGCAGGCGGTGCTCAGCGGCCGCATCCCGGGTTTCGTCGGTCCCTATGAAGGGCTCGTCTACATGGTCTCGGCCTCGCAGGACCGGCTCGTCCTCGCCGGCACTTTCACCGTGCCGGGGGATTTCGTGGGCATCGGCCTGCAGAAGGACAGCCCGCTCACGCCGCTGGTGGCGGAGGCGCTGAACTCGCTGATCCAGGACGGCACCTATCTCGCGATCCTGAAGAAGTGGGGGCTCGACTACGGCGCCCTCACCGCGGCACGGCAGAACGACGCGATCCTCGAGGCGCCCCGCAAGGCGGCCAGCGGCGGATGAGCGCGACCGTCCTGCCTCCCGCCGCCGGCTCCTCCACCGGCCCGGTGCTGGTCCCGCGCCGGCATGTCGGGCGCTGGATCACCGGCGCCGTGGCGCTGCTGGCCGTGGGCCTGTTGCTGTTCTCGCTGGCGCAGAACCCACGCATGCAGTGGGATGTCGTCGCCCGCAACCTGACCGCCCCCTCCATCCTCTCCGGGGTGCTGGTCACCCTGGAACTGACCGCCATCGCCGCGGTGGTGGGCTTCGCGGGCGGCGTCGCCCTGGCGATCATGCGCCTGTCCGGCAATCCGGTGCTGGCGTCGATCAGCTGGGGCTTCACCTGGATCTTCCGCTCCGTCCCGACCCTGGTGCAGCTCTTCTTCTGGTTCAACATCGCGGCGCTCTATCCGACTCTCAGCCTCGCCCTGCCGGGCTTCGGCACGCTCTGGTCGGCCCAGACCAACAGCCTGATCGGCACCTTCGGCGCCGCGCTGATCGCCCTCATCCTGCACGAGGCCGCCTATGCCAGCGAGATCGTGCGCGCCGGCATGATCGGGGTGGGGCAGGGGCAGACGGATGCGGCGCGGGCCCTTGGCTTCACGCCGCTGCGCACCACCTGGCGCATCATCCTGCCACAGGCGATGCGCACCATGCTGCCGCCGGCCGGCAACCAGATCATCTCGCTGCTCAAGACCACCTCGGTCGTCTCCGTGATCGCGCTGGAGAACGTGCTCTACTCGGCCCAGGTGATCTATGAGCGCACCTACGAGGTGATCCCGCTGCTGGTCGTCGCCGCCCTCTGGTACATCGTGATGACGTCGGTCCTCTCCGTCCTGCAGCAATATGTCGAACGCCGCTTCGACCGTGGCGCGAGGGCCCGGCGATGAGCAGTGACGTCATGATCGACGGCGTGGGCAAGTCCTTCGGCGGGCGCCGTGTGCTGGACGATGTCACGCTGCATATCCCGGCGGGACAGGTCTGCGCCATCATCGGCCCCTCGGGCTCCGGCAAGTCCACCTTGTTGCGGTGCATCAACCATTTGGAGCGCGTGGACAGCGGCACCATCCGCATCGGTGGCGAGATGATCGGCTACCGCCTGAGCGGCGGCCGCCTGTACGAGCTGAGCGAGCGGCAGATCGCCCGGCAGCGCGCCCGCGTCGGCATGGTCTTCCAGAGCTTCAACCTCTTTCCCCACCTCACCGTGCTGGGCAACCTGACCGAGGCGCCGGTGCAGATCCTGGGCCAGCCGCGCCGTCAGGCGGAGGAGAAGGCGCGCGCCCTGCTCGCCCAGGTCGGCCTCGCCTCCCGCGCCGGCGACTGGCCCCAGACCCTTTCAGGCGGGCAGCAGCAGCGCGTGGCCATCGCCCGGGCCCTGGCGATGGACCCCGGCGTGATGCTCTTCGACGAGCCCACCTCGGCGCTCGACCCGGAACTGGTGGGAGAGGTCCTCCAGGTCATGAAGAACCTGGCGCGCAACGGCATGACCATGGTCGTCGTCACCCATGAGATCGGCTTCGCGCGCGAGGTCGCCGACCAGCTCGTCTTCATGGAAGACGGAAGGATCGTCGAGTCCGGCGATGCGCGGGAGATCATCGCCGCGCCGCGCCAGGCCCGTACGGCCGAGTTCCTGGCCAGCGTGATCTGAGTCAGCATGGCCTGACCGCCCCTGGTGCCGCCACAACGCGGCGCCATCCCATGCTTCACCGATCCCGGCCGGGCCCTTCAGCCCGCGCCGCGGCAAGATCAGGATTGATCCAACCGTGACACGCCAGATGCATCTCGGGGTCTTCGTCCAGGCCGCCGGCCACCACGTCTCCGGCTGGCGCCTGCCCGGTGCCGAGGCCGGCGCGGAGAATCTCGACCTTCTCCAGCGCATCGCGAAGACCGCCGAGCGCGGGCTCTTCGACATCTTCTTCCTGGCCGATGGGCTGACCAGCGGCACCGACGCGCATCCCTCCACGGTCGTGCGCTTCGAGCCGCTGACCCTGCTCGCGGCCCTGGCGATGACGACCAGCCATATCGGCCTCGCCGCCACCGCCTCCACCACCTATGGCGAACCCTACCAGACCGCCCGCGTCTTCGCCTCGCTCGATCATCTGAGCGGCGGCCGCGCCGCCTGGAACGTGGTGACGACCAGCTATGCCCGTTCCGCCGCGAACTTCACCCGCGGCTCGCACCCGGAACACGATGCCCGCTATGAGATCGCCGAGGAATTCGTCGATATCTGCAAGGGGCTCTGGGACAGCTGGGGCGATGGCGCCATCCGGATGGACAAGGAGAGCGGCGTCTTCGCCGACCCGGCGCGGATGCATGTGCTCGACCACAAGGGCAAGCATTTCTCGGTGCGCGGGCCGCTGAACGCCTCCCGTCCGCCGCAGGGCCATCCGATCATCATTCAGGCGGGCTCCTCCGGCCCGGGCCAGGACCTCGCCGCCCGCACCGCCGATGTCGTCTTCACCGCCCAGGGCGATCTCGGCGAGGCGCAGGCTTTCTACCGCAGCCTCAAGGGCCGTCTGGCACAGTACGGCCGCCCCCCGGAAGCGATCGCCGTCATGCCGGGCGTCTTCACGGTCATCGGCCGCGACCGTGCGGAGGCCGAGGAGAACTACAACCGCCTGCGCGCGGTGACGGACCTGAACGGCG
This sequence comes from Roseomonas gilardii subsp. gilardii, assembly GCF_023078375.1. Classification (NCBI taxonomy): domain Bacteria; kingdom Pseudomonadati; phylum Pseudomonadota; class Alphaproteobacteria; order Acetobacterales; family Roseomonadaceae; genus Roseomonas; species Roseomonas gilardii. The sequence continues at coordinate 31,284 of NZ_CP095555.1, read as the reverse complement.
CGCTGGCCCTTCTCTCCGACCGGCTGGGGCATGACGTGCGCGGCCTCGACCTCGACGCGCCGCTGCCGGACCTGCCGATCTCGGACCAGCTCCGCAGCCGGGCCGAGCTTCTGACCGCCCTGGCGCGGCGCGAGAACATGACCGTGCGCGAACTCGCCCTGCATGCCGGCATGGCGCGCGGCCATGGCGTCGTGCGCGGCACGCCCGAGGAGATCGCGGACCGCCTGCAGGAATGGTTCGAGGGTGAGGCAGCGGACGGTTTCAACATCATGCCACCCTGGTTCCCGGGGCAGTTCGACCTCTTCGTCGATCATGTCGTGCCGGTGCTGCAGCGGCGCGGACTGTTCCGCACCGAATATGCCGGCCGCACCCTGCGCGAGAATCTTGGCCTGCCGCGCCCCGCCAACCGCTTCGAGGCGATGTGAGGAAGACCAGGATGAGCCAGGACCTCACCCATCGCTACGCCACGCTGATCACCGGCAGCCGGCCGGGGGCAGCCGCTCTCGCCGCGGCCCGGGACGGCGGGCTCGATTTCCTCGCCGCCGCCGTGGGCGGGCTGGAGGATGGCGGCTACCTCAAGGTGAAACGAGCTCTGCTGCCCCTCGCCGGCCAGGGGCAGGCCAGCGTCATCGGCCATCCGGATCGCCTGGATGCGCAGACCGCAGCGCTGCTGAACGGCACGCTCGGCCATGCGCTGGACTATGACGATGTCCAGGCTGGCGTGCGCGGCCATCCCAGCACGGTGATCCTGCCCGCCTTGCTGGCGCTGGCCGAGGAGAGCGGCGCCGGGGCCGAGGCCCTGCTGGCCGCCTATGTCACCGGCATCGAGGCGATGGCGCGGCTCGGCCGTGCCATGGGATCGCGCCACTACGAGACCGGCTTCCACAACACCGCGACGCTGGGACCGGTGGGCGCCGCGGCGGCGCTGTCGCACCTGATGGGCCTTTCCGTCGAGGATACGGCGAATGCGCTGGGCATCGCCGCCACGCAGGCGGCCGGGCTGCGCCTGCAATTCGCCAGCGAGGTCAAGCCGCTGCATGCCGGCCTCGCGGCCCGCGCCGGGGTGCTGGCGGTGCTGCTGGCCCGTGCCGGTCTGCAAGGCAACCGGACCTTCCTCGACGGGCGCCTGGGCTTCCTGGAGGTCCTGGGCCTCGGCGGCACCGCGCCGGAACGTGCCGTCGCCGGCTGGGGTGAGGAATGGGAGATCCTTTCCCCCGGCCTGGCCTTCAAGGCCTATGCCTGCTGCGGCGCCAGCCACCTGCCGGCCGACGCCATCCTCGACCTGATCGCCGAACATGGCGTGACGGCGGAGGATGTGGCGGAGGCCGTCATCACCTTCCCGCCCGGTGGCGAGGCGGCTCTGGTGGTGACGGAACCCCGCTCCGGCCTCGATGGCCGCTTCAGCGTCGAATACGTCATCGCCGTCGCGCTGCTCGACGGCCGGCTGGGGCTCGCCGCCTTCGCCGACCGGCCGCTTCGCGCGGATATCGCCGCCCTGCTGCCGCGCATCCGCCGCCAGGTGGACCATGGCGTCCCGTCGATCGGCGAAGCCCCGGAAAAGCGCTTCGCCCGCGTCGATCTGCATCTGCGTGACGGGAGGAGGCTGAGCCGGACGGCCACGAAGGTGCGCGGTGTCGCCGATCCCGGCGCGAAGTTCCTCGATGCCGCCGCCGGCCTCGCCGATGCGGCGGCGATTTCGGATCGCGTGAGAAGCATGTGGACGGAGAAGGATCTCGCGCAGTTGCTCCTGCGCCTGCGGATACTCGGCGGGAAACCATCCTGAGCAGAAAAGGAACGCCTCCCCGCCCTGTCCTTGGCGATGACGTTGTCGCCTGTACAAAGCGAAGTTCGAAAACCGCTTCTCTTGGTCCGATCACCGGCACCGACTAGGCTTCCCGGAATGAGGAAGACATTTCCTGGGATCGGCACCCGCTCATCCGTCTCGTCGGGCCGGCGCCTGTTCGTGATCTGTATGTAGCCGGAGCACCGCTCCGGCCCTTCCACGCAACGACCGCAAGACCGCGTCGCCGCGCCATCGCGAGCGGCGATCGTGGAGCCATGCCGCCTGACTCAGCCGGAGAAGCCGTTCCCGTGAACCAGATCAGCCCGCTGCCAAGAAGCCCCCGGTACGATTTCGGCGCCCTGTTGCGGGACGGGCCGCCCCGGCGCAGCATCGCGGAGGAGCGGCTGCACCGCCAGCAATCCCTCGCCGTCACCTTCCGCCTGTTCGCGCGCCTGGGCTTCGACCAGGGCCTGGCCGGGCACGTCACCGCGCGCGACCCGGAATTCCCGGACGAGTTCTGGGTGAACCCGCTGGGGCAGCATTTCGGCCGGATCCGGGTCTCCGACCTGATCCGCGTGAATCACCAAGGGGAGGTGGTCCACGGCGACCAGCCGGTGAATCGCGCCGCCTTCGCCATCCATGCCGCGATCCACGCCGCTCGCCCGGATGTCGTGGCGGCGGCACACACGCATTCCACCCACGGCAAGGCATGGGCCTCGCTGGGACGCAGGCTGGATCCGCTGACACAGGATTCCTGCGCCTTCTTCGAGGATCATGCGGTCTTCGACGATTTCACCGGCGTCGTGCTCGACCGTTCGGAAGGCGACCGGATCGCCGAGGCCCTCGGAACGCACAAGGCGGTGATCCTTCTGAACCACGGTATCCTGACGGCGGGGCCCACGGTGGAAGCGGCAGCCTGGTGGTTCATCGCGATGGACAACGCCGCGCGGACCCAGCTCCTGGCTGAGGCCGCCGGCACGCCGCGCCCCATTCCGGCCGAGACCGCGCGCCTGACCGCGACCCAGGTGGGCAGTGCCCGCGGTGGCCTGCTGTCCTTTCAGCCCTTGCGCGACTGGATCCTCTCCCAGGAGCCGGAGCTGCTGGATTGAGCGCCATGTCCGGTCAACTTGGCCGCAGGTCGGCCATCGCCAGCCTGCTCGCCCTGCCTGCCCTGCATCTCGGGCGCGCCAGGGCGCAGGAAACGGGAACCCTGCGCGTGGGCGATCAGAAAGGCGGCAACCAGTCGCTGATCCTCGCCTCGGGCGTCCTGCGCGACAGCCCGCTGCGCGTGGAATGGGCGCAGTTCGCCGCGGCCGCGCCTCTGGCGGAGGCGCTGAACGCCAATGCCATCGATATCGGCGGGATCGGCGATGCGCCCTTCGCCTTCGCCCATGCCGCGGGGGCACCCATCAGGGCCGTCGGCGCCACGCGTTCGAGCGGCCGCAGCACGGCACTCCTGGTGCATGACGACGCTCCCTACAAGAGCTTCGCCGACCTCAAGGGCAAGAGGATCGGGACCGGCAAGGGCTCCGTCGGGCATTTCCTTGCTGTCGCCGCAAGAGAGCAGGCTGGGCTGGGCCGACGGGACGTCCAGATCGTCTTCCTGTCGCCGGCCGAGGCCAAGTCCGCCTTCGCTTCCCGCCAGATCGATGCCTGGTCGAGCTGGGGGCAGTATGTCTACCTCGCCGAGGCGCAGGACAAGGCGCGCATCCTCCTGGACGGCCGAGGCCTGATGAGCGGCCTGAGCTTCCAGGCGGCCACGCAGCCGGCCATTGCCGGGAAGCGGGCCGAGATCGCGGAGTTCCTCCGCCTCTGGGCCGAGGCGCTGCGCTGGGGCGACCGGAACCTGGACCGCTACGCCCAGTCCTGGGCCCGCGAGACCGGCGTGACCGAGGAGGTGGCGCGCCGCACCCTCGATGCCCGGGGCTTCCTGCCCGTGCCGGTGGACGAACAGGTCATCGACGCGCAGCAGCGCACGGTCGATCTCTACACGCGCGAGGGTCTTCTGCCGGCGGGCGTCGATGTCCGCCGCAGCTTCGATCCGTCCTTCAATGCCTATTCCAGCTGAACCGGAAGGGAGCCCAGCATGAGCGTCGAGTTCATCGGCTATGTCGGCCACTTCAATTCGTCTGAGACCATCCGCCGGAGCGGTCCGGCCCTGGATATCGATTTCGTGGAAGCCTCGGCCAAGGCGCAGGAACTGGGTGGCTTCGACCGCGTCCTGGTCGCCTTCCACTCCACCTCGGCCGAGAGCATCCTGATCGGCCAGCACATCGCGAGCGTCACGGACCGGCTGGGCCTGATGATCGCCCACCGGCCCGGCTTCACCGCGCCGACCCTGGCGGCGCGGCAGTTGGCCACGCTGGACCAGTTCTCGCGCGGCCGCGCGGCGGTGCACATCATCACCGGCGGCAACGATGCCGAGTTGGCCCAGGATGGCGACCATCTGACGAAGGACGAACGATACGCGCGTACCAGCGAGTATCTCGACATCCTTCGCCAGGAATGGACCTCGCCGCAGCCCTTCGATTACGAGGGCCGCTACTACCAGGTGCGGCGGGGCTTCGGCGATGTCCGGCCGGTGCGGCCGGAGGGTATCCCGGTCTATTTCGGCGGCGCCTCCGCGGCGGCCGTCCCGGTGGCCGGCAAGCATGCCGATGTCTATGCGCTCTGGGGCGAGACCTACGACCAGGTGCGGGAGATCGTGGCGCGCATCCGTGCCGCGGCCGCGCCGTTCGGGCGGCAGCCGCGCTTCAGCCTGTCCCTGCGCCCGATCCTCGCCGAGACCGAGGAACAGGCCTGGGCCAAGGCCGACGCCATCCTGGCCCGGGCCAAGGCCCTGAGGGAGAGCGGCGGCGACCGGCGCGCCCCGCAGAACGAGCGGCATGGCGGGCCGGGGGTGGTGGCGCCGCCCAATGAAGGCTCGCGCCGCCTCCTGGCCGCGGCCTCGCAGGGCAGCCGCCTGGACAAGCGCCTCTGGACCGGGATCGCCGCCCTGACCAATGCATCCGGCAACTCCACCTCGCTGGTCGGCACGCCGGATCAGGTGGCCGAGGCAATGCTGGACTACTACGATCTCGGCATCACCACCTTCCTGATCCGCGGCTTCGACCCGCTGGTGGATTCCATCCAGTATGGCAGGGAGCTCATTCCGCGCGTCCGGGCCCTGGTGGCCGCACGCGACGCCGCAGGCCATTCCGCCGTCGCCGCGGAATAGTCCCGGACGGGCCGGGGGTGGTCCGGAAGAACCGCCCCCGGCCATCTTCCAGTTCAGCGCACGCGCAGCCTCGCACTGGACGAAGCGCCGTCCGCATCCAGCACGGAAACGCGGTACAGGCCGGGGCTCGACGGTTCCCAGGCCACATCCCGCCGGGCCGGCTGCCCTTCCAGCGGGGTGCCATCCACCAGAAAGGTCAGCGGGCGCCGCCCACCGACGGCACGCAGGCGCATCGGCCCGGCCCTACCCCGTTTCCCGCCATGGTGGAGAGTCCATGGGAAGGGACACGGGAATCACTGGGTCGGGTGGCGAGAATGCCTGCTGCGGCGCCAGGGATCGAGAAGTTCCGCCCAGCACCGTGGCAGGGGCGGGGCGCCGCGGCATCTCACGCCCGGATCATGCCGAATCCCATATCCGGAAGTCATGACCTCCGCATCGCCGGACTTGCCGCCAGCGGATGATCTGGATGGATGGCGCAGACCACTGACCGGCTGATCGACGCCGCCCTGCATGAGCCCGATGCGGAGCGGCGTCTCGGCTTCCTGCAAGCCGCCAACCGGCGCGGGCTGGAAGCCCGTGTGCTGCTGCCGCTGTTCTCCGCCCCGGTCGTCCTCGCCTCCAAGGCGACCATCAGCTACGATGTCGGCGACAGCGGCAGTTCCGAGATGACCTCAGCGATGCGGGCGCATCCGCGCCGCTGAGGCTTCCTCCGGCCGGTTCTATTCGGCCGGCTGCAACGCGCCGTAGATGTCCGGCATGCGGCCGATATCGTGCGGCCGGACGCCTTCCGGCCGGACCAGCTCGTAGTCATGCCGGCCATCCGGATGCAGGGCGTGCATCACATAGCCCTGCACCTTCTCGCCGAAGGGTTTGCCGTCGGCCCAGGCATCGCCGACATGGAAGGCGACCGCCGGAGCCCAGATCTGCCGGAGTCCCTCGCACAGGCCACGGTCACGCCATTGATGCACATGGCCGGAGGCAACGAAGGCCGGGGGATGGGCCCGGAACATCTCCACCATCCGGCGGCGCGGCGCTTCCAGCACATGCCAATAGCTGCGGCCTGCTTCATCCAGCGCCTGTTCGCAGAGCGGCTTGTGCAGGAAGATCGCGATGCTGCGCCCGCCAGCCCCCGACAGGGCATCCTCCAGGAAGGCGAACTGCTCCTCGGCCATCTCGGTCGCGGTGATGAGGGTGTTCAGCCCGATCAGCCGCCAGCCCGGCACATCGCGCAGGAAGCGGTCCGCGCCGAAAATGCCGTTCCAGCGCCCGACACGCTCGGCATCCGCGCCGTCGCGTTTGGCGATGGCCGGATCGTTGCCCACATCGTGGTTGCCGGGGATGGCCAGCCAGTCGAGCCCCATCTCCTGGTGCCGGGCGAAGGCATGCTCCAGTTCCGCCTGCCCGGCCTCCCCGCCCAGCTCGCCATGCGCGGAGATGTCGCCGGTATGGACCACGAGATCCGGCCGGTCGGCCCGCAGCCGCTCCGCCACGACCGCGAAGTTGCGGTCGAAGACGGGGTGGCGCGGGGAAAGATGCGTGTCGCTGATCTGCGCGAGACGGAACACCATGGGTTCAGCCCTTCCGCGGCAGCAGGCGGCGCACCTCGGCCACCATGTCCGGGAGGACCTGCTCCGGTGTCGCCTTCTGTTCCACCACCCGGGCGATGTTGTCCACCATCGTCTGGGTCACGCGCACGCTGTTGCTGCCGGGGAAGGCGTACCAGGGCACGGAGATCGGGATCTGCCGCACCGCCGGCACGAAAAGCGGGTTCGCCTTGTAGAAGGCCGCCAGGTATTGCGGGTCGTCGATCGCGATCTGGTTGCAGGGCAGGTAGCCAGTGTTCTTCACCATCATCGCCTGCCCCTCGGGGCCGGTGGAGAAGCGCAGGAACTTCCAGGCGGCGGCGCGCTTCGCCGGGTCCTTCGCGGTCAGCATGCCGGCGGCGCCGCCGGTCGGCAGGCGGCCCTTCTGCGCGTCGATCACCGGCATCTCCGTGGTCCGCAACGCGAAGTTCTCCCCCACCGAACTGACCGTACCGCGCACCAGGGCCGTGGTCTGGAAGATCATGCCGAGCTTGCCCGCGCCGAAGGCCTGGCGCGCCGCGGCGGCGGTGAGGTTCGGCATGCCGCCCTCCTTCACCATCCGGTCGATCAGGCGTAGCGCGTTCAGCCCTTCCGGCCCGCCGAAGGCCACGTCGCGCTCATCCGGCGTCAACATCCGTCCGCCGGCGCCGAAGAGCAGGGCAGAGAACATCCAGTCGTCGCCGTTCCAGGTGTACCACATACCCTCGATGCCATCGCCAAGGCGGTGGATCTTCCCGGCCAGCTCCAGGACGCCATTCCAGTCCTTCGGGAAATTCTCGGGATCGCCACCGGCACGGCGCACCAGATCGGCATTGTAGTAGGTCACCGGGTTGGAGGCCGCATAGGCCAGCCCCGCCTGGATGCCGCCGAACCGGCCCAGCGCCAGCATGTTCGGCGTATAGCCTGCCTTGGCCGGGTCGCCCTCTTCCTGCAGCAGAGGCGTCAGATCCTGGGCGATGCCACGTTCGGCGAAGACACGCAGCCGGTTGAAGCCCTGGTAGCTGAGATCGGGGAGCTGGTTGGTGCCGGCCTGGCGCAGCAGGAGCTGCGCGCCTTCCTCGTAGTTGGGGGTGTTGATGAAGTTGACCTTGATCCCCGGCTCGCGCTTCGCGAACTCGGCCATGATCGCGTCGTAGCTGTCCTTGTAGATGAAGGGCTGCGCGTAGTGGACGGTGATCTCCGTCTCCGCGGCGCGGGCGAGGCGCGGTGCCGCGAGAGGGGCGGCCAGGGTGGCGAGCGGCAGGGCCAGCGCCTTGCGGCGCCCGAGGGCGAGGGTCATGACTGTATCTCCGGATACGGTTCTTGTCGGGGTCAGCCCTTGAGCCCCGTGGAGGCGATGCCTTCCACGAAACGGCGCTGGGCCAGGAGGAAGGCGATCACCAGGGGGGCTGTCATCACCACGGCGGTGGCCATCAGCGCGCCGTAGTCATCGCCGGCATCCACCGAGCGGAAGAACAGCACGCCCAGGGCCGGCGTGGCGCGGTCCGGCCCGCTGACCACGAGCAGGGGCCAGAACAGGTCGTTCCAGTGCGCCACCACCGAGAAGATCGCGAAGGCGGTCGCGGCCGGCCAGGCATTGGGCAGGACGATGCGCCAGACGATGGCCATCTCGCCCATCCCATCGAGCCGGGCGGCATGCAGCAGGTCATCCGGCAGGGAGCGGAAGAACTGCCGGAACAGGAAGACCGCGAAGACCGAGATGGTGAAGGGGGCGATCAGCGCGGCATAGGTGTTCAGCCAGCCCAGCGAGGCGAGCGTCACATAGATCGGCAGGGCGGTGGCCTGCACCGGCACCAGCAGGCCGAGCATCACCGCACCGAACAGCACCTCCCGCCCTGGAAAGCGCAGCTTGGCCAGGGCATAGCCTGCCGGAACGGCGAAGAGGAGCTGGAAGAACAGGATGGCGCCGCAGACCACCACGCCATTCAACAGATAACGGAAGACGGGGATGCGCTCGAAGACCTTGCCGTAGTTCTCCACCGCGTTCAGCCGCTCGGGCAGCAGCGAGAGGGAGTCCCGGAAGATCTCGTCCAGCGGCTTCAGGCTGGCGGCGAGCATCCAGATATAGGGCATCAGCACCAGCAGCCCGAGCAGGGTCAGCAGGGCGAGGCGCGGCAGGTCGCGCAGGAAGGGCGTGTCGCGCGGTTCAGCCATAGTGCACCTGCTTGTCCAGGAAGTGCGTCTGCAGCCACATCAGCGTCAGCACGATGGCCAGGAAGACCAGCGTGATCGCCGCCGCATAGCCAAGGCGGAAATAGGTGAACCCTTCCTCGTAGAGCGTGTAGAGCAGCACGGCGGAGGCCTTGTTCGGCCCACCCTGCGTCAGCACGGCCACGAGGTCGAAGGACCGCGTCAGGGCCCGGATCATGGTGATGGTCAGCACGAAGAGCGTGGTGGGACCAAGCAGCGGCCAGGTGACGAGGCGGAACCGTTCCCAGCCCGAGCGCACGCCATCCACCTCGGCGGCGGCATAGAGCTCGCGCGGGATGGCCGTCAGGCCCGCCATGAAGAGCACCATGTTGAAACCCAGATTCTCCCAGCTTCCGATCGCGGCGAGGGAGAGCAGCACCGTGTCCGAGGAGGACAGCCAGGCCGGCCCCGGCAGGCCGATGGTACGCAGCATGGCGTTCAGTGGGCCGATGGTGGGGTGCAGCAGGTACTGCCAGGCGGCGGCCATGGCGACGGCGAGCGACACGACGGGCAGGAAGAAGACGGCGCGGAAGAAGGCGCGCCCGCGCAGACCGGACTCGATCAGCACGGCCAGCCCCAGCCCTCCCAGCACGGAGACCGGTGTGGTCAGCCCGACATAGACCAGCGTGTTGCGGACCGACTGGGCGAAGCCGCGATCCGCGAGAAGCTCGGAGAAGTTGTCGAGCCCGACCCAGTGGAAGCCCTCGACGCCGAGTTCGTAGTCGGTGAAGGCCATGGCCACGGCCGCCAGGGTCGGCAGCAGGATCATCAGCACATAGGCGATCACCGCCGGCAGGCTCAGCAACCAGGCGGCGAGGGCTTCGCCATGCCCTTTCGTCTGCGCCACAGGCGCCGTGAGCACAGCCTCAGACATGGGCCAGTTCCGCCCCCAGCGCCACGGAAGGGCAGCGCCGACCGGCGGCGTCGAAAAGCAGCGCCTTGCCCGCGTCGAAGCCCAGGAAGACCTGCCCGTCACCGGGAATGCTGGCGCGGCCTTCCGGCGGCAGGCGGCGGAGAGTCAAGGAGGAGCCGCTGCCCGGATGACGCAGATGCAGCAGAAGGCTCTCGCCCAGGAACTCCATCGCCTCGACATGGGCCGGCAGGCCATTGGAGGTGAGGTGCAGGTCCTCCGGCCGCACGGCCAGCGTCAGCGGCCCCGGCGTGGCGCGCAGCCCGATGGCGAAGCCGGCGACCCGGACGATCCCATCCGCCTCCGCCTCGGCCGGCAGGGTGTTGATGCGGGGCGAGCCGATGAAGGTGGCGACGCGCAGATCGGCGGGATCGTTGTAGATCGCCTCGGGCGTGGCCATCTGCAGGATGCGGCCGCCGAGCATGACCGCGACGCGATCGGCCATGGTGAGGGCCTCGGACTGGTCATGCGTCACATAGAGCGTGGCCGCGCCGCTGCGGCGGTGGATCTCCACGATCTCGCGCCGTGTCTGGACCCGCAGCGATGCGTCGAGGTTGGACAGCGGCTCATCCATCAGAAACAGCTTCGGTTGCCGCACCATGGCGCGTGCCAGGGCCACACGCTGCCTTTGCCCACCGGAAAGCTGGCCGGGCTTGCGGTCAAGTAGCCCGGCGAGGCCAAGGGCGCGCCCTGCCTTCTGCACATCGGCCTGGATACCCTGCCGGATTTCGGATGTTCCTGGCAGGAAACGCCCCAGGAAGGGCAGGCGCTGCCAGCCGTTCATCCGCCGCATGGACAGTGGCACCGCGATGTTCTGCGCGGCGGTCAGATGGGGATAGAGCGCATAGGACTGGAACACCATGGCAACGTCGCGGTCGGCGGCGCGCCGGCGGGTCACATCGCGGTTGGCGATCTCGATACGCCCCTGATCCGGCTGTTCGATCCCCGCGGCGATGCGCATCAGCGTGGACTTGCCGCAGCCGGACGGCCCCACCAGGGCGATGAACTCCCCTTCCGCCATCTCCAGCGAGACGCCGGACAGGATCGGGGCCCCGCCGAAGGACTTCGTGACTCCGCTGATCAGAACCCCAGGCAAACCGAATCTCCGCAGATGCGGGCGGCCTGATGCACCCGGGGGATGACGCCCCGGTTGCGGTTTCGCGAAGCTTTGATGGCAATGCCCGTTCAGGCCGGCCGGTAGTGCCAGACGCTGGCCGGGGGCAGGTTCAGTGGCGTCCATGCCTCCCGCCGGGCCGTCAGGTCGAGCCGCCGATAGGGCAGGGGCGAGGTGATGCAGTAGGTGTAGAGCAGAAAGCCGCGCCCCGGCGCGACGGCCTCCACCGCCCGAACGAAGCGCTGCTGCCGCTCCAGCGGCAGCAGCACCAGGGGAATGCCGCAGATCACCGTGCCGACGCGGCCATGCTGGCTGGCCGGGATCAGACGCGGGAGATCAAAGGCATCGCCCGTGACCACGCAGGCGCCGGGCAGCTTGCGGCGCAGGTGCTGGGCCATTTCGCTCTCGATCTCGACCACGGTGAGTCGTTCCGGTGCCAGCCCCTGGGCCAGCAGGGCCCGGGACACCACGCCCGTTCCGGCGCCGAGTTCCACCACGATCTCCCCCTCGCCGGCACGGGTCAGCCGGGCGATCCGCTGGCACAGGGCCGGGGAAGACGGCACCACGCTGCCCATGCGCAGCGGGTTGCTCGCCCACTGTTTCAGGAACAGGCCCGCATTGGCGATCCCACGGCCCGGCTCAGGCGGGCTGGATGCCGGGTCTGGAGGGCGGAACGAGACGGGCGCAGAGGAGACCGATGCACTGGGACCAACCTTTCGCAGGGTGGCGGCAAGCCGCGCGAGCCGCGGCACGAGCGTCGAAACAGGCAATCCGTGGATCCTCGTTCAAGGGCCCCGGCTGGCGCGTTGGCCGAGATGGAACACGGGGCAGCAGTGGCACCCGGCCAGATCGTCCTGAATCCGATCGCCGGTAGCCCATGATGCAACGGGTATAGAATCCGGCCTTTCGCCGGGGGTGAAGATTTCTTGAAGGCTTCGCGTCGGGCCGGACAAGCCCGTTCGGTCCGCTGGCCCCTTGGCCGCGTGCGCCCGTGTGGTCCATGCTGGCACCCGGTGGACGGACGGGTCTCGCGAGACATGCACGGTGAATACAAGGTACAGGGCGGCAAGCTCGTCGTCGTCGATCTCGACGTCCGGGACGGCCGCATCGCCGATGTCCAGATCGCCGGCGACTTCTTCCTCGAACCAGCCGATGCGCTGGACGACATTCGCGGCGCGGTGGAGGGCTTGCCGGCTGAAGCAGGGTTCGAGCAGATCGCGGCGGCGATCCGCGCAGCCCTGAGACCGGATGCGGCGCTCATCGGCTTCAGTGCCGAGGCCGTGGCCATCGCGGTGCGCCGCGCCCTCGGGTCGCGCGGCGGCTGGCGGGATTACGACTGGCAGATCATCGAGGCGCCCCCCGTTTCACCCGCGATGCATCTGGCGCTGGACGAGGTCCTGGCCCAGGAGGTTGCCGCCGGCCATCGTGGCCCGACGCTGCGTTTCTGGGAATGGGAGCGGCCCGCCATCATCATCGGCGCCTTCCAGTCGCTGCGCAACGAGGTGGATCTCGAGGCGGCCACTGAACTGGGCGTGGAGGTCGTCCGCCGCGTCACCGGCGGCGGCGCCATGCTGGCGGAGCCAGGCAACAGCGTCACCTACTCGCTCTACGCACCAGGCGAACTGGTGCGCGACATGAACTTCGCCGACTCCTACGCTTTCCTCGATGCCTGGGTGCTGCAGGCGCTGATCTCCCTCGGCATCGATGCCTTCTACAAGCCGCTCAACGACATCTCCAGTTCCAAGGGGAAAATCGGCGGAGCGGCGCAGAAGCGCTTCTCGGCCGGCACGGTCCTGCACCACGTGACCATGGCCTATGACATGGACGCGGAGAAGATGGTGAAGGTGCTGCGCATCGGGCGCGAGAAGCTGAGCGACAAGGGCACGGTGAGTGCGGTCAAGCGCGTCGATCCGCTGCGCAGCCAGACCGGCCTGCCGCGCGAGGCGGTGATCCGGCGGATGCGGGAGACCTTCGTGTCGCTGCACGGCGGCTCAGCCGGGCAGATCACGCCGGAGGAATATGCGGCGGCCGAGAAGCTCGCTGCAGGGAAGTTCTCCTCCGATGCTTGGCTGCGGCATATCCCCTGAGGCATGGAAGCCTTCGCCGTACCGATGGCGATGAAGGCTTCACCTATGCCATGGACCGGACCAGTGCCGTGAAGGCGCCTGTCACCTCGCGGGCACTTTCCTCCTGATAGACGAGATGCAGTGGCGCGCGCGGCGCTGGCGGCAGCAGCGTGCGATAGGCGACGCCATGCGCAAGGAGCTGCCCCATGGAGGCTGGAACGATCGAGAGCCCGATGCCGGAGGCGATCAGCGTGACGGTGGAGGCCATCTGCGGCGCCTCCTGCTCGATCTGCGGGGTGAAGCCGGCGGCTTCGCAGGCGCTCAGGATGGCATCGTAGAGCGCCCGCCCATTGCGGCGCGGATAAAGAATGAAGGCTTCCTCGCGCAGCGCCGTCAGCGCGACCGCCTCGAACCGCGCCAGGGGGTGGCCGGCCGGCATGGCCAACAGCATCTCCTCCTGCTGGACCGGCAGGCTCGCCAGCGGTGCGGCCTCGCCGGCCGCCGGGCGGATGAAGGCCACATCCAGGTGCTGCGCGCGCAGGCTCTTGAGGATCTGGGTCGTGTTCTCCTCGGCCAGTTCCACCCGCACCTCCGGAAAGGCCTCGCGATAGTCACGGATGGCGCGCGTCACCAGCGGGTTGAAGGCGGCCGAGGAGGTGAAGCCGATCCGCAGCCGGCCGGTCTGCCCCCGTGCGGCCCGCCGTGCGGCCAGCAGGGCTTCCTCGCTGCGGGACAAGATGTCCCGCGCGTCCCGCAACAGGCTGCGCCCGGCCGCCGTCAGCGCCACGCCGCGCGGCAGCCGGTCGAAGAGCGGCATCCCGGCCTCCCGCTCCAACTGCTGGATCTGCTGGCTGAGCGGTGCCTGGTTAAGGCCGAGGCGCGCTGCGGCCCGGGTGAAGTTCAACTCCTCGGCCACGGCGACGAAATAGCGGAGATGGCGAAGATCCATATCTGAAACCATGGCGGTCCATGAAGATCAATATATTGGACCGCCATTCTCTTCCGCGCCATCCTCCTTCGCAGAACCGCGGAAGCGGCCAAAGGGAGGAAGTCTTGCCACCGGGTCCGATCAGGGGGACCCATGGCCTGGCACCGTGATTCCCTTGGCTGTTCGCCGCCGCACGCAAACGGGCCGCGCCGGGCAAACGGCCGCGGGCCATGAGCAGGGAAGCCGGAATGGACGCAGATGCCGCGACACCTCCACCCGCCGATGCGGAGAAACCGTTGCGGGGCCTGCTGGTGGTGGCGCTGGAACAGGCCGTGGCCGCGCCCTATTGCAGCTCGCGCCTCGCCGATGCCGGCGCGCGGGTGATCAAGATCGAAAGGCCGGAAGGCGATTTCGCCCGTGGCTATGACGACGCCGTGCACGGGCTTTCCAGCTATTTCGTCTGGCTGAACCGCGGCAAGCAGAGCCTCGTGGCCGATATCAAGGCGCCCGAGGACGCGGCGCTGCTGCACCGGATCATCGCGCAGGCCGATGTCTTCATCCAGAATCTCGCCCCGGGTGCGGCGGAGCGGGCGGGCTTCGGCTCCGAGGCGCTGCGCCGCCGGCATCCGCGCCTGATCACCGTGGATGTCACCGGCTATGGCCAGGGCCATGCCTATGCCGGGATGAAGGCCTATGACCTGCTGGTCCAGGCGGAAAGCGGGCTGGCCGCGATCACCGGCCATCCGGCGGGGCCGGGCCGCGTCGGCGTCTCGGTCTGCGACGTGGCCTGCGGCATGTCGGCCCATGCGGCGGTGCTGGAGGCGCTGATCGCGCGCGGCATCACGGGGCAGGGGCGGCGCATTGAGGTCAGCCTCTTCGACGGCATGGCAGACTGGATGAACGTGCCGCTGCTGTATTTCGAAGGCACGGGCCGGGCGCCGCAGCGCGTCGGCCTCGCGCATCCCTCGATCTGCCCCTATGGCGCCTTCGCCACGGCGGATGGGGCGATGGTGCTGATCTCCATCCAGAACGAACGCGAATGGGCGCGCTTCTGCGACGCCGTCCTGGACGAAGCGGCCCTTGCGGAGCAGCCCGGCTTCGACAGCAACAATGCCCGCGTCGCCAACCGCCCGGCGGTCGATGCCCGGGTCGCCCGGAGCTTCGCGGCCGCCACGCGGGCGGAAATCGCGGCGCGGCTGGACCGGGCGGGCACGGCCTATGGTTTCGTCAACGAACTCGCCGACCTGACACGACACCCGGCGCTCCGGCGCCTGCCCGTGGCGGTGCCGGGCGGGATGGCCTCGGTGGTGGCGCCGCCCGCGCTGCGCGACGGCCATCCGCCGGTGCTGGGCCCCGTGCCCGCGATCGGCGAACACAGCGCGGCGATCCGTGCCGAGTTCACGGTTCCCCAGGATGCGCGACCGGCCCGGGAGCTGGAACGGAGGAGCGCCGAATGACCATCGCCAACCCCATGGACCCCGCGCCCGGCACCGAATCCTGGGCCGATCTGCGGGCCGAGGTCGCCAAGCTCTGCGCTGGCTTTCCCGGCGAGTACTGGCGCAAGCTGGACGAGGTGCGCGGCTATCCGACGGAGTTCGTGCAGGCACTGACGGAGGCGGGCTATCTCGGCGCGCTGATCCCGGAGGAATATGGCGGCGCCGGGCTCGGCCTTTCCGCCGCCGCCGCGATCCTGGAGGAGGTGCAGCGGCAGGGCTGCAACGGCGCCGCCTGCCACGCCCAGATGTACATCATGGGCACGATCCTGCGCCACGGCAGCGCGGCGCAGAAGGCCGGGTACCTGCCGGGGATCGCGAGCGGGGCGCTGCGCCTGCAGGCCTTCGGCGTGACCGAACCGACGAGCGGGACGGACACCACCGCGCTGCGCACCACCGCGCGGCGGGAGGGCGACCGCTACATCGTCAACGGCCAGAAGATCTGGACCTCGCGCGCCGAGCATTCCGATCTCATGCTGCTGCTGGCCCGGACCACGTCGCGCGACCAGGTGGCGAAGAAGACCGAGGGGCTTTCCACCTTTATCGTGGACATGCGGCAGGCGCTCGACAACGGGCTCACCATCCGGCCGATCCGCACCATGATGAACCACAACAGTTGCGAGGTCTTCTTCGACAACATGGAGGTGCCGGCGGAGAACCTCGTGGGCGAGGAGGGCCAGGGCTTCCGCTACGTCCTTGACGGGATGAACGCGGAGCGCCTGCTGATCGCTTCGGAATGCATCGGCGACGCGAAGTGGTTCATCGAGAAAGCCGTTAACTACGCGAAGGAGCGCGTGCTGTTCGGACGCCCGATCGGCGCGAACCAGGGCGTGCAATTCCCCATCGCCCGCGCCTACGCCCAGATGCGCGCCGCCGAGGCGATCGTGCAGCGCGGGCTGGAACGCTTCGAGCGTGGCGAGCGGCCGGGCGAGGAAGCCAATATGGGCAAGATGCTGGCCGCCGAGGCGAGCTGGGCCGCCGCCGAAGCCTGCGTGCAGACGCATGGTGGCTTCGGCTTCGCCGAGGAATACGACATCGAGCGCAAGTTCCGTGAGACACGGCTGTATCAGGTGGCGCCGATCAGCACCAACCTGATCCTGTCCTATCTCGGCGAGCATGTCCTCGGCATGCCGCGCTCCTATTGAGACGGGAGGAGCGCA
Organism: Roseomonas gilardii subsp. gilardii; assembly: GCF_023078375.1. Taxonomy (NCBI): domain Bacteria; kingdom Pseudomonadati; phylum Pseudomonadota; class Alphaproteobacteria; order Acetobacterales; family Roseomonadaceae; genus Roseomonas; species Roseomonas gilardii. Next base: position 14,840 of record NZ_CP095555.1, on the reverse strand, counting down.
TGGACATGACCGCGGAAACGGGCCGCTACGCCGACTGGATCGGCCGCACCGAGGACCGGCTGGACCTCGTCGCCGCCGGCCCCCTGGACCGGCTGAACGCCACGCTGGATCGCGAGGACCCGCCTCTGCGTCCCGGCGAGGCGGCAACTCCGCTCTCGCACTGGTGCATGTTCCTGCCCGGCGAGCCGCATTCGGCGCTGGGACCGGATGGGCATGCCGCGCGGGGCGGTTTCCTTCCGCCGGTGCATGCGCTGCCGCGCCGGATGTGGGCGGGCAGCCGCCTCGTCTTCCATGCGCCGCTACGGGTCGGCATGGCGGTCCGGCGCCGTTCCACCATCGCCGCCGTCTCGGCGCGGGAGGGCTCGCTCGGCCCGCTGGTCTTCGTCACCGTGCGGCACGAGATCCGCGAGGACACCGCCGGCGGCCCGGCACTGCTGGAGGAGGAGCATGACATCGTCTATCGCGATGCCCGTGCCAACGCCGTCAAACCCGCGCCGGAGGCGCCGCCGCCCGGGCCGTGGCAGCGCAGCCTGGTGCCGGACCCGGTGCTGCTCTTCCGCTATTCCGCGCTGACCTTCAACGGCCACCGCATCCATTACGACCGCCCCTATGTGACGGAGGAGGAAGGCTATCCCGGCCTGATCGTGCACGGGCCGCTGATCGCCACGCTGCTGCTCGACCTGCTCCGGCGGCAACGGCCGGAGGCGCGGGTGACGCATTTCACCTTCCGCGCCGTGTCGCCGATCTTCGATGGCGCGCCCCTGCACCTGAATGGCGCACCGCCCGATGCGGAAGGGCGCGTGCCGCTCTGGGCCACCAATGCCGGGGGCGGGCTGGCGATGCGGGCGGAGGCGCGGATCGGCTGACACGACCGGGGTGATGTCCCCCGCCACGGGGTCTTCCCCGCAAGAACAGTGAACAGTCCAGCAACAGAACGGGAGACGTAACAGGATGCAGCGCAGGAGCTTTCTGTCAGGTATGGGCACCGCCGTGGCGATGCTGTCCACCCCTTCCATCCTCCGGGCGGAAGGCCGCTTTCCGAACCGCCCCGTGGTCATGCAGGTGCCCTTCGCCGCCGGAGGGCCGACCGACGTCATGGCGCGGGTCATGGCGCAGAAGCTTTCGGCCGTCCTCGGCCAGCCGGTGCCGGTCGAGAACTATGGCGGGGCCGGCGGCATCATCGGATCACAGCGCACCGCCCGCGCCGCCCCGGACGGCTACACGATCGGGCTCGGCCATACCGGGACACTGGCGGCGAACCTCGCCTTCTACCGCAACCTTCCCTACCAGCCCCTGGAAAGCTTCGCCCTCATCGGCCAGTACGGCACCAATCCGATGGTCCTCGCGCTGCGGCCCGATCTGGCGAAGGACATGGCGGGCTTTCGCGACTGGGCGGCCCGCAACAAGGGACGCATGACCATCGCCACGGCCGGGACGGGTTCGGTCTCCTATCTCGGGGCGCTGCTGCTGGACCGCGCCATCGGCTCCCAGGCGACGCTGGTGCCCTATCGCGGCGCCGGCCCCGCCTTGCAGGACACGATGAACGGCGTCACCGATGCCATCGTGGACCAGGCCCTCACCGTCATCCCGCAGGTCGGCAACGACATGCTGCGGCCACTGGCCGTGACGGTGAAGGGACGCCTGCCCCAGCTCCCCGACACGCCCACCTCCGCCGAGATCGGGTTGCCCCAGTTCGACATCGCCGTGTGGAACGCCGTGGTGGCGCCACACGGTACGCCCGGGGACGTGACCACGGTCCTGACTGCCGCCCTCGACAAGGTGCTGGACGACCCCTGGGTCCGGACGCGCTTCACGGAGCTCGCCGTGCAGATTCCACCCCCGGCGGAGCGCGGGCCGGAACCGCTCCGCTCGACGATGCGGCGGGAGGCGGACCGCTGGATCTCGCTGACGCGCGAAGCCGGGATCGAACCGCAATGACCCAGAACCGGCACGACCCGGCCTCCTGGCGCTCCCTGCTCTTCGTGCCGGCGCATGTGGAACGTTTCGTCGCCCGCGCGCATGAGCGCGGGGCCGATGCGGTGATCCTGGACCTGGAGGATGCCGTGCCGCCCGGGCAGAAGGAGGCTGCCCGGGCGGGCCTGGCCACGGCGCTGGCCAGTGTGGGGCAGGGCGGCGCGGCGGCGATGGTACGCGTCAACCACGGGCTGCGGGCCCTGGCGCGCGATCTGGAGGCGGCGGTCCTGCCGGGGCTGGCCGGCCTCATTCTCCCGAAGGTCGAGGAGCCCGGCTTCGTGCGCGAGGTGGCGGCAGCGCTGGACGAGCTGGAAGCGGAACGCGGCCTGCCGCCCGGCGGCATCGTCCTGCTGCTGCAGGTGGAGACGCCGGCGGCGATGCCGCATCTCCATGCCATCGCCGCCGCGCATCCCCGCGTCGCCGCGATGACCCTGGGGCCGGAGGATTTCGCGGCGGCGCTCGGTGGCGTGGCGGAACCCGAAACCCTGCTGGCCCCGAACTTCGCCGTCCTTTGCGCCGCGCGGGCGGCCGGCATCGTGCCGCTGGGCTTCGTGGACAGCATCGGCGCCTTCACGGATCTGGAGGCTTTTGGGAAAACCGTGCGCGCGGCCCGGCGCCTGGGTTTCCTGGGCGCCCTGGCAATCCATCCGGCGCAGGTGGCGGTGCTGAACAGGGAATTCTCGCCCGGCCCGCAGGAGATCGACTGGGCGCGCCGCGTCCTGGCAGGGGAGGCGGAGGCCCGGCGCGCGGGGCGCGGCGCCTTCCAGATCGGCGGCCGGATGGTGGACCCCCCCGTCATACGCCGCGCGGAAACGATCCTGCGGCGTGCCTGGGCTCCGTGAGGCCGTCAGCCCGGCCGGGGAGCGGGCTGCCGTTCCGCCGCGCCGAGACGGGCCTCCACCAGGGCCAGATCATCCGGCTTGTCCACATCCAGGGCCGCCGCGCCGAAGGGCATGTCCACCGTGGCCACCGGCGTCCCGCATCGTGCGCCCAGCGCGTCCAGGCCGGTCCGCAGCGTCATCCAGCCCAGGGCATAGCGCAGCAGCGGGACGACCCCCAGCATCCGTGCCATGGCCGTCGGCCGCTTCCGCTGCTGTTCCAGCCGCTGCCAGAAGCGCAGCACCTGGACCGCCTCGGGCCGCGCCAGCAGGAACAGGTTGCAGCCGCTGAAATCGCCGTCCCGGAAGCGCAACCAGGTGCGCCGTGTTTCCGGGAACTCCGCCAGGATCGTGTCGCGCCGCGCGAGCGCTGCGACGGCGGATGCTTCCTCAGGCGCCTCCCGCAGCAGATGCGCCACCATGGCCGGTGTCAGCAGCGCGTGGTCCGCCGTGGTGATCAGGAGCGGTGCGCCGAACTCCTCGAACACCGCCGCCGCGCTGAGGGCGGGGCCCGGAGCGGCGGGCCGCAGGATCACGTCCTCCAGCCCGGCCAGCACCCGCTGCGCCTCCTCGATGGACACGACGATGCGGGCGATGCCGGGCGCCGAGCGCAGCGCCGAGACCACGCGCAGCAGCATGGGCACCCCCGCCACCGGCAGCAGCGCCTTGTGCGAGACCCCGGCAGCGGCGGCCATCGGGTCCGTCCCGCGCCTCTGCCCGGCCAGGACCAGCGCCGTGACCCCCGTCACAGCGGCTTCCCGTAGATGCGGTAGGTCTTGTAGGCCCGCGCTCCCAGCACCTCGGCGAGGTGGCGCATGGGCAGGTTGTCCTCCAGCACCCAGGACATCTCGATCCGCCGGATGCCAAGGGCCCGTGCCTCCCGCCGCAGGGCCTCCACCAGGAAGAGCGGCAGCACGCGCCCCAGCAGCCCGGCCTGCAACCGCGGCCGCACCCCCATCAGCGGCACGCGCGCCGTCGAGACGCCCGCGACCTTCAGGCGCCAGAGCAGCTTCGCCCAGCCGAAGGGCAGCAGCCGCCCCGACAGGTCCCGGATGGCCTCGTTCAGGTTCGGCAGGCAGACGGCGAAGGCGACGGGCTGGCCCCGCATCTCCGCGAACCAGACCAGCCTCTCGTTCAGCAGCGGCTTCAGCGCGGTGGCCAGATGCGCCACCTCGGCCGCGGTGAAGGGCACGAAGCCCCAGTTTCCCGCCCAGGCCTCGTTGAAGATGCCGATCAGCGCCTCGACCTCCTCCCGCAGGGCAGAGCGCCGCAGCGGCCGCAGGGTGACGCCGGAGGGCAGGCCGCGTTCCACCACCCGCGCCGCCGCCGGCGGCAACGCCTCCGCCACGGGACTGACATAGGCGAGCATGTCACGCGCCTTGGCATAGCCCAGCGCCTCCAGCCGTGCGCTGGCATAGGGCGGATCATGCGGCATCATCATCATCGGCGGGGTGTCGAAGCCGGAGACGAGGAGGCCCGTCTCCTCGTTGATGGACAGGCTGAACGGACCCAGCATCCGCCGCAGCCCCCGGCCGCGCGCCCATGCCTCCGCGGTGTCCAGCAGTGCCGAGAACACCTCGGCATCGTCCTCCGCCGCCAGCAGCCCGAAATGCGCCGGCCGGCCGCCTTCCAGCTCCGGCACCAGCCGGTCGTCCTGCGCGCTGATGCGCCCGACCTCCCGCCCGTCCCGCCGCGCGATCCAGAAACCCGCCTCGCCATGCTGGAACCAGGGATTCTTGGCCGGCGACAGCGCCTCCCGCCGCTCCAGCAGCAGCGGCGGCACCCAGGCGGGGTCGTGCCGCATCAGGGCATGCGGCAGCCGGATGAAACGCTCCATCCCCGCGCGGTCCGTGACGGGGAGGATCTCGATGGGGGAGGGGACCCGTACGGTGGCTGCGCTCACGCCGCCTTGTCCGGACGGGCATCCGGGCGGGCGGGCCGGTCGCGCGGCGGCGCGCCGGTCAGCTTCTCCACCCAGGGGAAGCGCCTGGCCTCCTCCCGGTCATAGCCCAGGTTGAAGACATGCGGGCTGCGCGGCCGCTGCCGCACCTCGCCGTAATAGGTGCCGAGGGCGCGGTCGATGACGAAGCTGGTGATCCCGTAATTCCCGCCCTCATGGTGGAAATGATGCGCGAGATGCAACTCCTTCATCCGCCGCAGCAGCCGGCTCTTCGGCTTGAAGTTCAGGTGCTGGATGCAGTGGCAGAACTCGTAGATGCAGGTGATCACGAAGCCTGTGGCGCAGGCCGCCGCCGCGCCCGCCGCGCCGCCGATCAGCCAGCCGACAGGGATCAGGATGGCCAGAATGGTCGGCACGGTCGTCACCGGCGCGCCGAACAGCACGTCCAGCCGGTGCGGGTCCTGGTGGTGGTCGAAATGCACGCGCTTCCACAGCGCCGCCGTCAGCGGCGAGCGGTAGAGGAAGCGCGAATGCAGGATGAAGCGGTGGATCAGGTACCAGGCCAGCGGATAGGCCAGGATCGTGGCGGCCACCGCCAATGCCGGCCGCAGCGCCCCTTCCGCCCAGTGCACCGAAAGCCCGGCCGAGACCACGCCCAGCAGCACGTAGAGATGGATCGCAGGATGCGCCGCATAGGCCACCACCAGCTCCCGCAGCGTCATGCGGCCGAGATCGAAACTGCGTCCGCCCCTCCAGGGACCGTACATGGAACCGCCTCCTCGCCCAGTTTGGGTTGGCAGATGGGTTGGCACCGAGACCGCACGTGCCTTCAGGCTTCCTCGTGCCAGAGGCAGAGGAGCCCCGCGACGGCGAAGCAGGGCAACATGCTCCAGGCCGCCGGGAGCGGGCCCAGACCGCCGGCCTCGCCGATCGCGATCATCAGCCCTTGCGCGACGAGATAGCCGAGCCCGAGCGCCAGGCCAACCACCGCCCGCCGCGTGCCGCCATTCTGACGGGGCAGGCCGAAGGCGGCGGGCATGGCCAGGAGCAGCATCAGGAAGGGCACCAGCGCCGCCGCCGCCGCTGCCTGGAGCCGCGTCCCGAAATAGGCGGGGCCCCGGCTCACCGGGCCTTCGCCGGCCTTTCCGCGCAACAGGGCGGACAGGCTCAGCGCATCGGTGGGCCGGGCGAGAGCCCGCATCGCCCGGGGGAAGGCCCTTCCGGCCAGTCGAGCCCGGCCAGCGCCGTTTCCCGCTCCTCGCCCGGGTGCAGCACCCGCACCCCGGTCAGCCGCCAGCCCCCGGCCCTGTGCTGCGCCTCCTCCGCCGCGATCCGCAGCGTGATCCGTCCCGCCGGGTCCCGCCGCACCAGCAGGACGCCGGCCAGCGCCGTGCCATCGGGCGAGACCGCATCGGCGGCCAGGATGTCCGTCCCGTCGCGCAGCCACATCCGGCGGTCCAGGGCCAGCGGCCGGTCCTGAACCTCCCGGTGGTCCCACCAGTCGGCGAGCGCCCGCTCGCTATACGGCGCCACGCCCGCCTGGAGGCCGAATTGCAGGCAAGCGGCCAGGGCGCAGGCGGGCACCAGTGCCTCCATGATCCGCCAGCTTCCCAGCCCCGTGGCCCGCATGGCGGTGATTTCCAGCGAGGCGGCGAGCCGCCGGAAGGTCAGGATCGCCCCCACCAGCACCGCGAGCGGCACGAGCTGCCCCAGCGTGGTGGGCAGGCGCAGCAGGGCGTAGCGCCCGATATCCGGCACCCCGCCACGGGCCAGCACATCCCCGGCCTTGTCGAGCAGGTCCAGCAGTTGCAGCAGCGCGGCGAGCCCCAGCAGCACCGCCGTGGCCCGGGCAAGGAAGATCCCGCTCAGGTAGCGCGCGAGCACCCGTGGCGGCATCAGCGCGCGGCCCTGGCCCGCCGCGGCAGGCAGCGCGCCACCAGGCCGCCGGCCCAGGCCGCCGCGTCGTCCATCCGCGCCAGGACCCGGTCGAAGGGGCCTTCCTCCGGATGCAGGTTGCTGTGCCGGAAGACCAGGATGCTGAAGCCGGCGAACAGCGCGAACAGCAGCCACAGCGCCAGCGGCGCGTTGATCCGCCCGATGGCGCCGAGGGATCCGGCCAGTTGCAGCGCCTGCTGATAGACCACGAGGATCACCGCCCCCAGCAGGATCGCGACCGAGCGGCGCGAACGCTTGGCGGCCAGGCCCATGGGCATGGCCAGCAGCGGCAGCAGCAGCAGCGAGGCCGAGCGCACCAGCCGCGCATGCAGCTCCCCGGCCATGCGGCGCGGGGCCACGGGCGCATCCGCCTGTTCCGCCCCCGTCCAGAGCTCGTCCAGCGTCATCTCCCGCTCATCCGCGCCGCGCAGCCGGAAGATCGGCAGGCGCCGGATGAAGGGGCGTGCCTGTTCCGAGGCCGAGAAGGTCAGCGTATGCGCCTGTCCCTGCGGGTCCACCGCCACCTGCCGCCCGTCCTGCAATTCCAGCAGCAGCTCGCTGGTCTCCATGCTCAGCAGCATCCGCCCCGTGGCGGCGGTGGTCAGCACGTCGGTTCCGTCCTGCTGCCGCTGGTGCAGGAAGATGCCGTGCAGGAGGCCCGTTTCCGGATCCCGCCGCTCGACATGGACCGTGAGCCGCTGGCCGATCTGGGCGAACTCGCCCGGAACCAGGGTCGCGTTCCATCCCGCATCGATCAGCGAATTCAGGGCGGCGCGATAGGCATAGCGGCTGACCGGCTGAACATAGCCATAGAGTGCCAGGCCCAGCAGGGCACAGGCCAGGCCCACGGCCAGGAAGGGCCGCGCCAGCCACGCCAGCGAAAGCCCCGATGCCTGCAGGGCATCCAGCTCGTGGTTCTGGCTGAGCCGCGAGACGACGGCATAGACCGCCAGGAACAGCGCCGCCGGCACCGCCAGCCCCAGGTAATGCGGGATCAGGTAGAGCACGAGCTGCGCGATGGAAGCGGCCGGGCTGCCTGCCCCCGCCAGCAGGTTGAAGAGCCGCAGCAGACGTTCCAGCAGCAGCGCTGGCAGCACCAGGAGGAGCGTGCCCGCCAGCGGCCGCGCGAGGAGCCGCAGCATGTAGCGGCTGACCAGACCGCCCCCGGAAGGTGGCCGGCGGGCAGTCCTGGTGGCGGCCCCGGCCCGCGCTGGCTTCGCCTGGATGGGGACGCTCACGCCCGCGCGGATGCCCATTTCTCGCGGAGGTGGCGCAGCAGATCGTCCCGCACCGCATCCTCCGGCTCCACCGCCTGGCCGAGCGCCGGTGGCCCGGGCCAGCCGGCATCGGGGAAGGACTGGCCAAGATGCGTCCTCACCCCGGCATAGCGGGGGATGACATGGAAATGGACATCCGGATCCACCATCATCAGCATGAGGTAGTTGATCTTCTCATACCCGACGAAGCCCCGGAGCATGGGCTCGATGCGGCTCACGGCGGCATGCAGGTCCGCGAAAGCCGCGGGGCTCACTTCGCCGAAGCGTGTCGCCTCCTCGCGGCAGACGAGGACGAGCGCCCCGAGCGTGACCTGCTGCGGGCGCAGCAGCACGGTCCAGTGACGCGTTTCGCCGATCAGCGTGGTGGGGTAGCCGAATTTGACCAGCGTGGCATTGGGTGTGGCATCCGGTATGGCACTGGGCATGCGCAGACACCTACGCCCTGTCGCCGGAAGACGCCAGACAGGCCACGGCCACCCCCGATCCCGGCTCTTCGCCAGGGCCTCCGCGACGGTGCGGAGCCTGCGATGCTGCACCGCGTTGCTGGCATTGCTTGCCTTGGCGCCGCCGGCGCTCGCGCGGCCGGAAGACGGTCCCCGCGTGACCGCCTGCGCCGCCGCCGATGCGCCGGCAGGGCCGCGCCTGCATGTCACCGTCACCGGCGCCCGCCGCGTCGCCGGCAACGTCACCATCACGGTCTATGGTCCGAAGCCGGAACGCTTCCTGGCCAGTCATGCCTATCTCGCCCGCCAGCGCGTCCCGCTGCGGACGACTTCGGCGGAGGCCTGCTTCGCCCTGGCCGCGCCGGGGATCTATGCCATTGCCGTCTATCATGACGAGAACGACGACCACGACTTCAACCGCAACCTGCTCGGCCTGCCGGCCGAGGGCTACGGCTTCTCCAACGACGCGCCCACCGCCATCGGCCTGCCGTCCTTCGACAGTGTCCGCTTCACCGTGCCGCCAGGGGAATCGCGGATGACCATCCGCCTCCGCTACTGATCCGCAGGATCGTGGCCGGCGCGGCGCGGAAGACCCCGTCCGACAGGTCCTGCATCCGCAGTTCGACCGCCACGCGCCAGCCCTCCGCCTCCCGCGTGATGCGGAGCATCTGCCAGCCGGCCGGCCCGCCATGTCCCGCCGCCAGGGCCTGGGGCGGGCCCAGCACCGGGATCGGCCCCCGGGGCCCCGGAACCTCCCCCCGCAGCGGCCGGTGGTGGTGCCCATGCAGCACGAGCTCCGCCCCGTGCCGCGCCAGCACCGCGCAGAGCGCCGCCCTGTCCGACAGTGCCTTCCGCCGGCCGCCCGGCCCCGGCAGCGGCGGGTGGTGGACCATCACGATCCGGAACAGCCCTTCGCGCCCGGCCGCATCCAGCAGCCCGGGCAGCGCCGAGAGCTGTGCCGCGCCCAGCCGTCCCGCCGCCGAACCCGGCGGGGTCGGCGCCGCCGAGGACAGCCCGATCAGCGCGACCGCCCCGCGCCGCCGCAGGAAAGGGAAGGGCGCGCCAGTTGCCTCCCCGGCCATCCAGGGCGCCCAGTGGCCGATCCCGCTCGCCCAGGGCAGGGGCACGGTGGCGTCATGGTTGCCCGGCACCACGGTGACCCGTTCCGGTGGGCCGAGTGCCGCCAGCCAGTCCCGCGCGGCCGCGAATTCCCCGGGCAGGGCGAGGTTCGTCAGGTCCCCGGTGATGGCCAGATGCTCCGCCCCAGCCGCCGCCAGATCGGCCAGCAGGGCTGCGGCGGACACGGCCCGGCGCCGCTTGCGCCGCCAGGCGAAATAGGCGAGCAAGCGCTTCCCCGCGAGTTGCGAGAGCGGGCGGATCGCCCCAGGGGGTACAGGCAGGTGCAGGTCGGACAGGTGCGCGAGGCTGAAGGACATGGTGCGGCACAGTCTCGCCCGTCCCCCGCCCCGGCGCCAGCGGCCCGCTGGCTGGGGGAATCCCCGTACCCGTCTGGAGCATGCCGGGTTCCGAACTGCTCCGCCGGGCCCTGGTCCGCGCCGGCATCGCCGATGCCGCGCCCTGGACCGGCAGCGCCCCGCAGGCGCCGCTGCTGCTGCTCCGCGCGGATCATGTCTATGACGCCTCGCTGGTCGCGGGGCTGGCGCGCCGCCCCGGCACGCTTCTTTGCCGTCCGGAGGACGGGCTGCCGGTGGCGGCCCATCTGACGGAGGCCGCCGGAGCGGCTTCCGTGGCCGCCGCGCTCCAGGCTGGCCGCCCCGCCGGCGACCCGGCCTTCGCCGGCCTCGTCCCCGCCCGCCCGGCCGATCTCGTGGACCTCTACAACAAGGCCCTGCGCAAGCGGGGCAATCCCTATCTCCTGCGCCTCGATGCCGGAACGCGGCGGGCGGTGGAGTGGGAGATGTTCGGCGGCTCCTACAAGGGCGTCACCGATGCCATCACCAAGCATGTCTGGCCCCGCCCGGCCTTCCAGGTGGTGCGCGGCTGCGCCGCCCTGGGCATCACGCCCAACCAGGTGACCTTCGCCAGCCTGGTCCTGGTCTTCGTGGCCCTCTGGCTTTTCGCCACGGGCGCCTGGCTGCCCGGGCTGCTCGCCGCCTGGGTCATGACCTTCCTCGACACGGTGGATGGCAAGCTGGCGCGGGTGACGCTCACCTCCACGCCGCTCGGCAATGTCTTCGACCATGCCATCGACCTGATCCACCCGCCCTTCTGGTGGCTGGCCTGGATCCATGGCCTGTCCCAGGTCGGAATGCCCCTGGCGCATCCGGTCGCCGTGGGTGCCATCGTCTTCGGCGGCTACGTGCTCCAGCGGCTGCAGGAGGGCCTTTTCCTCGGCCTCTACAAGATGGAGATCCATGTCTGGCGGCGCTTCGACAGCGTCTTCCGCCTGTGGATCGCGCGCCGGAACCCGAACCTGCTGATCCTCAGCCTCTTCACCCTGTTCGGCCGCCCCGACTGGGGCATGCTCGCCGTCGCCGCCTGGACCGTGTTCGGCTGCCTGGAACAGGTCGTCGTCACTCTCCAGGCCGGGCTGGCGCGCCGCCGGGGCCCCCTGCGTTCCTGGCTCGAGGGATGAACGGCGCGCGGCGCATCGGCCTCATCACCAACCCCCGCAGCCGGGCCCTTCGCGAAGGCCGCTTCGCGCTGGCGGAGGCGGCCGATGGCCTGCCGCGCGCGGCGCCCTCGACCCCGGCCGGGCTGCGCGCCGCCCTGGCGGATTTCGCCGGGCAGGGGGTGGACCTGCTGGCCGTCCAGGGCGGCGACGGCACGCTGCGCGAGGTGCTTTCCGCCCTGCCGCAGGCCTTCGGCGAGCGCCCCCCGGCCATCGCCCTCCTGGCCACCGGCAAGACCAACCTCGCCGCCCGTGTCGTCGGGTCGCCCGGGCCGGGGGAGGGTGGCCTCGCCACCCTGCGGCGCGCCGCGGCCTCCGGCGCGCTGCGCCAGCGCCGGCTTCCGGTGCTGGAGGTGACGCGGCCGGGGCTGGACGAGGCCCCGATGCGCGGCCTCCTGTTCGGCGCCGGGGCTTTCACGGCCGCCAAGACGATGGCCGATGAGGGGCTGCATGGGCGCGGCATCCATGACCGGCTGGCCGTCTTCCTGGCCCTGGCGGGGACGGTTCTGCGCAGCATCGTCCAGCGCGAGCATGCGCTGCGCGCTGGCGCGCCGATGGCCGTGTCGGTGGATGGCCGGCCCGCGCCGGAAGGCCGCCGCTTCCTCGTGCTCGCCACGCCGCTGGACCGGCTGATGCTCGGTCTCTGGCCCTTCTCGGGCGAAGGGGCCGGGCCGCTGCACTGGCTGGACGTGGCGGCCCCGCCGCGCCGCCTGGCCGCCGCCCTCTGGGCCGCACGCCGGGGCCGGCCCCGCCCCTGGATGCCGGCGGCCGGCTATGCCAGCGGCCGCGCCGGCTGCCTCGCCCTCCATCTCGATACGCCCTTCGTGCTGGATGGCGAGGTCTTCGAACCCGGCCCGAAGGGGCTCGTCCTCACCGCCCCGGCCACCGTCACCTTCGCGGTTCCATGACCGCGCCGGAGAGGCTGCCCGCCCTGGTCGCGGCGGAACTGGCTTTCCCGCTGGACCCGGACCCGGCCATGCGCGCCGCGCGCCTGCTGGCGGAGGATATCGTCGCCCGGCATGGCGATGCGGTGGCGGCGATCCTCTTCTATGGCTCCTGCCGCCGGACGGGGGAGGCGGCGGGGCTGCTGGACCTCTACGTGCTCACGGTGGGAAACCTCGCCTTTCACCGGCGCCCGGTTCCCGCCTTCCTCAACGCCGTCCTGCCGCCGCAGGTCCTCCACTGGCGCCGCGACGGCGCGGAGGGGCCTCTCCGGGCCAAGGTCGCGGTCATGACCCAGCGCGCCTTCGAACGGAGGATGCGGCCGGGCTCGATCGACACCACCCTCTGGGCCCGCTTCTGCCAGCCCACCACCCTCGTCCATGCCCGCGACGACCGGGCCCGCCGCCGCACCGAAGCCGCCGTTGCCCGGGCGGTGGAGACCGCCGTGACCTGGGCCCTGCGGCTGGACGCACCCACCGGCCCGCCTGCGGCCTTCTGGCGCCATCTCTTCGCCCGTACCTATGGCGCCGAATTGCGGGCCGAGCGGGGCAACCGCCCGGACAGCATCGTCGCCACGGCTCCCGGCTGGTTCGAGGCCGTGCTGCCCGCGGCCCTGCACCGCATCGGCCGCCGCCCCGCCGGGAACTGGCGTCTGGCCTGGGCGCTGCGCCGCCTGGGCGGCAAGGCGCTGAACATCGCGCGCCTTGTGAAAGCGGCCTTCACCTTCGATGGAGGGCCGGATTATCTCGCCGACAAGATCGCCCGGCATTCGGGCGTGCCGGTCGAGCTCACCCCCTGGCAGCGCCGGCATCCCGTCCTCGCGGCGCCCCTGCTGCTCTGGCGGCTGCGGCGGCGCGGCGCCGTCCGCTGAGCCCGGTTCAGTGATCCCGCCCTGGAGTGCAGGGGGACTCCGTTGTGGGTGCCGTCTTAGGGTTTTTAGAGTTTTAGGATTTTAGCCCTTTATCCATCCCGGCGGATGCAGGCTGCCGACTGCTGGACGAGCCTTGCTGGGCAAATGGGGACTGCCCGGCCTGAAGGCTGCGGATGGGTGGCGGTGTGGCAAGGCGATGCGCTGATTTTATTCCTGTAGCCCGGGCGGGGTCAGGTGCGCAAGAGGCGTTTGCATCTGGGGCCGTGCCTCGGTCGGGGCGGCGGGAGGTGTGATCCCGGGGAAGGCCATGGAACTCCGTCGTCCGTATCAGGGCAGCTTCGCGTAGAGCAGGCGATGGCCCCGCCCGATCCGCACGCTGCGCACCGGCCGGTAGGCCGTGGCCAGGGTTTCCTGCAGCAGCCGTTGCGCCTCCGGGTTGATGCGGCCCCGGGCGATGTCCGTCGTCACGATATAGTCCGGCCGGGAGGCCAGGACGCGCCGCAGCTCCGCCTCCGGATCGGTCCCGATCCCGCCAGCCTCCCGCAGATCGCTCAGATGGGTCGGGAAGGCATAGCGCGTCGGCAGGGGGCTGTGGGACAGCAGGTAGAGCACCGCTTCGCCGTCGAAGACATAGAGCGTCGCCCCGGGCCGCATCGCCGCCACCAGGGCCCGCACCTCGTGGCCATCGCCCCGCGAACGGAGGTGCAGCACCCCTGGCACCGCCGTGGCGACCGCCCCCGCCAGCAGCAGGGCGGCCGCGGCCGTCACTTTCCAGGCCCGTGCTTCCGGCCAGCCCAGCAGGGGGGCGGCCGCCACGGAGAGGGGCAGGAGCAGGGGCAGGGCATAGTGGTTGTAGTAGGTCCCGAAGGCCAGGACGCCCGACACCGCCACCAGGGCCCAGCCCGCCACGAAGCCCGTCGCCCGGCGGATCTCCGGTGCCATCGTCGAGTGCCGCCAGGACAGCCGCAGGCCCAGCAGGGCGCAGAGGCCGAGCGGCAGCAGCAGCCCCAGCATGGCGAGCAGGCGCGGCAGGGAGGAGCCCAGCGCCGCCGTGTTCCGCTCGAAGATCGAGAGGAAGTTGGCGAAGAGGAAGGGCCATGCCTCCCCCATGGCGGCATAGGCCGCCAGGGCCGCCGCCGTGGGCAGCAGGGCGCAGGCGATCCAGGCCAGGGCGGCGAGGAACAGCCATCCAGCCGCCATTCGCGCCCGCCATGCGGCCCAGAGCAGTGCGCAGCCGAAGAACATCCCCTCGAAGACGGCCGTGTACTTCACCTGCATCGCCAGCCCGGTGAGGAGCATCGCCGCCGCCCCCAGCCCGGTCAGCCGCGCGGGAAGGCCAGGGTGCGCGACCGCGCGCAGCGCCGTCCAGGCGGCGCCCGCGACGAAGAGATTGTAGAAGACCGGCGCCTGCCCCCCTTCGCCCCCGAAGGCCCCGAGCCAGAGCAGATAGGCCATGCCGGCGAGGAGCCCGCCCCGGCGGGAGCCCAGCTCCGCCCCGATCCGCGTGACCAGGAAGGCGGTCGCCGTGGCGAAGAGCGTCGCCACCACCTGGTACTGGACGATCCCCTCGCCACCCAGGGCGCGGATCGCCGCATAGATCAGGAAGAGGCCGACGGGCTTGCGGTCCCAGATGTCGAGATAGGGCAGGGCGCCCTGCAGCATCCGGTCGCCGACCAGCAGGTAGAACTGCTCGTCGCTCTCGAGGACCGGGTTGCCGAAGAAGAAGCCGCGCGCCAGCAGGGCAACGGCCAGCAACAGGAGCATGGCCCGCAGGCCAGGCCATGCCCGCGCGAGGCCCTGATCCTGTTCCAGTCGTGGCGCCGTCAGCAAGCCCGGCCGCACTACTCCGCCGCCAGCGGAGTGCCGATCTGCCCCAGCGCCTGGGCCGTGCGGATGATCGCCGCCAGGGCGCCGTCGATCTGCCCCGGCGTCAGCGCCGCGCTCACGCTCATCCGCAGCAGCGCCTTGCCGCCCGGCGTCGCCGGGCC